>JAEDGP010000033.1 GCA_016297405.1 Treponema sp.
GCTGCTTCTTCTTTTACATCAGTTTCTGCAACAACTTCTTCATCCCATTCCATATTCAAAAGCTTATCATCCAGATCAGAAGATTCTTGAGCAAGCTTTTCTTCAAGTTCCTTTGCAGCTTCCTGAATTTTTTCTGTTGTATTTTCGGCAGCCATTTCTGCCGCATTCTTTGCCGCCTCTTCCGCTACCTGATTTATGTAATTTTCCGCATTATTTGCCGATTGAGCCGCATCTGCTGCCGACTGAGCCGCATCCCAAGCCTTTTCTGCAGAACTTGCAGCTTTTTGCGCATGTTCGGCAGCCTCCCCAACAGATTCTGAAAGTTTTTTTGCTTCTTCCAGCTGCTTATTAAGTTTCTCATTCAAAGCATCAAGCTGTTCCTGCTGCTTTTTATTTTCTTTTTCAAGTTTACGTCTTGTTTCTTCGGCAGCTCTTTCTGCTGCTTCTTCGGCAGCCTTTCGGGCTTCTTCCGCAGCAGCTCTTTTTGCTTCTTCCAAAGCTTTTCTGGCTTCTTCACTTGCTTTAAGCGCTTCTTCTTTTGCCTTCAGAGCATCTTCACTTGCCTGATTTATTTCTTCAGCATCCTTCAATTCATTTTCATTGTTTTCAAGAACTTCATCAAGCAGCTTTTCTTCTGCTAAAGGGTTTTCTTCTGCTAAAGGCTTTTCTTTTTTCGATTCCACCAAATCGTTTTCTTCAGAAATATCAGGCTGTTCATCAATTGCAAATGGATTTTCATCCATCTGATTTTTCTGCGGTTTTTCAGCATCAAGATCTGAAGCATCTTCCATTTTCAAAGGATTTTCAAAATCATCAAGATAATCCTCTTCATCCAAAAGCATTTCCTTCATATCCTGAAGATCATCTTTCATATCGGCCAAAGAATCTTTCAGTTCATCCATTTCTTCAGCTGGATTTTCTGCTTCATTCTCAGTTTCTTCCCCTTCCTGCTCTTCGTCTTCAAGACCAATTTCGCTCAGATCCAATTCTTCATCAGCAGGGGTCACCGAATCATCAATATCAAAAATATCAACTTCGCCTTCATCAAATGTCACTTCAGCAGGATCGATCTGGTCATTTTCATCATCTTCATCATTTTCATTATTTTCATCCACAGTTTCAACTGTCTGATCCGGCTGCCCGCTTTCATCACTTGTGAATTCCTCAATAGAAACTTCTTCGCCACTAACAAAATCGTCTTCTTTGTTTTCTTCGATGATTGGAACCACATCATCCATGATCATCTTCTGGTTCAGAGATTTTGTATATTTTTCCGCGGCATGATTACTTGGATCAAAAGCCAAAGCTGTGGAATAATTGTCCAAGGCTTCCACATTATTGCCCAGAACTTCATTTACGCGGCCCAGTGCAACCCAATATGCACAATCCTTGTTATTCGATTCCAGATATTCTGCATACGCCTGAATTGCTTTTTCAAGTTTTCCCAGCTGAAAATATCTGTTTCCCTTATGGGCAATGTCCTTTGTATAGTCAGAATTGGTGGCAGCAATCTTTTTGTGAAAAGAATCAGCGCCCTCTTCATCTTCATTACAGATGCAAAGCTGTTCATTCAAGTCCAAAATTTCAGCTTCATTTGGATTTCCCTGAGAAACTGCTTCATCATTGAGATTTTGGATTTTTTCCTTTGCTTCCGCAAAACTTCCCGTAGAAAGCAGAACGCTTGCCATCTGTTTTTCTACAGCAATATTTTTTTCGCCGGATTTTCTTACCCATTCGTCGGCTTTTGAGATTGCCTTTAATGCTCCGTTGAAATTGTCTGCCTTTTCATAAGCTTTGGAAAGAAGTCGGTATGCTTCAATGTTTTCACTATCAATCTTTAAGGCTTTTTCAAAAGAATCGATGGCAGCCTCATAATTGCATTGAGCCAAAAAAATAGTTCCTTCCAAAAGCCTTAAGCTCAAATTTTGTGGATTCAAATTGATTGAGCTTTTTGCAAGGCTTGCAGCCACCTTTGTTTTTCTGTGGCGAAGCAAAAGTTCGGCATAGGAGCGAACTGCATCTACCCAACCTGGCTTTGCACGAAGCGCCGTTTCATAGGCAGAAATCGCACTGGAATCATCATGGATCGCTTCATAGCTTTTTGCCAGATTGTACTGCAAAATCGGATGATTTGGATCGATTTGAAGGCCACGCTTATAGATGGAAATGCTTTTCTGGTGCTGCTTTTGGGCGGCATATATTGATCCCAAATGATTGTAGGCCAATACATCAGATGGATTGTCCTCAATTACCGATTCGAAACATTCTATGGCGTCCTGGTCATTTCCCATGGATTTATAGGTAAAGCCCAGGGTATAATTTACAACCGCATTGTTTTTTCCAGTTTCCAATGCCTTCTCAAGCACCTTAATGGCTTCGTTATATTTTTTAAGACGACGATATATGCCGCCTTCAGCATTCAAGGCATCAAAATCGTCTGGATGGAATGTAAGAATCTGTTCGTAATAAAGAAGAGCCCTTTCGTCATCTCCGCTTTTTACATAAACGTTGCCTAAAGCGTTCAGCAATTCCACGTTTCCCGTGTCGTCTTTTAGCAATGATTTATACAATCTGGCCGCAAGGGAAAAATCCCGGGAAACTACAGCGCTGTTTGCTCTTTTTAGTACTAATTCTTTCTCTTCCATAATTTATGCCTCAACTTATTATTTTACTGATGGACGGGCGAACACTTCTTTAGATAAAGGTCCGCTAATGCGGCTGTCATTTTTTGACCAGGCTGCAATGGCAAAGTAGTAGATGGTGCCGTTCTCAAGTCCAGTTAATGTGAATGTAGTCGAATTTCCCACATTAATTGGCGAAGGACCTTCTGCTGCAAAACGGCCAAGATATTCACCAGGTCTTGTTCCGTAATAAATGTAATAACCGCCTGCGCTATCATCAACCGAATAGTTCCATGAAAGTTTTACCTGACCGTTGCCTTTTTCCGCCGTTACACGGAACGGTGGCATTGGATCTGGAATTGTAGTCCAATTCAACGTAAGCTCCGTAACAGATGGTGTCTTTTTGCCTTCTCCATCAGGAAAAAGCTCCACTGCCACCTGGAAATAAAGGCCGCTTACACCACTAATCTCTTCCCCAGGAGAAACAGGTTTCCATTCAGGATAATCCTGGGTCCAATTAAAATAGTTATCACCAGAGCGAACATAGTATTGAATTGCAGTTTGTTCAGGTTCGTTTTTTTCTACCTGAATCGAATTGAAAATTGTGCCAGATTTTGTGAGCAGAGGAATTGTTTCAAAACGGCCGCCTTTTGTACTGTAAAGCTTTGGATTCAGCGACTGAGCCGTTTCTGCAACCAAGTGATTTTCTTTCTCCACAAAACTGCGCTGAATGCGCACCTGATCCAAATATCCTGTGAATGACGGAATCAATTCCAAATCAGCAGAAACGCCCATTTCCATGTGATATACGTTTCCACCTTCATGGCCATCATCAGTTATGAACTTTATAGCTTCCAGTTCTCCGTCAATACGATATTCCAAAGCACCGCTTTCATCATCAAAAGCAATGGTATGATGGCTCCATTTTCCTGGAATCACTTTGCTTGAAGTAACAAGGCAAATATCCCCCATATCCTTTTTGTAGCCATTGAAAATATTGGAAAAAAGGCACATGGCTTTGTTCTGATAGAAAGAAACCGAGACAACCTGATATATTACGCTTTCAACATCATTTTTCGAAGAGCGCCAGTTCAAAAGCACTTCCCCGTTATCCACCACCGAAGGATTTATCCAAAAGTCAATTTTAAAAGAGCCGATTGGTCCTTCACATCCAAACAGACTTTGTTCGTCTCCATGAATGGAAAGTCCACCTTCAATGCCACGGCTTAACGCAGCTCCTTTTCCAACAATCGCCTTTTCAGAAATGAATGTTTTGTTCGAAGTCACAGTATAATGCCCGGCTTTGTCACGCACATCATTATCTTCAAAATCTATGAGAAGATCTGTATCATAAGTTATATCTGCGTTGTTGCGGTCCAGCTCAAGACATTCGTACCCAAAACGACCTTTTCCCGTGGTAATGCCGTTTCGCACGCCAATATCATTCCAACCTTTTGCACCGCCAATCTTATATGATTCTGCAAATGAAAAGCCGTAAAGGCACAGGAAAAACAAAGCAAATGTAATTTTTCTGCAAAATGTGGTATAATTTCTTCTATTCATATATGTCCGAAAGCAGTTCAACAAGAGAAATCCTTCATCAAACAGCCTTAAAAGCTCCTCCATCCAGTGGCGTCTATATGTGGCGCAATCCACAAGGCACCATAATATATGTGGGAAAGGCAAAAAATCTAAAGAACCGCCTTTCCTCATATTTTTCGGGAAACAAAGACATCAAGACCAGAATGCTCATTTCCCATGCAGTTTCAATCGAATACATCACAACAGAAAACGAATACGAAGCGTTTCTGCTGGAAAACAATCTCATAAAGAAATACAACCCCCGCTATAACATCTGTCTAAAAGACGGAAAGTCATATCCTGTCCTTAGAATTACAAAGGAAGAATATCCGCGCCTGTTCAAGACCAGGAATGTTCTTCACGATGGTTCTACTTACTTTGGACCTTACCCGGATGCAAGCGCTTTAGACACTTTCATCGATACTCTTTACCAGATATATCCCCTAAGGCATTGCAAGATCTTCAAGAAGAAGGAATCCCCTTGCCTTTACTATCACATGGGCCAATGTAAGGCTCCTTGCTGCGATAAAATTTCAAAAGACTCCTACAGTGAGTTTTTCGGTGAAATTTCCCGTCTGCTTGAGGGAAAAGGGAACCAAACCGTTGAAAAACTTACTATAGAAATGAAAAATGCTGCTGCACAACTGAATTTTGAAAAGGCGGCCAGATTACGGGATGGACTAAGGGCGCTTTCCATTTTACAGAACCAGAACGTTGTTGAAAGTTTTGATAACCAGGACAGAGATTACATCGGACACCATCGGGTAGGCGAACTTGTAAGCTTTACAGTTCTCAAGATTCGAAGCGGAAAGCTTTTGGGCAGGGACAACTATCGGGTTACCAGCCTGAACGAAGACGAAGAGCTTACATCCGAATTCATAAGTGCCTACTACAGTTCCAGGGAAGAAGTTCCGCCTCACATCTACGTACCAAGCCGCCAAAGCTACGAATTCCTTGAAAAATGGATTTTCGAACAGCTGCAGGCAAAAACGGAATTGATTCTGGTTACCGATAAAATTGAAAATGCAAGCCGCCATATTGCCGCCATGAACATGGCTTTTGAAAACGCAAAAGAAGACATAATCAGGCGCATGAGGGAGCGTGGCGATTTCCCGGCTTTACAGGAACTTAAGGACATTCTTCACCTGAACAGGCTTCCTGTCAGAATCGAAGGTTTTGATATTGCCCATATCGGCGGAAAATTTCCAGTGGCAAGTCTTATAAGCTTTTATAACGGGAACCCCGACAAAAAAAACTACCGCTTTTTCCGCCTGAAAACGACCGACGGCTATATCGACGATTTTCAGTCCATGCGGGAAGCTGCCACCAGACGCTACACCAGGCTTTTAAATGAACAGGCAGACCTGCCAGACTTGATTCTTATAGATGGTGGCTTAGGTCAAGTAAATGCTGTAGACCAGATCTTAAAATCATTGAAACTTGACATTCCAATTGCAGGTCTTGCAAAACGGGATGAAGAAATATGGCTGCCCTATGCAGAAAAACCTGTCTGCCTTCCAAAACGAAGCGATGCATTGCGCCTTTTGCAGCGAGTTCGCGACGAGACTCACAGATTTGCCACATCCAGAAACCAGCGCCTTCGCACAAAGGAAAACACAGTTTCCATTTTCCAGGAAATTCCAGGCATCGGCGAACGACGTGCCAGAGCTTTAACAAAGCGGTTTATTACTTTGGAAAATCTTGCAGAAGCTACAAGCCTGGATGTGGCCAACGAACTGAAAATCCATCAGGAAGAAGCAGCTGGTATCATAAAGGCGGCAATTGCGCTGAACAAAGAGCGCAAGGCAAAACAACAAGAACAACAGCGTTCTCTTTTGGTTGCAGGCACGACTCCTCAAAAAGCTGCCCAAAATGCCATGCTTTCCGGGGCCATTCCAAACCCGAACAGAAAATGGCTTGAAAATCTTGCAAGCCAGTCTCTGGAAGACGAAGACGATAGCGACGATGAAGATGAATCTTAGAATTCGGACAAAAAAAAGCGCTCCAAATCAAACTGCATCCGTTTAATTCTGGAGCGCATTAAAAAACCTTTTGTAATTTCTTTTCCTAAATCAACTTGCATTAAAACTAGCACAAAGGAACTGAAATCTCAATCCCACGCTGTTTTGCCTTTTCGATTGCATTGGCTAAATCTCTTTTTCTGTGGTCATAATCCGGATTCACTTTTGAAATGCCAACAAGCATAGCAAGGGTATTGATTTCTTCAATCAGATTGTCTTCTTCTAAAATGGATATAAGTCTATTATGTTCATCAATAGCATCCACAAATTCAAGATCATAGATAAAATCCTTGTTCATGAATCACCTCCCAACCCAAAAATCTTCGCTCATAAAAAAATGTTATTGTTTTCATTATAAGTCACAAATCCCTCTTCGTCAAAGTTTTTATTTTTTATATTCGCTGGCAAAGACTAAAAAACGGCTTTACGGTAAAATCTAAACATGAATAAAAGCGAACTGAATGCCTATTACAACAAATTTGATGAGGAACACCGTCTCACCACCAGGCACGGGACTGTCGAATTCCAGACAAGCCTTAAATATATTCTTCAAAACCTGCCAGAACCAAATACAACCCAAGCATCAGGCACAAAAATCCTTGACATAGGAGCTGGAACTGGCAGATATTCGGTTAGCCTTGCCCGTATGGGCTTTGACGTTACCGCAGTTGAACTATGCGACAGGAATATCAAAGTTTTGCGCGACAAGCATGAAAACGTAAAAACCTGGCAAGGCGATGCTCGCAACCTTCATTTTCTGGAGGACAACACTTTCGACCTCACACTTATTTTCGGACCATTATATCACCTTCATGGGGATGAAGAAAAACTCAAGGCATTCTCGGAAGCAAGCAGAGTCACAAAAAAAGGCGGTACAATTCTTGCCGCTTATGTAATGAATGACTACAGCATTCTTACATTTGGATTCAGGCAAAACAATATCTTGACCTGTCTGAAAAACGGTTCCATCAATGATCAATTCCATACAGTCAGTTCAGAAAAGGAACTTTATGATTATGTTCGCCTTGAAGACATACAGCGGCTCAACCAGATGTCTGGCCTTGAGAGAATCAAAATAATAGCAGCAGATGGAGCTTCTGACTATTTTCGCCGTGAGTTGAATGCCATGGACGAAGAAACTTTCCAGGCTTTCATCCGCTACCATCAGACAGTTTGCGAACGACAAGATTTGATGGGAGCTTCAAGTCACACAGTGGACATTCTTCGAAACACAAAAGACTGACCAATCTTCAATTGAATTATGATGTCAATTAAGGTAAAATTATTACATGAAGAAACGAGCAGTTGTATTTACGGAAAACACAGAGGGACTGGAAACCTTTGCAAAGACTCTTATCAACGAAAACTGGGAAATAATTTCTGCCGGAAAGACCGGTACTTTTCTGAAAGAAAACGGCATTCCATTTTCCCTGGATCACAGTTTGGACTCTGCCGTAAAAGCTTCTGACAATTACAGCCATCTTATGTATCTTATTATGGCTGCAAGAAATTCCTCATCAGAATTTGAAGTGCCCATCACTTTGGTTGTGGCAAACGTCATTCCAAAAATCAAGAAAGTCAGTGCCTTCATTGATTACAATGCAAACTCAAATCCAATCGACATAAAAACCATTAGCTTGATTCGCACCGCCTGTGCATTCTATAAAGACGTGCTCGTTCTAGTCGATCCAACTGACTATGCAGAAGCTACTGTTCAATTAAAAACTGACCACATCACAAATGATTTTAGACTTATGCTGGTAGGAAAGGCAATGAACCTTACTTCCGTTTACGATGCGGCCTGTTCTATTTCCATCCTTGGCAAAAACAATCTGGAAGATTTTCCAACGCACATTATGATGCCTCTTAAAAAACGAAACGCTCTTCGCCACGGAGCAAATAATCATCAGAATGCAGCTCTATATTCCCTTACATTAAGTGAAAGCTCTTTGAATGGAATAAAAAAGATTCAGGGACCGGAATTTTCTTATGCCGTGCTTATCAACTGCAACACAGCATGGAAGGGAGTGTGCACTTTCCTGAAAGTCTTGAAGAATCCATTTGCCGTTCAGACAACGGATGCAGAAAATCATCACTTTACAACAAACTTCACCCCAGCCACATGTTTTGTTTTTACTATTGCAATCAAAAACAGGAACCCAATTGGTGCAGCTTTAGGCCCGGATGTACATTCCTCAATTCAAAAAACATATAATTGTGACCCTGAATCTTTCGATAACTGTGCATTGGGAAGCAGCGCCGTAATTGATAAAGCTGCCGCCGAACTCCTTGTAACAACAGGTGTGAAAGCTGTAATTGCACCAGACTTCACTCCAGAAGCAAGGGAAATTCTTGCTTCCCGCAATGACATTCGAATTGTTCAGGCTTCACAAGCTACATCCGACTTCATGGACGTTGCAACCGTTGACGGCGGCATGATTTTCCAATCCACAGATACCGTTCCTTTCCGTAACTGGCGGGTAGTCACAAACACTCGTCCAAATCAACAGCAAGTAGATGCATTGGCGTTTGGCACTTTGATCGCTATGCTTACAAAATCAGACGCAGCAGTCATCATAAATGACAACCAGGCAATTGGTGTAAGCACAGGTCAAACAAATAAAAAGAAAGCTATTTTGCTTGCCTTGGAAGAAGCTTCCAATTGCATAAAAAATAACCTTACTTCCAGTGATCAAAGTGCCGAAATATTAGTTAGCGATACCTACATCAATTTTGATGATGCTCTTCGCTGCATCGCTGATCACGGAATCAAGGCCATCATTCAATCTGGCGGCTCAAATTCTGACGGTCTGCTCATCGATTACTGCAATGAGAAAGGCATTTCAATGATTTTTACCGGTCATCAGCACTTTTCGCTATAGGCTTTTTGCCTGGCAAAAAAATAAAAAAATCAGCTTCGGCTTAACAGGACTTAAAAAAAATGTTGTCTTATTTAGGAAATTATCTTCAGCAATTCTTTGGACCAGCCAGACTTCTTACATCAAACGTAGTACTCATCGGCTTATTCCTTTATTTCGGTTTTTTCCTGACCTATAAATTTCTTCCAAAATTCTACCATCGCCTTCCTCATGATCGCGGACGAGAATTCACTCTCACAGCCGAAGCTGCCAAAGGCAAACCAACCGGAGCAGGCGTAATCTTTATCACAATGTATGTGCTTTCCTGCCTTATTTTCGTCCCAATGGAGTGGCCACACCTTTCAATTTTGTGCCTTATTTGGCTTACAATGCTCACAGGCTACCTTGATGACCGTAGCACAAACAGCTGGGGCGAATATCTAAAAGCTTTTCTTGACCTTGTGATTTGTGTGGGCGCCTCCGTCATCCTTTATTTCTATATGAAAGACGAATCTGGAACAGTATATTACTGGCTTCCATTCATTTCAGAAAAAATTGCCGTTCATCCCGCCATCTTTTTTTCAGTAGCAATCATACTTCTTTGGGCTTCAATAAACACCACAAACTGCACAGATGGAGTTGATGGTCTTTCCAGCACTTTGGTTCTGATTGCCCTGATTACCTTAGGCATTGTGTTCTATTTCATTCTTGGACACAAAGGAATTGCCGACTACCTGCTCGTCCCATGGATTTCCGACGGTGCAGTTTGGGCCACCATGATTTTCGGACTTTCCGGCATTCTGATGGGCTACCTGTGGCACAATGCATTTCCTAGCAGCGTACTTATGGGTGACGCAGGAAGTCGCGCCCTGGGATTCTTCATCGGAACCGGGGTTTTGCTTACACAGAATCCACTTATGATTTTTGCAACATCTTCTATTATTTTCATAAACGGCGGCATGGGGCTTTTGAAAGTCGCACTTCTGCGTTTCTTCAACATCAAAATTTTTGCGGAAGTTCGCTTTCCTCTCCATGATCACATGCGTAAAAACCACGGATGGTCCCCTGCACAGGTTCTTGTAAAATTCATGATTATGCAGATTCTCATTACCGTTGTTCTTATTGGAATGTTCTTTAAAGTTCGTTAAGGGCGGCACAGTTGATTCGCATACAAAAAACTTCAAACAGTTTTTTTCCGAAAAAAAAAGCATCAGTTTCCAGCAAAACTGGTGCCTTAGGGGTATTTTTTTCCACAATTTTGTTCGTGTCATGTACCACAATGGCCGACTATAATTTTCGCAACATAAACAAGAACCTTGCGTCATCAAACTATGAAGATGTTTATGCAGAACTTGAGACCCCAAAAGGCACCTTATACAGAAAAACCGATAAGGTTCTGGAAACTTTGGACAAAGGATTGATTTGCCATTATTCAGGCAACTACGAAAACTCAAACCTGCTTTTATCCCAGTCAGAAAATCTTATGGACAAATATGCGGCAATAAGTATTTCCCAGCAAATCGGCTCAATGATTTCAAACGATACTGTTATCGACTATTCAGGGGATCCTTACGAAGACATCTACATAAGTATTTTCAAAGCGTTGAACTATCTGAACCTTGGTTTGATTGACGATTCCTTTGTTGAACTGCGCAGGGTAAACATCAAGCTTCAAGAAATTTCGCTGAACTATCAGACACTAATTGAACGAAGCAGAAAAGAACTAAAGGAAAACTCTCAATCTGTGCCAGATTCAAAAATGACTTTCCACAATTCTGCACTGGCCAGATATCTGAGCATGCTCATGTACAGAAGCGAAGGAAATTATGATGATGCAAAAATCGATTTGCGGGGAATAAATGAAGCTTTCGGACTGCAAAAAAATCTATATAATTTTCCCATTCCCTCATCAATCAGCAAGGAACTTGAGGTAAGCAAAAATGATGCGCGATTGAATATCATTGCCTTTTCAGGGTTGTGTCCAATCAAAAAAGAAAATCGAACGCCACTTTTTGCCGTAGATGGATTCTACAATGTTTGCCTTCCAGAAATGGTCATGCGAAAAAGCGACATCAACAGAGTACGCTATACTGCCACATGCAAAGAAACCGGCGAAACCTATTCCTCTGAGCTTCAACTTCTTGAAAGCATAGAAAACATTGCCCTTGATACATACAGCCAAAAATACTCGCTGACTGTAGCAAAAACCATCGGCAGAATGGTTTTGAAGCTTACCTCTGCAATTGCATTTGATGCAGCTTCCCAACAAGCTGGAAGTTCTGAACTTGGACTTCTGTTTTCCGTAATCAGTTTGGCTTCAAAGGCAAACATGTTCTTAAGCGAACGGGCTGATGTGCGAACTTGCCGTTATTTTCCAGCATACGCTTGGGTAGACGGGATTACTGTTCCTGCAGGAAAATATTCTGTAACCGTTCAATTCATGAAGGACAAATCAACAGTTACTTCCCTAACCTACGATGACATAGAAGTTCGCAGCGGAAACATGAATCTTGTAGAAAGTTTCAATCTTCGATAGCAAAAAATTCCACAATCGTTTCTGCATCTTTCAAAAGATTTTCGATAATACAATATTCATTTGGCATGTGCGCCATTTCATCCAGGGTAGACCACACAACGGCATCTATTCCCTTTTTTCTAAGGTCAGCAGCAACAGTTCCGCCACCAATTCCAATCGTACGGGCCTTCAGCCCATGAGCTTTCATTATTGCCAGAGAAAGTTTTTTTACGATTGATGCATTTGTATCAGTTGCAGGAGACTGAACCGCCTGAGGATATTTTACATCAACTGCAACATCATATTCTTTGGCCACTTGACTGCATAAAGCTTCAAACTGTTTTTGAACCTCTTCCAATGTATAACAAGGCAAAATGCGGCAATCAAAACAGAAAGTTTCTTCCCCAGGAATAATATTTATTCCACTTACATTGGCAAGCCGCTTGGTTGGTTCAAATGTGGAGTAAGGCGGCTCAAAAATCTCATCTCTTTTATTGAAAATATTTTTGAGGCCATACAGCCGCATGCTCAAATCATTTGCCGCAAGGCATGCATTGTTTCCCTGATCAGGCCTAGAACCATGACACTGCTTTCCATTAATCTTTACTTCGGCCCACAAAAGATTTTTTTCTGCAACTTCAATTGTCTGGCCCAAAGAATCTCCACCGTCAGGAATGATTACCATATCGCCTTTTTTGAAAAGATCCGTATTATTTGTAAGCCATACCATTCCATAAGTACTGCCCACTTCCTCATCTGCAGCAAAAAGCAATTTTACCGTATGCTCAGGCCGCTCATTATTTTTCAAATACGAAAGGGCGGCAAAAACGGCGCTGCAAAGTCCCTGCTGGTTATCTTCCACTCCACGGCCAAAAAGTTTGCCATCTTTTTCTACTACAGTCCAAGGATCTGTATCCCAAAGAGAAATTTCTCCCGCAGGAACAACATCCATATGAGCCACAACCCAGATGGAATAATCATCATTTTTTCCAGGAATTGTAACCACAAGGTTTGGCCTGGTCTTTGAACTCACCCTGTTATCAGGGGCATCATACCGCTGAATATTTGCAAAGCCTTCTGTTCTAAGCCAATGTTCCAAAGCAACCGCCTTTGTATTTTCTCCATCTCCACCATTTTCAGGGGCCATTGCTTTGCAAGCGGTAAGCATTGTTTCAAGCTCTATTATTTTTTGCTTTGTGGATTCAACTCTTAAAAAATCTTTAAGTTTTTTTGTATCTGTCATAACATTCCCCCAACCAGATAAACTGCGCCAGCCAGAAGCCAGGCCAGGACACACTGCCAGATCACCACGCATAGCGCCCATTTTGTTCCAAGTTCACGGCGAATCGAAGTAATCGCAGCAATACAAGGAGTATAAATCAAACTGTATACCAGAAGGCTTGCCGCTGTAAGTGAAGAAATCGCCGCCTGCACATCGCCAAAAAGAATACCCATAGACGAAACAACACTTTCTTTTGCAATAAAACCAGTTATCAAACTTGTGCAGATTCTCCAGTCTCCAAGCCCCACAGGTTTGAACAACGGTACAAAAAGACCGGAAATATGAGCAAGCATACTGTCTTTGGAATCAGAAACCAGACTCAAATGAATGTCAAAACTTTGCAGGAACCACACAACAATTGTTCCCAAAAGAATTACCGTAAAAGCTCTTTGCAAGAAATCCTTTGCCTTGTCCCATAAAAGAAGCATAACGTTTTTTGCAGCCGGCAAACGATAGTTTGGCAATTCCATCACAAAAGGAACTGCCTCTCCCTTGAACAAGGTCTTTTTGAAGAGCAATGCAATCAGAATGCCAGCCACAATACCTGTAAAATACAAGATGGCCATTATCAAAGCTCCATGTTTTGGAAAAAAGGCCTGCACAAAGAACGCATAAATTGGAAGCTTTGCAGTGCAACTCATAAACGGAGTCAGCAGAATCGTCATTTTTCTGTCTCTTTCACTAGGCAAAATCCTTGTGGCCATGACGGCCGGCACAGTGCAACCAAATCCAATAAGCAGCGGAACAATACTTCTTCCCGAAAGTCCAAGTTTGCGCAAAAGTTTATCCATAACAAAAGCAACCCTTGCAATGTAGCCGGAATCTTCCAGCAAAGAAAGGAAGAAGAAAAGCAGAACGATTATCGGAAGAAAACTCAAAACGCTTCCAACACCAGAAAAAATGCCATCCACAACAAGACCAGAAATCGCTTCATTTACGCCGGCATTATGCATGGTCTGTGCCACTACATCAGTAAGATTTTGAATGGCGTTTTCCAGCAGCTCCTGCAGAAAAGCTCCCAAAAGATTAAAAGTCAGATAAAAAATGCCACACATGATCAAAAGGAACGAAGGTATAGCCGTCCATCTGCCAGTCAAAACTTTATCTATTTTCTGGCTTCGGATATGTTCTTTGCTTTCCCTAGGCTTCTTTACGGTTTTGCCACAAACTTTGTTGATAAAAGAAAAACGCATGTTGGCTATTGCGGCACTTCGATCAAGCCCAGATTCCTTTTCCATCTGCAAAATGATATGCTCAAGCATTTCAATTTCATTCTGATCCGGATCCAGCTTGTTCAGAATGATTTTATCGCCTTCAATGATTTTGCTGGCAGCAAAACGCACAGGAATGCCGGCACGTTCCGCATGATCCTGAATCAAATGGATAATCCCATGAATGCAGCGGTGAACAGCACCGCCCCTATCATCTTTACTGCAAAAATCCTGGGACACAGGCTTTTCCTGATAATAAGCAACATGAACGGCATGACTTATAAGTTCGTCAACACCTTGATTTTTTGCGGCAGAAATAGGAATGACCGGCACACCAAGCATCTCTTCCATGCCGTTGATATCGATAGTACCGCCATTGCCGGTAACTTCATCCATCATGTTCAATGCCACAACCATTGGAATATCAAGTTCCAGAAGCTGCATGGTTAAATAAAGGCTTCGCTCAATGGAAGTTGCATCCAAAATGTTGATGATTGCTTTAGGTTTTTCGTCCAGAACAAAATTGCGCGAAACGATTTCTTCCGTAGAAAAAGGCGACATTGAATAGATTCCAGGTAAATCTGTTACCAAAGTTTTTGGATAACCGCGAATTACGCCGTCTTTTCGGTCAACTGTAACCCCAGGAAAATTTCCTACATGCTGATTGGAACCTGTAAGTTGATTGAAAAGAGTTGTTTTACCGCAATTTTGATTTCCCACCAGCGCATAAGTCAGTATTGTTTCATCAGGCAATGGATTTTCGTTTTCCTTTGCATGAAACTTACCCTCTTCCCCAAGACCCGGGTGCATTATGGAAGGCTTTTCCCAGACAGGTTCAGGCACAACTTCTGCAATATCCTGGGAAACCTCAATCTGAGCCGCTTCATCTTTACGCAAAGTCAACTCATAGCCAAAAATGCGGATTTCCAAAGGATCTCCCATCGGTGCATGCTTTACCATGGTAACCTGCACTCCAGGAATCACCCCCATATCAAGAAAATGCTGGCGAAGAGCGCCTTTGCCTCCAACCTTCGAAATGATTCCCTTTTCTCCGACTTTTAAATCCTTTAATGTCATAAAATCTCGATAAACTAAAAACTATTTGTTCTTCAATGATTCTGCTTTAAGATACACTTTCCAGGTTGTATCAACCAATGTATCAACATCACTATATTTTGGTTCCCAACCAAGAAGTTCCTTTGCTTTCTTGCTTGTTGTAAAAAGACTTGCAGGATCACCTGGACGGCGAGGAGCTTCATCGGCAGGAATTGGCTTTCCTGTAATCCTGCGTGCAGCTTCAATTATTTCCTTAACTGTTGTTCCGTTTGCAGTACCAAGATTCAATTTAAGGCTTTCGTTGTTCTTTGCAATATATTCCAAAGCCATAACATGAGCGCGGGCAAGATCTGTAACATGAACATAATCGCGGATACAGGTACCATCGCGAGTCTCATAATCGGTACCAAAAATCTTAAGAGTGCGCTGTCCCAAAGCAGCTTCCATAACACGAGGCAAAAGGTTTTCAGGCTTCTGTTCAAGACCACAAACCACACCTTCAGGATCGTAACCAGCAGCATTAAAATAACGGAGAGCAGCAAATTTCATGCCCTTAAGCTGGTCATACCAATCCATAAATTCTTCAATTTTAAGTTTTGTAAAACCATAATAATTGATTGGCTTTTGAGGGTGATTTTCATCCATTGGCAAATATTCAGGTTCTCCAAAAGTTGCTGCGCTTGAACTAAAAATCATCTTCAGACAGTTGTGCTTAACAGCCGCATTCATAATATTCAGTGTACCAGTAATGTTGTTCACAGAATATTTTTCAGGCTTGATCATAGATTCACCGGCAGCCTTAAAAGCCGCAAGATGTACAAAAGCATCAAATCCTTGAGCAAAAGCGGCATCAAGATCATCAGGAATCAAAATGTTTCCATAAATAAAATCGTTTTCAGGGAAAAGATTCTGTCTAAGACCGCTTGAAAGGTTGTCAAAAACAGTAACTTTGTGCCCAGCTTTCATCATTTCCTTTACAACATGGCTTCCAATATAACCTGCGCCACCAATTACCAAAACTTTCATATTTTCCTCCATAAAAATCCATAGGGAAAAGCCTTTCACTCGCTTCAAACCTTCGGTTTTCCGCTACCCTTTCTCCCGGGGAAACCTTTCCCCAGGTCCCCCTTTGGATTAGCCAAGCTTTTCCATAGCCGCTTCCCAATCCAAATTCAACTGATCGATTCGCGCAACAATGGCATCGATTTTCGACTGTACATCTTTTGCTTTTGCACCATTTGAATAGATTTCAGGCAAGCCCATTTTCGCATCAAGGGCAGACTTTTCCTCTTCAGCCTTGGCAATTTCCCCTTCAATCCGGGAAACCTCTTTTTCAAGCTTTCGCTTTTCGGCTTCGACTTTTTTCTGCTCCTCCCAACTCAATTTGCCTGCACTTTTTGCAGCATCTACGGATTCAACTCCATAAGTTTTCTTTACGACAGTAGAAGAAGCAACTCCGGTTCCAGCCTCATACTGTCCCAAAGTTCCGTTTTCTTCTGCTTCAAGGCGTTCCATGTAATATCTGTAATCCCCGGCAATTTCCCTGTGTTCCCCGGGCTTCAGCTCCAGAACCTTAGTTGCAAGACCTTCAATAAAACCGCGGTCATGAGAAACAAAAATTACAGTTCCTCCAAAATCCTTCAATGCATTCATAAGAACATCTTTTGAATGCATATCCAGATGATTTGTAGGTTCATCAAGAATCAAAAGATTATTTGGATTCAAAAGCAGCTGCAAAAGTGCAATGCGGCTTTTCTCACCACCACTCAAAACATCAAGGCTTTTAAAAACATCGTCGCCTCTAAAAAGGAAAGAACCAAGCATATCGCGCACTTTTGGAACAAGTTCCAGCGGCGCCTTATTTTCTATATACTCAAGAATAGTTTCAGACCCCTTGATTGTCTCTGCATTATCCTGGCTAAAGTAGCCAATCTTTACACCGGCGCCCAAAATAATTTCACCACCACTTACAGGATCCACACCAGCAAGCATTCGAAGCAATGTTGATTTACCAGCTCCATTTCTACCGGCCACAACCAGAGCCTGACCATTTTCCACAGTCAAATCAAGATTATGGATTACATCGAAGGAACCGTCATAGCTTTTGCAAAGACCTTTTGTGCGCAAAACAAGCTGACCTGCATGAGGCGCCTGAGGAAATTTAAAATGAATCTTCTTAAGAGATTCAGGAATTTCAATTTTTTTCTCAAGGATTTTATCCAGCTGCTTCTGGCGCTCCTGGGCCTGGGCGGCTTTTGTGGCCTGCACACCAAACCTGCGGATAAAATCTTCAAGCTTTGCGATTTCATCCTGCTGCTTTTCATATTCGCTGATTAAAGTCTTAAGCTCAACTTCACGAATTTTTTCATAATTTGTAAAATTGCCTTTGTAACGCTTCAAATCGCCGCCAAAAAGCTCATAAACTTCGTTTACTGTAACATCAAGAAAATAGCGGTCGTGGCTCACCAAAAGAAAAGCGCCTTTATAGCTTTGCAAAAAGCCTTCAAGCCATCCGCGAGCTTCAATATCAAGGTAGTTTGTAGGTTCGTCCAAAAGCAGGATATCAGGATTCTGCATAAGGGCCTTTGCAAGGGCAATACGCATTTGCCAGCCCCCGGAAAAAAGCTCAGTCATTTTGTCAAAATCAGTTCTTGCAAATCCAAGCCCAATCAAAACGCTTTCTGCAGTAGCTTCCCTGCGATGCCATCCGCTTTCTTCCAGCCGGGTAATCAAATTGGACTGCTCTTCCAAAAGCAAAGCCTGATTTCCTTCACCAGCTTTAAGCTTGTCGCCAATATCATCTATTCTTTTTTGGATTTCATAACCGAACTCGAATGCACGGTCTGCTTCCTCTCGCAATGTACATCCATGATGAGTAAGTCCGCTTTGCGGAAGATATGCAATTCTTGCATCTTTCTGGCAAACCCTAGAACCACTGTCCGGCTGCACCAGACCTGCCATTACTTTTATGAGAGTTGATTTTCCGGCACCGTTTGCGCCTGTCAATGCTGCCTTAGTTCCACTTTGCAAATTTACAGAAACATTCTTAAGAATATCCCTGTCACCAAAAGCCAGCGAAACCTGTGAAAACTGAACGAATGCCATTCTTTCCTCAAAAACTATTTTGCAATACTAAAGAATGCCACAAGCGGACTTAAACCACGTCTTGTAACAACAATATTCTTGAAGGTTGCTTTTGTAGCATCCTCCAGACGCAACCCCTGAGCATCAAGCTTATACAGGAAGTTTACTTCTTTTTCCACGCCATCGAATTTAAAAGTAAGCACACCATCGTAACTTGAAGCAATGCTTCTATCCAAAACATACTTTACGAATACAGTTCCAGTCTGCTTTGCCCCATTTGGAATAATCGAAGGAGAAAGCAGCTTGAAGTTTTTCCATACAAAAGAATGATCTGCATCAAATTTCAATTGTCCATAACTGTTGCTCTTAAACTCGTTACTTGCATAACATATTGACATGAAAAGGCTTTCACGACGATCAAGTTCGTCATTGACTAAAGCATCAATATCTTCTTCAATCTTAACCACATTAAAATCTTCCGGTTTTCCAGAACTTCCTGTATAACGCAGAACAAGAGAATCCTTTCTAGGTATTACAATAAGTGAAGTACCCTCAAGCTTATACTGATTGTCCTTTCCTTTTGTGGCTCCAGAATAAGTCCAGCTTTCCCTGACTTTTGGCATATTAAAGATGATGCGTCCATTTGCCAATGTAAAGAAGTTATTGGGATTAAGCTTATCAGGATCAATTATTTTTCCACGAATCATCGAAGCATATTCAGCCGGGTACCATATTCCAGAAATGAGCTCTTCAAAATCACTTAAATCAGGAGCCTCTTCTATCTCAACAGCATTTCCGATTCGGTTTCCGTTTTCATCAGTTTCAAAAATCGAAAGATTATAGGAAAAACACCAACCTTTTGTACCATCGGAGGCAACGACATAAAGCCAATCCCCTTCCAATTGCTTTCCTTTACCAATACTTACAGCCTGACCGTTTCCTTTATAAAGAATCTTCACAACTTCATCTTTTCTAAGACGATAGACTTGTTTTGCCGTATTCACATACTCAGCACGAATCGGCAAACCATCAATTTTGGCAGATGCATATTTATGGATATATTCTTTATATTTTGCCGCAATGGCTTGAGCATTCTTTTTTGAAGTCGGCTCAGTAAGCTTTCCAATAGGAACTTCCACGTTACCATGATCAGAACCAACAATATAGACATGGGAAATATTTGATTTTACATAAACAGGAACAATGTCACAATCTCTAAGACCGTTTT
The DNA here is from genome assembly GCA_016297405.1 of Treponema sp. GTDB lineage: Bacteria > Spirochaetota > Spirochaetia > Treponematales > Treponemataceae > Treponema_D. Next base: position 19,458 of record JAEDGP010000033.1, read on the forward strand.
TCGGGTCATCCCAAAGGACCACTCCATAACCTTTATTTTTCGAACACGATGAAAGCAGCAGAACTGTTGCGGCAAAAAAAACAAATCCTAATTTTTTCATAGACTTTTATTTTAACAGAAGAAAATAAAAAAGTCATCACTGGTCAAAATGCTGCCGAAAATCAAAACATGAACAAGTCTTTTAAAAAATGTGCAATCTTCGCATCAACTTTAATTTTTATTTCAATTTTATTTTCCTGCCAGAGCACAGGAAAAATCTCATCAGCAGGTAAAAAAGGCATATCCAGAAGCATTACAGGTCCTGCAAAACTTTCCGCAGAACAGCTCGCCGCCTATTTTATGGACGCAAATCCGGCCGCAGACATTGCCCAGGTTTACCGCCTTGCGACCTATTATATAGAAGAAAGTAACGCAGAAGGCATTAATTCTGATGTAGCCTTTGCTCAAATGTGCCATGAAACAGGCTTTTTAAAATTCGGAAATCTTGTAAAACCTGAAATGAACAATTATTGCGGCCTTGGAGCCATAAGTGCAGAAAATCCAGGTCTCTGGTTTGAAAGTGAGCGGCAAGGCGTTCGCGCCCACATTCAGCATCTTCACGCTTACGGCACCACAAGTGATGTTCAGTTGCACAAAGACTTGATTGATCCGCGCTACAAATATGTAAATCCCCGTGGAAAAGCACCAACCATATTTGAACTGGCTGGAACATGGGCGGCAGACAGGGAATACGGCAACAAGCTTAATGCAAAACTTGATCGAATGAACGATTTTAAAAAATGGAAAGGAAAGCTTGAACTGCCACCAGACCCTTTTCAATAAACCTCAAAATGTTGACAACTTTTCCAATAAATACAAAAATTTGACCTGGTGATAGATTTCACCAATGAGGGAGGAGCCCCTCCCTGGCGTACACTTCGTTGTCCGCCACCCACCCTGCGGGACACATTCCCGCAACGCCTTTGGACTTGCAGCATTCATCAGCTGCTTTTCATCTGGCTTAAATATTTGACTGCACTCAATGCTGCCACATTCCCTTCACCAGCGCTTTTTATATATTGATACGGTAAGCCTGTAATATCACCACAGGCAAACAATCCTTTTATATTGGTTTCCATCTGACGATTTACCTTAATATGGTTTTCGTCCAGTTCCAGCCCTGGAACCAGCTGCTTTGGAGAAACACTATCACGCAGAATGAAAATACCATCCACATTTATTTCACCATCTTTTAGCACCAGTTTTTCAGCTTTCATGCCCCCTTCAATGCGAACCACCTGATCCTGCACAACCTGAATATTCTTCTCACCAAAAACATTCTGCATTTTGTACAACGGAATGTAATAAACCTTTTCGCACACTTCGCTAAGGAAAGATGCTTCTTTCTCTTCTTTTTCAGTCTGTGCAATTACTGCAACTGTTTTTCCTTTATAAAATGGCGCATCACAGGTTGCGCAGTAGCTGACCCCACGACCAAGGAAAGTTTCTTCTCCATCAAATGGTTTGCCAAAATTTACACCAGTGGCAACAATCACAGCTTTTGCTGAATAAAGCTGGTTTGTCTTTGTGGTAAAACTAAAATAGCTTCCCATTGAATAACAGGCTGTAACCTGATCTTGAGTGATTGCCAGGCCAAGAGAATCGATATGTTCATTGAACTTTCTGGCCAGCTCCTGACCTTTGATGGCAGGCAGCCCTAAATAATTCTGGATTTCGTGGGCTTTACTCACTTTTTCTGAAAGTTCCCGGCTTCCAAAAAGAATCACCTTTTTGTTTCTAATCTTTAACGTAACTGCAGCAGAAAGTCCTGCAGGCCCTGTGCCGATTACAGCCACATCAAACATTTCTTCCATAAACACACCTATAAAAACAACAATCCTAAAGCTTGCTCAAAAATTCATCCAAAAGTGCTTTCAATCAGGCAGCCTTTGCCCCATCAAGATTCATGCCGCCGCCAACTAACGAAGGAATCCAAGAACAATTTTTTGCCAAGTTCCAAAACATTAGTTTAATTTTGTTCCCAGAAAGCCAACTGTTCAAGATTTTCGTCATTCATAACTACAGAATATCACAAATTGCGGCTTTTACCTTGTCCAAACTTGCAGTTGGCTCAATTTTTTTACAATATTTCCATCTCTATCAATCAGAATATAACGAAATGTTTCAAAAACTTTACTGCGGTAAATATCCATCGCGGCCTGCAGCTGTTTCAAGCCTGTAGGAGTAAAACCACAACCAGTAGCAGTATTCACAATCAAAAGAACCTTGCCTTTGTACGCATCCATACCCCTCTATGCCAATATAGTTGCGCGCCGTCCAGGCACATGAAGCAACTTTTGTGACAAAGTTTTTGTCGGCTTTGAAAACTGTGTCAGGTTTTATTTTTCATATATTTCTTTTTGATCACCTATATTTATTGGAATGATTGTTTCACCTTCAATTTGAATATCTATAGCAATTCTATATTGCATATTAATAGACACAGAATAAAGTTCTGAAAAT
>JAEDGP010000105.1 GCA_016297405.1 Treponema sp.
TGGTTCCTGAGCCCTTCGAAGGGTGGTTCCTGAGCCTGTCGAAGGACTCAATGAGCGCTACACTCATTCCTTTTGGGACAGTCCCTTTCATTGTTGTTATCTGTCAGTACGAACTACAGGTTTGTAATTCTTAATTGCTTTCTGGATGAAGAAAACAAGATCATCAAGGCTTACACGTTCCTGTTCCATTGAATCACGATAACGTACAGTCACTGTATTGAACAGTTCATTTGCAGAACCATCCTCTTTCTTTTCGTTGATTGTATCATAGTCAACAGTTACACAGAAAGGTGTACCAACTTCATCCTGACGACGATAGCGCTTACCAACTGTACCAGAAACATCATAGTCAGTTACGAAATCTTCTTTAAGCATGTGCTGGATTTCTTTTGCTTTTTCAGCAAGGCCATCTTTTTTCATCAATGGCAGAACAGCAACTGTAATAGGAGCAAGACGAGGATCAAGGTGAAGAACAGTTCTAAAATCTTCTCTGCCTTCTTCTGTTGATACGTTTTCCTCTTCATAAGCTTCACAAAGGAACATCAAGAAATTGCGGTTCAAACCAGCAGAAGTTTCAACAACGTATGGAACATACTTTTTGTTGCCATCTTCCTGATCCATATATGTAAGATCTTTCTTTGAATATTCGATATGCTGAGAAAGGTCAAAGTCTGTACGGCTGTGAATACCTTCGATTTCTTCAAAACCAATTGGGAAATTATAAGTGATATCGTAAGCATCTTTTGCATAGTGAGCAAGCTTATCGTGATGGTGCCATTTAAGCTGATTTTCAGGGATACCGTACTTAAGGTAGAACTGCCAGCGGTCGTTGCGCCATCTTTCAAAAGTCTCATCTTCTGTACCTGGTTTACAGAAATATTCCATTTCCATCTGTTCAAATTCAGCAGTTCGGAAAATGAAGTTTTTGAAAATGATTTCATTTCGGAACGATTTTCCAACCTGTGCTACACCAAAAGGAATCTTCATACGGTTTGACTGTACAATATTCTTGAAATCTGTGAAGATTCCCTGACAAGTTTCAGGACGAAGATAAATAAGATGAGATTCATCTGCAATTGGCCCCTGATATGTTTTGAACATAAGGTTGAATTCGCGAACAGCTGTATATTTTCTTTCCTTTGAACCACAAACAGGACAATTGATGTTTGCATCAATGAAAGCTTTCATTTCTTCATGGGACATTGTATCTACTGGTTTTCCAGGATTTACTTCTGGATTGGCAGCAACAAAGTCTTCAATCATTTTATCTGCACGATGACGAGCCTGACATTCAAGACAGTCAATCATTGGATCTGAGAAGTGGTCAGCATGACCAGAAGCCTTCCAAGTTGTATGATGCTGGAAAATTGCTGAATCAAGTCCAACTACATCGTCATGGAGCTGAGTCATGTAGTGCCACCATTCATTCTGAATATTACGCTTGAATTCTACGCCTAAAGGACCGTAATCCCAGGCACCTGCCTGTCCACCATAGATTTCTGAAGCCTGATAAACAAAACCACGTCTTTTACAAAGTGAAATGATTTTGTCCAATGTACACGCATGTGTATCTTTTGTGTTTGCCATTTGTAATTTCCTCATGCCGCTGGTTTGCGACACTAATTGTGATATAGAAGAATAGATTATCACAAAAAAGATGAATAAACAATCATTGTAAATTACTGATTCTTTACTTCTTCCAGATCACCCATATCAGTAAATGAATCTGTTTCAGAAGAAGTATTTTTTTCACCATCCTCTTCTTTTGCAATTTCCTTAATTTCAACTGAATAGTTGGTCATATCTTTTATGGAAGATTTCGCAAACACATCCATTTGTCTTTGAAGACACTTACAGATAAAAACACGCAAATAGTCCTTGTATTGGGAAATAGCATCAGGAGAAAACATCAATACCGCTGTGGTATCTTTACCGTTTGGCTTGAGCGCCAATACCGAAACAGTAATTGTTATTGTTTTTCGGCCAAGCTTAAGATTCACATTGTAATCACAACCCTTTAAAACCAATTTAAGAAATCCATTTGAAAATCGCGCAGCAAAACCTGCAGTACTCAAATCATCAACCTCAAATTGAACAAGCCTGTCGTTAATGAAACAATTGGCACTTATCAGCTCAGGATCCGAATTTTCGTAACGCACGTATTTTCTAAGTCCCTTTGCACCATTGATATCCAGAATTTTCTCTATATTGATATAGACTTCGTCAATATTGTGATTGATGGTTACAAATCCCCCGGGAAGCTTTGTTTTCAGTAAAAACTGCTCTTTATTTTGTGGCTTAGTCTTGGCCGAAATCACTCCCAAAAAAACCGAAGAAAGGGAAGAATCAAATTCAAATGATTTAATGAAATTAAACCATTGCTTTGGAGTCAGCTGGTCATCAATATTCACAAAACAAATGGAATCCTCGTATTCTGCAAGAACAGGTTTACATTCAGCGTAATTTTCAATCTTATAAACTTCATATTCAAGGGCACGCAACCGTTCAATGATAACATTTTCAATTATCAAAGTAGGATTGAGAAAAAAAACTTTACGTCCGAATATAGGCTTACCGCGATCTTCCATAATAAAAAGAGTACTCCAAAACAACTAATCAAGCATTATTTTTTTGCTTTTTAAAGAGGCGCGAAATGTGCTTGCCATCATAAAAACACCCAAGACGGATGCCAATATAATTTGCGACATTCTCATCCTGCGGACAGAACTTAAAGAATGGCGCCGCCTCAAAATTCAGCCCAAGATCCTGAAGTTTTAGAGGAGCATAGCGAACGGCACATGCGAGTTCAAAAAACTGATCCACATAGGAACTTTTTACGTTACTTTTTGAAGAGGAAATAAATTCAAAAATCAAGCCATAATCAAATTCCGGACGAACACTTAAAGTTGCTCCACCTACTTCATAAGGAAATTCAGCCCATGCACCGCCTCCCAAAGAAACGTTGCACAAGGAATCAATATCAGAACTCTTTACAAAACCGCCTTCCACATCAAAAGTTCCACGAACTCCCAGGAAAGGAAGGGGAGTTTTATAATCCACAGCGATTCCCATCCCTAAAGTTCCCGTAATATAATCCGCAAGAGGCCCTGCAGCATAACCATTCAAAATATATGCTCCAGCATCAAAAGAGTTCCATATTGATTTTTCATTACTTTCCTGATTTTCCTGCGCAAAAATTGTAACTGCAGAAAAAAGCAAAAAAGCAGAAACAAGCAGTTTTTTCATAAAATCCTCCAAATCATTTTTCTACGCCCCTGTTGACTTGCATTAAAGAACAGAAGGCGGTTGCGCATACTATTTGACCTAATCCCAGCTAACAGAATATTGCGTTACACCAGATTCAGTCGGATAATCATCTGTCTTGTTATAAACACGTCCAGGAGTATCTGATTTGTTTTCCCAATCAGGTACTGTTGTTCCTTTTATACAACGAGCAAGCAGGAAGTGTGTAATATCACCAGGAGCGTCCCAGGTGAATCCACCAGAGGAATCAGCAGTTCCTTCACACCAGGCACCTTCACCTGCTCCGCCACCCCAGCACCAGGCAAAAATTACACATTCATCATCTGTAATCCAGGTTGCAGAACTTGTAGCCTTAAATGTTTGCAAGGCAGTATAAGTTTTACTTGCCACACCAGAATCTTCCAATCCATCTTTAGTTGCATAAGCATAGATAGTCTGACCATCAGTCATTGTAACAGGTGCAGAATAAGTGCTGTTCATTGCTCCTGAGCTGAATCCGTACTTGATTGCAGCACCTTCAGTTCCACAAGTAATGATTGCCTTTCCGCCGCTGATTGTGATTACAGGAGTCCTGCATTTACTAGAAGATTTTCCTCCGCTTTGCCATACCTTATAATTAGTACCAGAAGCCACAAGGCTGTAATCAGAATCTGAACAGTTATAAAGGCTTGTTCCAAGAGTTACAATAAACGCACCGTTTTGACCTGTAACTTTAGCAGCATAACAGGTGGAAGAAGATGAAAGAAATTCAATAGAACTGTCACACTCAACCGCCAGATTTTTTCTTAATTCAATTAAAATATCAATCAACTCTCTTAAAGTTATAGAATTTCCGTCTCCATCAGTACCGGCTCTGTTACCGGAAATATACTGACCTGAACCGGCATTACTTGAATTTCCGCTTTCGGCATAACTGAAATAATGCTGCCAGGCAACACAAGGATATCCTGGATGAGTAAGAATGTAAGCATAACTTGCTGGAACTGCTGTATCAGGCAGCTTCCAATGACCCTGCGTTGAACCAGTATCGTGATTATCAACAAAGGTAACAGCATATTCAGGCATACTGTTAACTAAAGTGGCCGTACTTGCCAAATAACTAAAATTATTACTTGCAGAATTTGAACCACCGGTATATGAACAGCCAAAGATGTCGTTAAAAATACCTTTCAAAACAAAATCAAAAGCTTTTGTTTTATATCCACCAGTTTGTGTACGGCTAATCCAGTTTTTAATTTTATTTTCCCAGCCAGATGGATTAGAAGCACTAAAATACCCGCCGCCATCGTCAGTTCCCGGCCAGTATTCCCCAACCGCAAAAGAAGGAGACGAAGCACTGTTATACTGACCTACATAAAGACCATCAAATCCCTTTACAAAGTCGTAACGCCAACCTTCAAAGCCAACTGCCTTAAGACGGCTTAAATATTCTTTAATACCATTCTGAACATCGGTATTTGTATGATCCAGGTCACGACTTGGACCATATGTTGCACCTGTATCTTTAGCACCACGCATGTTAGCACCAACTTTTCCCATATATTCGGGTTCACTTGTAAATCCTTCATCATCAGAACAAATTGCTTTATAGTTAGAGCCTTTTACAACATTAAGGGTTGGATTTGCAAAGTCTCCCCAAGATGAATAACCTTCACGATGATTTACAACAATATCTGCCACAGCCTTTGCAGGACTAATAGAAGAAATTGCATTCTTTAGCTGAGTTTCTGTTCCATAGCAGTTATTAAAGTCAAACCATTCAGTTGGTCCATAGCCTTCAGAGGAAGCAGTATTTGTTTTACAAGGCGAAGGGAACCATACATAATCAAAGGTTTTTCCAATCTGAGTTCCATTATTTGCCATAATGTCATACCATTTGTACCAGTAGGTCGAAGCACCTCTTGGAGCAGAATCCCAGTTAAAGCCCTGAAGCATTACAGCTGTTTTTGAGGATTCAGAAACTTGCCCTTTTACATAGAATGTTTTTGAAGCAACAGAGGATGCTTTATATCCGTCTGAAACAGCGATTGCCTTTACAGATGTTTTTTCTGTTACGGTAAATGCCCCTGTGTAAAGAGTTCCGTTTTCTTGCGAAGGAATATTTCCATCCAAAGTGTAATAGATTTTTGCACCTTCTGTAGAACATTCAATTGTAATCTGAGTGC
>JAEDGP010000034.1 GCA_016297405.1 Treponema sp.
TCTTCTACTGGCTCTGCGTCTTCTAATTGTGGAACTGAAACAGAAGGTTCATAAGCTGGAACTGGCACTTCCAAAGGCTTTTGCTGCTGGACTGGAGTTTGTTCCACCGCCTGAACTTTAAGTGTTCCACTGGAAATTATTTCCTGTAACATATTTTTTAGCTGCACCATATCGATTGCAGCAGTCAGATTTTCGCTTCCATTACCAACAAGAGCCGAAATAATATCATTCCAGCTATGCTCAAGCATGGCGTCAACTTCTACGCTATGTCGTTTTCCTCTGCGCCCAAGATCTTTCTTGATTCTATTTGAAAGCTCTTCCTTGCCCGCCTGTAATTTTCCTGCAATCTGTGCTCTGTTAATATCCTGACTAAAATACTCATTCAAAAGCTCAAGCTGAAAACGTTTTACCTTATTTTTGATGACAACTTCATCATCTTTTTTGAAACAAAAAAGAATCAAAACAAAAAGACAAACCGTTATGAATGCGCACCCAAGCAAAAGGATGCGAACATACTCTGGAAGCGTCAAAAGACCTGTATCATACAGGCCACCAACGCGAAGAATTCTGTTTTCTGAATCAGACATGAAAAGGAAGTCAGGTTTATCTTCAACAAGACCTGCGCCACCTTCTTCAGGGGGCTGCTCTTCTTCATCATCCTGACTATTTGACAGCTTGGATTTTGGCACCTGCTCTACATTTTTTATGAAAACCCCTTCTGGTCCAATCACATTTCTGTTCCAGAAGTCTATAAAATACGGAGCAACGGCTGCTCCATTCATTTTTGAAACATTGAATGCAAGGCCGCCGACACTACATTCCTCATCGGAAACCAGCAGCACCATCTCATTCATAGAAATCAGGCTTTTGCGTGCCAGAACATTTTTCAATCCCTGAAGATTATAATAGAAGGCTACAGTATACTCAGCACCATCATTTTCCATGGGATAGGAAAGTATAATTCGCTGACCATGGGAATCAAAAGTGAACCTTCCTTTTTTCCATGGATTTTCAGGGGGAGAAACTGAATCATCAGCTTCATTTTTTACAGTCGCATTTATCAAGCTGTAATCAAGTTCATCAGTTCCATAAGGAGTCTTAACGTCTGAATAATATGAAAAAATCCTTTTCTGGCCATTCAGTTTTGAATCAGATTTGAAAGAGCTGTAATGAATTCGTCTACCACTTGCATCAATGACACGGATACCTTCAAGTTCAGGAAATCTTTCCTGCAGCGAATACCATGACTTTATGATTTTGTCAGAAGGCTTTTGAGACACAAAGGTTCCAGCGTCTGCTTCGGACATGAAGCCGCCATAGGAAGGACCTGTAGCCTTCAGAAGAGAACTGATATATTCATTGCTGCAAACTGCTATCTGGTCAAGGGAACTTCTAACTGCTTTGATTTTTGCCGGCTCATAAAAGCTTTTCTCTATGGAAGAAAACATTCCAAGAGATGCTGCCAAAGTTAAGCCAACAAATACCACAACAGAAATCAGTAACGACACTGCAGTTTTCACACCAGATTTCAAAACGAACTCCGAAAATGAAAAAAAACTATTTCAATAAATTATCGGCAGAATTTCATAAATCAATATAACAACTTTTATAATATATTACAAAATATCATATGGATATTTTTGATGACAACAATTACATTTTCACGCTAATATATAGAAGAACTATGGCTCAAATCATTAATATCCAGGAAGAAGAAAACAAAAAGGTACGCTGCTATCTGGTAGGCGAACCAAAAAACAATCTAATGGAACTTGAAGGTCTTACACAAACACTTGGCCTTGAAACTGCAGGAAAGCTCACCCTTTCCCGACTGGAAGTTGCCCCTGCATACGGAATGGGTAAAGGAAAAGCGCAGGAAATTTGCGACAATGCAAAAGAATGCATGGCTGACTGTATTATTTTTGATTTTGATCTGGAACCAACAAAGCAAAGAAACTGGGAAAAACTTTCAAAAATTCCATGCTTTGACAGACAGGAAGTAATCATAAGAATTTTTGCACAACGAGCTCAGACACGGGAAGCTGTTTTGCAAGTAGAGCTTGCAAGACTCACCTACTCTCTGCCGCGTCTTGCTCATTCCTACGGTGACATGGCCAGACAAAGAGGCGGCAGCTATGGTTCAAAGGGAAGCGGAGAAACTCAGCTGGAATTGGACAGGCGCCGGGTTCAGGAAAAAATAAATCAGACAAAAAAAGAGCTTTCCAATGTTGTAAAAACCCGGGAAACTCAGCGTAAAAAAAGGGGAACAATTCCGGTTCCTGAATGCGCACTAATCGGATATACGAATGCGGGAAAATCAAGTCTTTTGAATGCCCTTACCGGCGCCGACGCTTTTGTGGAAGACAAACTATTCGCCACTTTGGATCCGCTTACCCGCCGCTTGAAGCTGAAAGACGGAAATGGAATTCTTTTGACTGATACCGTAGGCTTCATAAGCAATCTGCCCCACAGTCTAATTGACGCCTTCAAATCAACTTTGGATGAAGCGAAGGACTGCGACCTTCAGCTGATTGTTTTGGACTGCTCGGACCCAAACATAGATTTTCAGTACGAAACCGTCTGCAAGGTTTTAAAGGAAATAGATGCAAATGACAATGACAGACTTATTGTATTGAACAAATGGGATGAAGTCCAAAACGATCAGGTCCTTTGCACAAGTCTTCATGCAAAATATCCAAAAGCCGTAATGGTAAGCGCAAAAACTAAATCTGGTTTTGAAGAGCTTTCCATTGCCATATCTGAAAACCTTCTTGGAAAGCCTCGAAAATTCTGCATACCTGTGGAAAAGAACACGATCATCCAGACAATCAGATCAAAAGGCATTATTTTAAACGAAGAATGGCTTGATGAATGGGTAATGATCACTGCCAGGGTAAAGGGCAAAGCATTGGAAATAGCAAAGGAGTTTTTAGCTGAATGAACGACGGAAAATATAGAAAACTGAACAAAACCTTGATTCAAATAGCAATTTTTGCATTTCTTGCCATGACTCTTTTAATTATTCTTGCTGCAGGTGCAAAAGGCTCCATGGAAAACCAGAATGAAAATGAAAGAAATTCAAAAATTGGAATTCCTTACAGCGCCTCAATCTATACAGAGCAACAAGAAGACGTGGACTATGCAACTTTTACAGGAATCGGCCAGTTACGCATTGCCACAAAGCAAGATCCTTCCTCCAAAACAGTTTCCACGCTGGTAATCAACCCCTGGTTTTCATACACAAAAGGTGACGAACAGTTTGTGGAAGAGCTTTCCAGAAAAACTCTTTTTATGAAAAACGAAATCACAAAATATGTCCAAAACAAAACAAAACAGCAACTGAAATCTCTTGGAGAAGAAAAAGTAAAATCCGACCTGAAAGATATTTTCAACAAAGAACTTGTGCTGAACAAAATCAAGGAAATCTATTTTTCCCAATACATCTTTCTGGATTAGATTCCATAAAAAAAAGTTATTGCGGTTCAATTTTTCTTATATTTGCCGTTTTTTTTTCCGAAAATTTTTGTATATGCCATCAAATAGTTATGAAAAACCGGACTTTTGGTCCAGAAAAGCTTTTTCGGAAGGATATCCTGCTCGTTCTGTCTACAAACTGCAGGAAATAGACCAAAAATTCGCTATGATTAAGAAAAATAGCAATGTGCTGGATCTTGGTGCAGCTCCTGGAAGTTGGACAACCTTTTTGCTCAGGAATTTGGGAGAAGGAGGAAAAGTCACATCCTGCGACTTAAACCCCCTTTCTAAATCAGTAAAGGGAGAAAACCTGACCTTCATTCAAGGGGATTTGAACGACAACGAAATCAGAGCCTCAATCAAGGCAAACGGTCCGTTCGATCTGGTCGTATGCGACGCTGCACCTAAAACCACAGGAAACAGAATTGTAGATACTGCTTCCAGTCAACAGCTGGTCGAAATGGCAATCTATTATGCCCAGACAATGCTTGTGCCTGGAGGAAACTTTGTTGTAAAAATTTTCCAGAATGGGGACCAGCAGATGTTCCTTAAAAAAATGAGAGAGATATTCAATCAGGCAAAAGGCTTTAAACCTGAAGCATGCCGGGCTGAATCATTTGAGACTTACCTGGTTGGCATTTGCAAGAAATAAAGGCTATAATATGAACAAATTCAACAATTATAAAAACAGCATTAACCGTATGGAAATAAGACGCATAAAACGCATGATAATATTCTCTACCTTAGCCTTTGCAGGAGGACTTGCAGGAACTTTTGCCTGTTTTTCCGTGGCAAAGCTTAATAGCAGTGCGTCGTCGTCTTTTGACGAAGATGCTATGCTTCAAGGTAGCGGTGGTTTTGAATCCACATCCATTCCGGAATTCGACGACGAAAAGCCATCCCTTGCAGTTTCAGGAATTTCTTCCGCAAAAACCAGTGAGACTCCAAAAAACACAACTTCACTTTCTGCACAGCCGGCAGAAGGAATAGATGAAAATGACATCATTGCAAGTCTTTTTGCAGAAGAGACTGGTTCTGGAGATGTTGAATCAGATAACCTTGACGCCGCATCCCGAGTATTGAACCTGGATATGTATACCAGCGATGAGCCGGAACTTAGCTATTCAACTTATCGTGTAAAAAAAGGCGACATGATTGGCATGATTGCAGAAAAATACAACATTACACAGGATACCATCATCAGCGTAAACAACATTCAGCGTTCCCGCCTTATTCAAGTTGGCCAATATCTAAAAATTCCAACAATGCCAGGAATCCTATACACGGTTAAGAAAAACGGCGAAACAATCGAAAACATTGCGGCTGCAAATGGCATAAGCTGCGAAAAATGCGCAAGGGTAAATTCAGTTCATAAAAACAAATCTCTTGCGGCAGGTCTTACAATTTTCCTTCCTGATGCACAGCTTGATTGGGTAACAAGACAAGAAATAAATGGCGACCTTTTCATAAAACCACTTCGTGCAAGATTCTGGATCTCTTCCCCATTTGGATGGCGCAGTTCGCCGTTCACAGGAAAACGCTCTTATCACTCAGGCATTGATATGGCTTCAGGTATGAACACTCCAGTCTATGCGGCTTTGGGCGGTAAAGTAACCTCAACAGGATTCAACAACGTATACGGCAACTATATTATCGTAACCCACCATTCAGGATACAAATCGTTGTATGCCCACCTGAACAAAATCCTTGTAACTGCAGGTACCTATGTGGACACGAACAAAATGATTGGCCGCGTTGGAAGCACAGGTATGAGCACAGGTCCTCACCTTCACTTCACAGTGTACAAGTTTGGTAAGGCAGTAAACCCAGCTGCACTCTGGAAATAATCCATACAAAAATCTCAATGCGCTATGCTAATGCGCTTTGAGACCCTTTCACAACAGTGGAAATCTTTTTCACAAAAAAATCCACATTGCTCATCACAAAAACAGTGCAATACAAGGTAACACAGAACGCAATCATCAAACCGTAAATGAGAACAAGGGAAGGACTTTGCATTTCTGAAGTTGAATAGATGGAAAGCACAAGCATAAAAATCATCACAATGCCACTTATGATCCAGTGAGAAAGCCCAACAGGTCTGGCCTTGAATTTTTCATAGGCAGCTGGATCCACGCTCATCATCACATTTTTGATCGTTTCGTCTGTAACTGGACATGGAATCTTTAATGGTGCGGAAATATGATTTTCTGCTTCGCTAAGCATTTTGATTTTTCGCCTGCATTCGCTGCACTTCAAAAGATGAAAGGTTAATCTGAATGGTAGATGCTGATTTTTATCCAGCATCAGATATTCGCTCATTGCATTATCACAGTTTGTTTGTTTTTTATTATTCAAGGAAAGCCTCCAATTTGTCTTTTAGAATTTTTTTTGCACGGAATATATGTGACTTTATTGTATTTACAGGAAAACCAGTAATATCACTGATTTGTTGATACGGTATGTCATAGGAAAAATACATTTCTACGCAAACGGCATATTTTTGCGGAAGTTCTTTTATTGCCTCGCGAATTGCAGCTGCAGTTACAGATCTTATCTGATTTTCTTCTGGAGAAAGGTTTCGATCCGGAATCACATCTTCATCTGCAATGGGAAGATATTCTTTTCTGCGGTTTACGCAATTCAGGGCTGTTGTATAGGCTATGCGCATAAGCCAGGTCTGAAACATGGACTCATATTTGAATGTATTAAGTTTTGTGTAGACCTTCAGAAAAACATCCTGAACAAAATCTTCAGTATCTGCTTCGTTATGAAAAAAACTCAAACCCAGACGGAAAATCCTTTTTTGATAAAACTGCATCAACCTTGCAAAACTCATATTGTTTCCACCCAAGGTCTGCTTTATCAGTGAGAAATCCCTTTTTTTGATTATTTCATTCTCCAGTTTATGGAGCAAAGGCGAAGACATACTATTCCAAATTATTCAATACAATTAATTGTTGTTGTGGAATTCTGGATATATCTTGTAAAAAATCAGGAAACAGATTCCAATCACCATTGGAATGAGTCCTCCAAGAATCTCATAGGAAAAATGAACTACAATTGCAAAAACCAGCGTGAGTATAAAGCCAACGCCTGTAAGCAAAAGACCGGAAAGCAATGAAAAGGCTTTGAAATTGAAAGACTTTGGCACGAAAGTACCGGTTTTTATCTGAAGCTTGATTTCATGATGACGCCACAAAAGATAAAAGAATATCACAATGGCGCCCATAGCAATTCCTACAATCGGAACTATGGAAATGATTATCTGTGCTGTAGTTGAAATTTGTTCTTGATTCATAAAATATTCCTTATATATTATTTGACCCGCATGAATGCAAAAAGTTGCATAAGTTTATCAGATAAAAGGGGTTTTGTAAAAGAACCAAAAACGCTATGATTGCTTTATGGCTTTTGAACAGAACCCGAAAACCGGGGAAAAATACAATTTTTTGATCAGAGACAAAAACATATTCGTAAACAACGACGGGTCTTTGCCATCTTTTCAACAGCTTTTAAACGTTCATCGGCAATTTGAAAACACAGTTTTTTTCAGAGAAAAAGAAAATCATTTTTGTGCCAAAGAAATACCACCTGAATATAAAGCAGCAGAACTTATGGAAATCTCCATCAGAGAGTATTTTGCAGCCCATAAGGAAACGGAATGCAATCTGGTATCACGAGCAAAATCAATCGTCAAATGGCTTAGTTCCATGCGCTTTTGTCCTGGTTGCGGTAAAAGCAGACTGGAAAGCCACCGGCAGCTTTCAGCACTCACCTGCCCCAGCTGCAATAAAATTTATTTTCCACGCATAGAACCTTGTGTTATCGTTCTGATACATAAAGGTGAAGAAATCCTTTTGGCCAGGCATTCCTACCGCAACCAGGACATATTTGCCTGTATCGCAGGATTCATTGAAGCTGGTGAAAGCGCAGAACAGGCTGTACACAGGGAAGTTTTGGAAGAAACGGGATTAAAGATAAAAAACATTACATACAAAGGAAGTCAGTCCTGGCCATTCCCCGACCAGCTTATGCTTGCCTTCAGCGCAGAATATGAGAGCGGTCAAATCAAAATCCAGGAAGAGGAAATTGCAGAAGCCAGATGGTTCAAAAAAAACGCAATTCCAGCAGGACCAAAACCTGGCTCAGTGGCCTGGAAACTCATAAACGACGCATTTTAAAATCCGTAAAACTAAAAGCGCACTTTACTTTCTTCCTCAGGACCTGTAATCACTACCCAGGCAGAGCTTTCGTCAATCCAATATTTTTTGAAAACCCTAAGCACATCCTGGACAGTACATCTCTTTGCTATGACTGAAAGTTCATCAGCTTTCTGCACATCACCAAACTGCAAAAGGCTTGCTGCCATTCTGGCAACAATTCCATAGGTGGTACTCTGAGTTGCATATTTTTTATTTATGTACGTATTCTTATAACCTTCAAGCCTGTCAGCAAGATCTTCGAAAATATAGTTTCCGTCTTGATCACGGCCACAAATAACTTTGCCCGAAGCCATAATAAGCCTGGCTTCTTCCACATATTTCACAAAATTCTCCAGATCCGAGATTTTGAAGATATATTCGCAGGCGTAGGGTGCAAAGCTGCTTTCCATATAGGTTTGGGGAGAATAACAGGCCCCGTAATTTTCACGCACAACACTGAACATGATCCCATCGTAAATTATGGAAGCAACCCGGGAAACCGCATAATCAGGGTCTGTAACAGGCGCAGATGCAAAAAAACGCGCCGCATAGCCAGTTTTCGCAGCATCCGGATGAAGGAAAACTCCATTTACCGCAGGAACGGTGATCGCCGGAAAATCCAAAACCTTCAACTCTTCTGCACCACAAGGAATATCTGCAAATTCTTTGTTCAGCAATTCAAGAATTTCATTTTCTGTATGGTTCGTATATACCACAAGACTGATTCTTCTGGAATCCATTATTGTCTTATGAAAAGCGCGAACCTTTTCCAGTGTAATATTATTCACCGATTCATCAGTAACGCTGGAAGACGTAGCATATGGATGACCGTCATAAATCATCTTGTCGCCATAATAAAGCACAAGACTTTGAGGATCGTTCATGTAAGACTGAATTTCCTGCACGCAATTAGTCATGATTTTATCATAAGCTTTTTGCTCCATGGAAGGATTCTTGAAAAGATCTGCTGCAATCTCTATC
Organism: Treponema sp.; assembly: GCA_016297405.1. Lineage (GTDB taxonomy): Bacteria > Spirochaetota > Spirochaetia > Treponematales > Treponemataceae > Treponema_D. Next base: position 8,661 of record JAEDGP010000034.1, read on the forward strand.
ATCTGCAAAAAATAATCTTTTATGGCTACAGTGCGCATTACAGAACCATCGGAACTGGTGCTGGCACTTACAGAACTTTCCGTGCTGAAGGAAATATGATTGATGGTATTACGAGGATACTTTTCTGAACCTTCGCAAAGCAAATCAAAAAGAACAGACTCGATTCCAGAATCCTGCTGGGAATAATAAGCAATGCCACCTTTCACAACAATGGCCAGGGCATCAATCTGGCTTGTATCATTCTTGCGAAAATATACTGGAATGCCGTTATTAAGCTTAAGTTCCTTCACCAAAGCTTTCTGGGCATACGCAAAACCGGCACAAAAAAAAGTACAAATTAAACAAAAAAATCTAAAAAAGTTTTTCATTTACCAGCCTCCTGCAACTGCGCACTTTCCGATGAACCATTTTCCGATGAACCATTTTCCGATGAACCATTTTCCTGTGGCCTATTTTCTGCATCAGATTTGCTTTTCATGCTGAACCATACCACATCCTCAAAACGTATTTCCTTGTAGCCAGCCTTATCAAAATCATCTTTGTATTTGGCGTAACATTCAGGATTCACCAGAAGCAAAACGAAAGCGCCTTTATCCACAATATATTTGTTTGCAAAATTCACAAGATCATAATTGGAAATGACTCCCATTTCATTGATGTAATCATAGTAATAAAACTCATCTGCACAAATCCAGTAATAACGCAGCGCATTCAAAAGGCCCGAAGCGGTTTCAGTTTCATAGGCGCGGCTATCGGTAAGTTGCCTGACAGTAACTTGCCTTTCCACCTTCGTATTTTTTGCGCAATCTAAAATCCAGTCATCCAGATGATCCAAAAAATATTCAGTGCGCATAACCAAATCTTTTGTCGGATCTGGCAGCATTACACTAAAACTAAAAGAACCACATTGCCTGTATGTAGGACAAGAAAAACCAACATAATCTGTATCTGGAACGTCAAGAGTTTTGTCTTCGCAAACATTTTTCATGAAACGCGCTTTTGGATTTCTGCAAAGGCTTATCAAGCCATCCGCAACAAAAGTGTCATGACGCTGAAAAGCCGCATCCGGCCCGCGATAATTCACTTGCACCTGGGCCCAGTCTTTGGAAATCTGATTGTATGGCAAAACATAGCGCACCTTGTCTTTCATTGGATTCTGGTCATGGCGATAAAGTCCCTTTGCAAAAGGATTTTTCGCTTTTTTCCATGAACCGTATATTTTTTTTACAAGCTTGTAGACTTCCTTTGGATTTACATCTCCGCCAATAAAAAGAGCTGCATTGTTCGGCACGTAATATTTGGACTGAATTTCCCTAAGCTTTTGAACAGTTGCACCATTAATGGAATCAATGCTTCCACCCGGATCCATCTTATATGGCGCATCACCAAAAAGCGTGGACTGATATGCAAAACGATAAAGACTTGCAGTATCGCTCAGATTCCCCTGAATTTCAGAAACTACAACCTTCTTTTCATTTTCCAGTTCCTTTTCATTAAGCAAGGGAAATCGAATTGCCGCATTCCAAAACTCAAGCCCCTTTTCAATCTGGTCAGAAGGAACAGTAAAAAAATAATTTACGCACTCAACACCAGTAGTACCATTCCAGCTGGCAACCCCCATGTCGCTCAATGCACGCTGTACACTCACCGCATCCTTATAAAGTCCATTTCCCTTGAACATCATGTGTTCATACAAATGGAAAAGCCCAGCCGTATCTTCCTCCTGGGTGAAGGCACCACATTTCACTGCAATCTCAATGTAAGTCAGTGGAACTGCATGATTTTCCGCCACAAAAAGCTTCAATCCGTTAGGAAGCGTCCACTGATAAAGATTTTTAATTGGTGTACTTTTGGCAAAAACAAGAGCCGCCATAAGAAAAAGTGCAGCTGCAAAAAACTTTTTTTTCATTCCTTTCATATTTTGATTATACCTTAAAAACAACGTTTTCACATCTTTCAATATAAAAAAAAAGAGGGAGAAGTCTCTCCCTCGCTCCAGATCTTTGGATAAACCAAAGGTCTTACGCTACCCTCTCGCCTGGGGCATAGCCCCAAACCCCGGGACGTTTATTTGAAATTTTTTACGCCATCCAGATCAAGTGTTGCAAAAAGATCTTCAACGGTTTCTTTTCTGCGAATCTCCATAAACGTTCCGTCTGGACGCATAAGGATTTCTCCACAGCGAAGCTTTGAATTGTAGTTAAAGCCCATTGCACGACCATGAGCACCAGCATCGTGAATAATCACATAGTCGCCCATATCGATTTTTGGAAGAGGACGCTGAACTGCAAATTTATCGCAGTTTTCGCAAAGGCTTCCAACCACATCATAAACATGATCTTTAGGTTCATTTTCCTTTCCGCTTACAGTAACTTCATGATAAGCACCATACATACCAGGGCGCATAAGATCTGCCATACAGGAATCTACAGCAATATATTCGCGGTAGATATGCTTCTGATGGATTGCTGTAGTTACAAGCCAGCCGTAAGGACCAGTAATTGGACGGCCACATTCCCAGTAGATTCCAAGAGGATCAAGACCTGCAGGAACGATTACCCGGTCATATTCCTTTCTGATTCCCCGGGCAACATAATCATAATCCACAGGCTTCTGGTCTGGCTTGTAAGGAATGCCAAGTCCTCCACCTAAATCAGTAAATTCAATGCGCACGCCAGTCTTTTCCTTGATTTCTACGCAAAGTTCAAACACAAGCTTTGCTGTATCAATAAAGAAATCCGGATTTAATTCGTTGGAGGCAACCATTGTGTGAAGGCCAAAGTGCTGAACCCCTTCTTTTTTGCAGATTGCATAAGCTTCTATGATTTGCTGGCGTGTAAGGCCATATTTAGCTTCTTCAGGCTTTCCGATGATGGAATTGCAGCCCTGTTTGTCTGCACCTGGATTATAGCGGAAACATATTGTATCAGGAAGCGTACCACCAAGAGCATTCTTCAAGTATTCGATATGTGTAATGTCATCAAGATTTATGAGATTTCCAAGGCCGGCAGCATACTGATATTCGTTTGCAGGAGTTTCATTTGAAGTAAAGATTACTTTATGGCCTTCAATGCCTGCAAGTTCAGAAAGCATAAGTTCAGGAAGACTTGAACAATCTGCACCGCATCCTTCTTCTGCAAGAATTTTAAGGATATATGGATTTGGAAGAGCCTTTACCGCAAAATGCTCGCGGAATTCTGGAAAGATAGAAAAAGCTTTTGTGAACTTTCTCATGTTTTCGCGAATAGCCTTTTCATCATAAAGATAGAAAGGTGTTGGAAAATCCCTTATAAGATTTGAAAGCTCACTATGTGAAAGTGGAAAATTAGAACTCATGGATAAAATACCTCAAAAAAATATTAGCGGAAAAAATGCAAAATTGCTATACCGATTGTCTTTTTCAGAAAGTCTTGTTAAAAATATACGCAAATATTTAGATGAAGAATATTTTCTGGAGAATTTTATGAAAGCTTGTATCTTTGACATGGACGGAACTTTGGTAGACAGCATGATGTATTGGGAAAACTGCGGTGCGCTGTACGTGAAAAGCCAGGGAAAAAAAGCCGATGCAGGCTTGAACCGAATCTTATTTTCCATGAGCATGGATCAAGGCGCAGACTACCTTATAGAAAATTATCTTCAAGGATACAGCCGTTCAACAGTAATCAACGGAATCATAGGAGTATTGAAAGATGCCTATGCCACAAAAATTCAGCTGAAAAACGGCGCATTGGATTTTTTGAACAAGCTTAAAAAAAATAATATTCCCTTTGCATTGGCCACGGCCACAGACAGAAAGCTTTGGACAGCCTGCTTTGAACGGCTTGGAATTGCCAAACTTTTTGACTACACCATAACTTGCGGCGAAGCTGGTTCTGGCAAAGAATTTCCAGCAATTTATCTGGATGCAGCAGGAAAACTTGGAACAGCGCCTGAAGATACTGTAGTTTTTGAAGACATGGCAGGCCCCGTAAAGACAGCAAAAAATGCAGGCTTTATAGTATGCGCCATAAAAGATGAGGCAAGCAAAGACAGCTTTGAAAAAATACAAAAAATTGCTGATTATTTTATAGAAGATTACAGTCAGGCAAGTATCCACTGGTAGCACTTTCATTCACTGTAATCATCTGAAAACCGCAATTTTACTCTGCACCTGCTGTTCGTAAAAGAATAAAAACCTTGCGCGCCAGTTCAAAGCCTCATTTTCCAACAGCGTTTTTTTCTGTATAATTTTGTTTGAGGCTTTAAAAATGGTAAACAGCGATTTTTTTGACATTCCTGCAGAAATCTATTTTGCATCAGAAAGCATTTTCGACATCTTTCTTCCAGAAATCATAACCCGCTCCACAAAGCAAAGAAGTTTTGCTCTGGTTTTTGGCGGAAAAAAGAATTTCGTTTTGGGATACAAAGCCTCAAACAAATTCTGCTTCAAAGATGTTTTTCATGCCGCCGCAAGTTTCAATTCAGAAATTCCTTCAGGCCTTTTTCCAGACCAATGGTTCAAAGACGGCACTGCACTTTGCGAAATCGCAAAATTCGAAAACAATGCAATGAAAACCCTTTGCAAAAACATGAGGGCACTAAGCGAAAACCTTAAAACCGCAATTCTTGAAAACCCTGAAACAAACTGCATGATTTTCACCGATTCGATTGAAGACAAAATTTTATATTCCTTTGTATTTTTCAGATTGGACAACACAAGACCTGATCTTTCAGTATTAAAGCAGAACGTAGGAGAAGCTTTTTTCCAGAACAGAATTTTTTCGCAAAAAAAGCTTCGTGGACTTGAAAATCCTTTCGTAAAACTTGCAGAGGAAAATCAGCAGGTTACACAAGCAAGTGCAGAAAAAAACGTTTCTTCCACAGAACGCCCTGTAAAAGCCTGTGAAACAGAATCAGAAAATGCACAAATCATATTGAACCAGAAAGACCTTTCCATAAAGTTCCAGCAGATTCTGGAAAAGAATTTCACGAAAAACGAAAAGGACCAGACAATTTCCAGCAGGATCCAGAAGCTGCTGGAAAGCGCAAACAATCTTCTGGAAAGAAAAGAAGTCTGCCGCATGATTCTGCTTGCACTGGCAAGCCAGGAAAGCATTTTTCTTTTTGGGCCACCAGGAACAGCAAAAAGCATGACAGCCAGATGGGCCGCTTCCATTTTGGACACAGACAAATATTTCAGCTGTCTTTTAAACCAATACACTCAGCCAGAAGAACTTTTTGGTCCTGTAAGCATAAAGGAACTAGAAAACGGCACATACAAACGAATTACACAAGGTTATCTTCCGGAAAGCGAGATTGTTTTTCTGGATGAAATCTGGAAAGCTGGCCCTGCAATTCTGAATACACTTTTGACAATCTGCAACGAAAAGATTTTCAAGAACGGAAACGACATAAAGAATGTGCCTCTTAAACTTTTGATTTCTGCAAGCAACGAACTTCCTTCCGAAGATTCAGGTCTTGAACCTTTATATGACAGATTTTTAATTCGCCTTTTTGTGGAACCTTTGGCAAACAAGGAAAACTTCTGGAATCTCATTACAGAAAATCAGGAATCAATTTCATTTAAGCCAGAAAAGCCAATCACAATCAGGGAAATCCAGGAATGGAAAAATTGCGCCAAAGAAATACGCTTTAATCAAAAAATTCTTGATTTTCTTTGGACTATCCGCATTTGCCTGCAAAAGGAAGAAATATACATTTCTGACAGGCGATGGAAAAAATCTTTTGATGTAATGAAAACCTGTGCCGTACTGAATGGCAGAAAATCCATGAATCTTAGCGATGTTTCAATTCTGGCAAGCACATTATGGAACATTCCCGAAGAAATTTCAAAAATCACTGAAATTCTGGCACAAAAAACAGTAGAAAGCATTCTTTCTGATTTCAGGTCAGATTTCAATGACAGCGAATTCATCAGCATTCTGGCTGGGCCTTGCTTTGAAAAACTAAAGCAGCAGATTATTTGCATGCTAAAAGAAAACCTTTTTGCATGCGAACTTTTCATTTGCGAATGTGAAGCTGAACTTGAAAAGCAAAGCATAAAATCCGGAATGGAAAGCTTTAAGCAAGCGTTTAACTCATGATGCAAACCACACAAGGCCCTCAAACGCTGGACAAGCGAATCAATACCCTTTTAGAATGCCGCAAAGACGATATTTTCCGCAGCAAAAAATATCCCCTTGCCTCTAAGTGTCTGGAAGAAATTGAAACAATTGTTTTAAAAATCAGGCTTCCCCATTCCGCATCAAATAAAGTGATGAATGACATCTTCGCTTTTTGGGCAGGTTTTGCAAAACAGAACCCCTATTCAAGAACTCCATGGCTTCAAAAACTTTTTATTTTATATTTGCTTTCAGATTTTGATAGAATCTATTATGGTTCAATTTCAGATTCTACGATTAATGGAAACGGCTGGCAGACTGCACAAGGACTTTCGAATCAAAATCAAAATCCTAACGTATATGATGAAAATCATCAGCCGCAGCTGGATTTTTCGAAAACCCGGAATCTCATGGAAAATATATCACAGAATATTCAGCTTCAAAATCTGATTGGCTTACAGATGAATTTGTCCGGGGAAGACCTGATGAACATGTTCGCTTTGGCAAACGAAGAAGCTGGAAACCAAAGCCAGACTTCTGTCCTGGAAATCCAGGATTATCTTTTAAAAATAAGGAAAAACAAAGAACTTTGCGAATTTGCAAAGAAAATCGGAGGACACCATCGGCCCCCAAAGTTCTACCAGGCTTTGGTAAGCTATGACGGTATTCACTATTCCAATGACTTAAAGAACACTATGGCAAGCGAGCTGGCCCTTCATAAAAACAGCAAAACCCGCACAGAGTTTTTACGACGTTATTCCCAAAAGGAACTTTTGTGCTACAAAATGGGGCCGGACAGCGAACATAACAGAAGAAAGGGAAATTGCGGTCCCATCGTTTTGTGCCTTGACACTTCAAGTTCCATGCAAGGTGATGGCGAACTGCTTTCCAAAGCCATGTGCCTTTATCTTGCAAAGCTTGGAGCAGAAAAAAAACGGAATCTTTGCGTCATAAATTTTTCAGTTGATTTTAAGACAATCAGACTTTGCAAAGAAAGTTCTGCTTCAATGATCAAAAAGCTTTTGGAGTTTCTTAAAACCTCTTTTAATGGAGGAACAGAAATCGGGCCGGCTTTTGAAAACGCTTTTAAAACACTGAACGAAGAAGATTTTTCAGACGCAGATGTGCTTGTGGTTTCGGATTTTGTCACAAGGCCATTGAGCGAAGAAAGCATAAAAAACATAAAAGAAGCAAAGAAAAAAGGAACCAGATTCTTTGGGCTTTGCATCAAAGCTCATCAGTCCCAGAACCAAAACCAGGAACTGAAAGGCCTGATGGATGAATGGCAGGAAGCATAAATGAAAGGAAAAATGAAAACAGCACTTACAATAGCAGGAAGCGATTCAAGCGGAGGAGCTGGAATCCAGGCAGACATCAAGACCATGATTGCAAACGGCGTATATGCAATGAGCGCAATTACTGCACTGACTGCCCAGAACACAACTGGCGTTTTTGGCGTACAGGAAGTTTCTGAAGAATTTCTTGAACTGCAGATCAAAAGCGTTGTTGAAGACATTTTTCCAGACGCCGTAAAAACAGGCATGGTTTCTTCTTCCCCACTCATAAACACAATCGCAGACGAAATTGAAAAATACGGACTCAAGAATGTGGTGGTAGATCCTGTTATGATTTCTACAAGCGGAAGCCCCCTTATAAACGATCAGGCAATCCATACTTTGCAGACAAGACTTTTTCCACTGGCAACGGTAATCACGCCAAACATTCCTGAAGCAAGCGTTCTTTGCAACCTTAAGATAAAAAGCGAAGACGATATGGAAAAAGCCGCATCCATGCTTGCAAAAAAATTCGGGTGCAGCGTACTTTTAAAAGGCGGCCACAGCATAAACGATGCAAATGATTTTTTGTATGAATTAAAAAAAGAAGCAAATGGAACAAGCGGCCATGGCACATGGTTTAATGGAAAGCGAATCAAAAATCCAAACACCCATGGAACTGGCTGCACCCTTTCAAGCGCAATCGCTTCGAATCTTGCAAAAGGATATGATCTGGCCACTTCCATAAAAAAAGCGAAGGTCTACATAAGCAAAGCTTTAAGCGCAATGCTTGACCTTGGCAAGGGAAGCGGCCCTATGAATCATGGCTGGAACATAAAATAACTTAAAACAAAGCGATTGCTTTAGGTCTTGTCTTTACCAGCGAACAAAAGCTAGCTGCACGGTAAAGTTTGTACCTCCAGCCGTTTCTCTTCGGTTTGAGCCAAACAAAGGATTGCAGCAGGTACATTCGTCAAGCAATACAATGTTTTCTTCCTGAATGCCGCAATTTTTCAAAACCCAAAGATTAGCCTGCAGAAGGGAAAGGCGGAACAAAGGGCCATTACCATTGTTCCAGCTGTTCACAACAGAAGCAGCGCCTTTACACAAAATTTCACCTTCTTTTACAGAAGTTACGCAGGATTCGCCAAAATTACTGGAAAAATAAGAAGCACGCTCACTGTCTACCACATAGCAGCAGTCATGAATATGAGCGCCGATTGCAACACAGATATTCTTTGGGGCACTGCCAAATTCCTTAGCCATCAAAGAAACTGCATTAGATACAATGCCAGTACCTTTCCACCCTGAATGAACTACACCAAATGCACCTGTATCCTTGTCAAATAGATAAAGGGGCATGCAGTCTGCCACTGTAACTACAGGCATGATGTTTTTATTCTGGCAGACAATTCCATCACCGCATTTGCCTGTACAATCTCCAGGATTTTTTGCCACAAAAACAGTTTTAGAATGAATCAGTTCAATAGATTCTACATTTTTGCTGCCAGCAATTTCACCAAGCACCCTATCTCGATTTGGATTGCTTTCATTCCAGCGAAAGCGCATGGAACCAGCTTTCAGAACAGACATTCCCCATACAGGACCGTTTTCCACAGATGAGCCATTGAAATAAAAAGGATATTCCAGAAAAGATCTGGAAGAATCACCGAAATCAGTTTTTAAAACATTCATTTTATCTGACATTACGAAGAAACTGGCAAATCCAGAGGTTCGATTTCGGAAAATATTTTTCTAGCCTGCAAGAGCACACCACGAGTTTCTTCAAGGCTATCCCTGAATGCACGGTTTTCACGGCCCTTGATTGTATTAAGGTTTTGAATGCTTTCATATCCTTTTTCCTTAACATCATCCAGAACTCCACCAAGAACCTGTTCAATGGACTTAAGGCTTTCACAAAAACGCTTACCGTAATCTCGAACTGTAGTTTCCGCATTCAAGATAACACCATCTACCATGGCCTGACCTTTTAGTGTGCGGATATGCTCAGAAATCAATTTTGAAAAGACAGTTCCTATGGATCCCCTTTCCTGAAGCGAATCTCCAAACATAATCATGTGCTGGTTTTCTTCTGCAAATTCATTAAGTGCTTCAGAAAGCTGCGCCCGGTTTTCGTTATTTATGAAAACACCTTCAAGAACAAGCACATTCATGACTTTCATTACTTCATCAAATTTATTCGTTGCAAACCACCACAAAAAACCACCGGTAAGTTCGCAACGGAATAAAACGCCACCCCAAAGCTTTGACCACGGCCGATATGGCAGTTCAGGAAAAGATTCTATTCCAAACGTCTTGTTTAAAACACTGGCAAGCTGAGTCTTTTTCCTGTCACGAAGCCAGCTGTTCCACCTGGAATCAAACACGACCTTCCATTCGTCCTTATATTTATTGAACCAGTTTTCAGCTCCACCATAGGTATCTGGCTGCCAGTCAAAATTATCAAAAATAACTCGACCAAGTGAAGTAAGAGGAACTGAAGAAATGAACATCTGAATCATTGATATAGAACCAGCAGCTTTTGACATGAATTCTCGAATGCTTTTTTCTCCATCACCATCAAGACCTTTGATTCCTTTTTCATTTTTTTGAGGAAAAAGGAACAGCGCTTCCAGAGCTTCATTTGAAACAGAAGAAGCAGATGATAAAACCCTGGCAAAAGCCGGATAATCAACTTTTGCATTCACAAAGGGACAAGTGTAACTTTCGGAAATGATTGCCGTAAACTGGGAAATAAAATGAATGTATGGCAATCCGGAAAATTGCCTGAGCCATTCGATTGAAAGAACCGCATTATAAAGCCTGTTTCTGGTTCCCCCAGACATTTCCTTGAAAACATTTTCCATACGGCGAATCAACGAGGCCCGCAATTCATTTGTTGGCTCCCGTTCAAACGGAATCGAGTATGGATCAGCTTCTGAGTTGATTTTTTCTGCAATTTCTGGACAAATGAAAGTACTCATGAAAACGTAAAATTTTCCAGGATTTTCGCTTACCACATCGCAATAAGGTTTGAAAAAATCTGCACTGTTCTTAAGTTCCTTGAGCTTTTCATAAAACAAGGACTGAAGCAGTCCATTATGCATATCGATTATGCCTGCATGACTCTTTTCGATTTTTCTTCCTATTGAACTTACAAGATCGTCATTATAAAGCTGGGATGTGGTTCGTTTTGTAAAAAGGGAACGTATCCAGAGAAAAATTTTGTACAACAATGACTCGTTTTGAAGCTTAAGCTGAAGCGTCACATCTGGATCTGCATCATCTCTGGAAGACTGTATAAGAGGAACCAGGTTTTCTTTATTCTGATTCAAACGATTTAGCAAAAACTTGCGTTCTTCCGCAGAAATACCTGCAACAAGCTCATCAAAAGAGCCATTAGTACTTTTATCCATGATATCATTATAAGCGAATAACAATTTTTTTTCAAATTCTGCCTTTTGTATGAGGTGCAAAAAAAACTGAATCTATTGTTAGAGAAAATCAATTTGAATATAATATCACTACATTTTTCTATATATTAAAACTTCACACACGAGGCTATTTTTCATGTCTGAAACAGCGCAAACAACTCAAAATCTTGCAGAAATGATTAAACAATGCAATTCCCAAATTATTCTGCAGATTCTTCTTTCTGTAGGGATTATTGTGATTGCAGCTAAATTTCTTGGTGTAAATGCAAAGAAAATCGGCATTCCTATGGTTGCCGGCGAAATTGTCGCTGGTCTTCTTCTTCGATTCATTCCATGGTTTTCTGGTTATGGCACTGTACTGCCACCTGGAGCTTGTGAACAGGATATCATTTTCAACGAAGCAAATCAGTTCATTTCCTATATGGCTGAAATCGGCGTAATTCTGATCATGTTCAGTGCAGGTCTTGGCACAAACCTTCGCTCATTAATCAAATCAGGCGTAAAATCTACGGTCATTGCAGCTATGGGCGTAGTTGTCCCACTTGTCATGGGAACAATAATGGCGCTTTGCTTCTGGGGCTTTGATGGATTTGGCACCCCAGGTTTTTACAAGGCCATGTTCATTGGAACCATTCTTACCGCAACTTCGGTAAGCATTTCCGTTGCAACCTTAAAGGAACTTGGAAAAATCAAAAGCGATGTTGGCCAGACCATCATTTCTGCCGCCATCATTGATGACGTTTTTGGGATCATCGTACTGACAATCGTAATTGGTGTAAGCACAGGAAGTGGCGGCTACATCGAAATCCTGTTAAAGACAATCGCTTTCTTCATTGTGGCCATCATCGCCGGCTACCTGATATTCAAGCTTTTCAAATGGTATGACCGCCGCCATCCACATTCCCGCCGCATTCCAATCTATGCTCTGGGGGTTGCCCTCATCTATGCATTCGCCGCTGAAAAATTCTTTGGAATCGCAGACATCACAGGTTCTTACATTGCCGGCGTAATTTTCTGCAGCCTGTCGGATGCGGAATATATGGAAAAGAAAATCGACATCAACTCATATATGTTCTTCAGTCCAATCTTTTTTGCTTCAATCGGATTAAAAACAGATCTTTCTGGAATGAATATGAGCCTTTTGTGGTTTGCAATTGCATTCGTCATCGTAGGATGTATTTCAAAAATCATCGGCTGCTCAGGGATTTCAAAAATTCTGGGGTACAATTGGAAAGAAAGCCAGCAGATTGGACTTGGCATGATGGTTCGAGGCGAAGTTGCTCTTATCGTTGCCCAAAAAGGTCTTAGCGTTGGTATGGTAGATGCAAAATATTTTGCACCGGTAATTCTTCTTATCATAGTTTCTTCAATGCTCGTTCCAATCCTCATGAAAAAAGCTTTTTCTGAAAATACGGAAGAAAATCCAGATCCACAAGCCCAGTCAGGTTTTTAGGATTTCTGGAATTCCAAACCAATGAAAAAAACAACGTTTTCCTGCTTCTACTGCTTCTTTCCAAAGGATTTTGCCAAAACTATGCTCTTGTGCTTTCTGGAGGCGGCGGCAAAGGTGCTTATGAAGTTGGCGCATACCTAGCCCTCTGTGAATACGAAATTATGCCAAACATCAAAGCTTTTTCTGGCACAAGCGCAGGTGGGCTGGATGCCGCCCTTTTTGCATTAGAAAGCAAACAAAACGTCCTTACTGTCTGGAGTCATCTTGTACCACAAAAGCTTTCTGGAATCCAGCACCAAAGCTTTGATGATCTGGATGGAATAGATGAAGACAGCCTGCGTTCGATCGTGGAAAAAGTTTCATATAGCCTTTGGCAGACACAATCAGTTCGCCTTAAAGATGGCTACGATTACGTAGACGGCGGCGTTTCTGACAATCTCCCAATCACACCAATATTTGAAGAAAATCAAAAATACGACTGCATCTTTGTGGTGCACCTTTCACACAAAGTAAAGAAGCATAAACTTTACGCAAACAAATACATATTTCAGAATATCGTAGATATTGTTCCAAGCGCAAACATTGGCGGCATCTTCAAAGGCATGCTGAACTTTTCCCAGGACAAAGTAGATTATCTTATTGGGCTTGGATACATGGATACCTGCGCCGCCTTAAAGCAAAACGGTTTCAAACGACCTGTGCAGCCCGATCCAAGCAAAAAAATTATTTCCACTTCTCATTAAAAATTTCCGTAAAAAAAACGGCTGTCCAATAAGTTTGCATAACGGTGGTTGAGTTTATCGAAACCACCACATTTAGTGTAGCAGTCATTTCGACGGG
>JAEDGP010000106.1 GCA_016297405.1 Treponema sp.
TACAAGAGATTGCCGTGTCGAGCACGGCAATGACTTATACTTATTGGACAGCCCCGAGCGCAACCGTGTACACTCGCAGGGGGCGTTGCCCCCACAAAAAATTAAAATAACAGGAGCTTAATATGAGCAATTATAAATTTGAAACATTACAATTACACGTAGGACAGGAAACAGCAGATCCAGCAACAGATTCTAGGGCAGTGCCGATTTATCAGACAACTTCTTATGTATTCCATAATAGCCAGCATGCGGCAGATCGCTTTGGTTTGGCAGATGCAGGAAACATCTATGGCCGATTGACGAATTCAACACAGGATGTTTTGGAAAAACGAGTTGCGGCTTTGGAAGGAGGCTCTGCGGCATTGGCTTTGGCTTCGGGAGCGGCGGCCATTTCTTACACGATTGAGGCTTTGGCAGCAAACGGCGGACATATCGTTTCACAGAAAACGATTTACGGCGGTTCTTACAATTTGCTGGCTCACACTTTGCCACAGTACGGAATTTCGACGACTTTTGTTGACGCACATAATTTGAAGGAAGTTGAAGGTGCCATTCAGGAAAATACCCGCGCAATTTATCTTGAAACTTTGGGAAATCCTAACTCGGATATTCCTGATATCGATGCGATTGCTGAAATAGCACACAAGCACGGACTTCCGCTCGTAATCGACAATACTTTCGGAACGCCTTATCTTATCCGACCAATTGAGCATGGTGCGGATATCGTAGTTCATTCTGCAACAAAGTTTTTGGGCGGTCACGGAACAACTTTAGGTGGTATTATAGTAGAAAGCGGAAAATTCAACTGGAAGGAAAGCGGAAAATATCCTAACATTGCTTCTCCTAACCCAAGCTATCACGGGGTTTCCTTCTATGATGCTGTAGGACCTGCAGCCTTTGTAACATACATCCGGGCAATTTTGCTTCGTGATACAGGAGCAACTATTTCGCCTTTCAATGCCTTCCTTCTTTTGCAGGGCGTGGAAACTCTTTCGCTTCGTCTTGACCGACATGCCGAAAATACAAAAAAGGTTGTTGAGTTCTTGAGTAAGCATCCGCAAGTACAGAAAGTTAACCATCCATCGCTTCCTGACCATCCGGATCATGACTTGTATCAGAAATATTTCCCGAATGGGGGCGCTTCAATTTTCACCTTCGAAATCAAGGGCGGAAAAGAAGCTGCCTGGAAATTTATCGATAATCTGAAGATTTTCAGTTTGCTTGCAAACGTTGCTGATGTTAAATCTCTTGTAATTCATCCGGCTTCAACAACTCACAGCCAGTTGAACGACGAGGAACTTGCAGATCAGGGAATCACACAAAGCACCATTCGTCTTTCAATCGGAACGGAACATATCGACGACATTATCGCTGACTTGGAAGCTGGTTTTAAGGCTGCAAAGTAACGGATTACTAAAACAAACAGGGGTATAGAAAATGAATATAAAAAGAATTCCTAAGATTGCATTTTTGGCGCTTTTAGTTGCTATGAGTATAACAAGTCCTATTTCGGCAAAGTCAAAGGCTGGTCGAACTGTTGCACAAATCAAAAAGAGCGGGACAATAAAGATTGCTGTTTTCAGCGACAAAAAACCCTTCGGATATGTTGATGAAAACGGTTCTTATCAAGGTTATGACGTTTATTTCGGAAACAGAATTGCAAAAGACCTGGGTGTAAAGGTAAAGTATGTGCCAGTCGAAGCTGCTAGCAGAGTTGAAGTCCTTGCGACAGGAAAGGTAGATTTGGTTTTGGCAAACTTTACTGTAACTCCTGAGAGGGCTGAAAAAGTAGATTTTGCTTATCCTTATATGAAAGTCGCATTGGGTATCGTTTCTCCGAAAAGTGCCCTTGTGACAGATCCAAGTCAGCTTAATGGAAAAACTCTGATTATTGCAAAAGGTACGACGGCTGAAAGCTATTTTTCAAAAAATTATCCAGATATCAAGCTTTTGAAGTTTGATCAGTACTCGGAAGCCTACAATGCACTTTTGGATGGTCGTGGAGACGGCCTTTCCACTGACAATACTGAAGTTTTGGCCTGGGCAATCGAAAATCCTGACTTTGCAGTTGGAGCAGGTGCCGATTCTATCGGAAGTTTGGATGCAATTGCTCCTGCCGTTCAGAAGGGGAATAAAGACTTGCTGGATTGGCTGAATAATGAGATTGTCCAGCTTGGAAAGGAACGGTTTTTCCATGCAGATTATGAGGCAACCCTTCGAAGCGTTTACGGAAAAGATTCCGATGCCGACAGTCTTGTAGTTGAAGGCGGAAAACTTTAAGCAATTGACTATGTTGCCGTGCGCAAGGATTTGTCTTGTTGCACGGCGTTTTTTTTGAGGCAAAATGTTACCATGGATTTTGAGTTCATAAGGCAAGTTACACCCTTGTATTTGGAAGCTGGATTTCTAACTCTTCGGATTGGTTTTTTGGGAATATTTTTTTCTTTTCTTCTGGGGATTTTCTGTGCTATGGCTCGTTATTGCAAGGTTCCTGTCTTGAATGCAGTAGTCCGCGTTTACACCGAAATTTCAAGGAATTCTCCGCTTCTTATCCAACTGTTTTTTTTATATTTTGCGCTTCCCAAACTTGGGCTTCGTTTGAGCGGAACTCAGTGTGGCTTGATAGGTCTTACGTTTTTGGGCGGTTCCTATATGGCTGAAACTTTTAGAAGTGCTCTTGAAACTGTAGGTAAAAATCAGGTTGAAAGCGGGATGTGTGTAGGCTTGAATAGATGGCAACTCGTAAAATATGTGGTAATTCCTCAAGCGGCAAGCGTTTCGGTTCCGGGCATCGTTGCCAACATTATTTTTTTGCTGAAGGAAACTTCGGTTTTCAGTGCAGTGGCCCTTGCAGATTTGATGTTTGTTGCAAAAGACTTAATCGGCCTTTATTACAAAACTGAAGAGGCTCTTTTTCTTTTAGTGATTGCATATTTTATCATATTGCTCCCGATTTCGGTGGCTTCTCATTTCATTGAAAAAAGGATTCGCTATGGGCAATTCGGCAATTGACGCACTTTATACTTCATTCGGAGTCCTTTTCAAAGGACGGAATTTCATCAGGCTTTTGGGTGGGCTTTGGACAACTATTTGGATTGCAGCTGTTTCCGTTGTTCTTTCAATCATTCTTGGCTTTCTGTTTGGGATTTTGATGTCCAGAAAAAATCGGTTCGTAAGGATTATCAGCTACGCCTATCTTGAGTTTATGAGAATAATGCCACAGCTGGTCCTTCTTTTTCTTGCATATTTTGGAATTACACATTCTTTTGGCATTTCAATCTCGGGAGAAAGTGCGTCCATCATTGTGTTTACCATGTGGGGATTGGCTGAAATGGGAGATTTGGTTCGAGGTTCCTTGCAGTCCATTCCGCATCATCAGTATGAAAGTGGCAGGGCCTTAGGTCTGACGGAAAGGCAGATTTTCATCTATATAATAATTCCCCAGACGATAAAAAGGCTCGTTCCATTGAGCATGAATTTGATTACGAGAATGATAAAAACCACGTCTCTTGTTGTTTTTGTTGGGGTGATTGAAGTTGTCAAGGTTGGACAGCAAATTATCGAGGCGAACCGACTTACGGTTCCTTCAGCTTCAATTGCACTTTATGGCGTAATTTTTATGATGTATTTTTTTGTATGTTGGCCTCTTTCGCTTATGGCGGATAGAATCGAAAAAAAACAAAGAGGTGAGTAAGTTATGGCACTTTTGCAGATAAAAAATCTAGAAAAATCATACGGTGATTCTCAGAAAATTCTGAAAGGCGTAAGTCTTGATGTTGAAAAGGGGGAAGTTGTTGTGATTTTGGGTCCATCTGGTTGTGGAAAGTCAACGCTTCTTCGCTGCATAAATGGACTTGAAATGATTCAGTCAGGGGAAATTCTTTTAGACGCGGAAATTGTCAGTAATCGAAAAAAAGATATGCATCTTATTAGACAGAGAATCGGAATGGTTTTTCAAAGTTATGATCTTTTTCCGAATATGACGGTTCTGAAAAATATTCTTTTGGGGCCTGTGAAAGCGAAAAAACAAGACAAGAGGGAGGTTACTTTTCAGGCGGAAAAACTTCTTGCAAAGGTAGGGCTTTCAGATAAGAAAAATGTGTATCCGAGGGAACTTTCCGGTGGACAAAAACAGAGGGTAGCCATTGTCAGGTCTCTTTGCATGAATCCTGAAATTCTTTTGTTTGATGAAGTTACGGCTTCTCTTGATCCTGAAATGGTGCGGGAGGTTTTGGATGTGATGATGGATCTAGCAAAAGAAGGTCGGACCATGCTTATTGTGACTCACCAGATGGAATTTGCACGTGCCGTTGCTGACCGCATCGTTTTTATGGACGAGGGAGTCATTGTAGAAGAAAATAATCCTGAAGATTTTTTTACGAATCCAAAGACGGATCGAGCGAAAAGATTTTTGGAAGCGTTCCGCTTTGAAAAACGGATGAGTTATGCTGAAGGAATATGAATATTAGTTGAGGAGATTGATACAATGCTTAAAATTTCTACACGTGGCCAGTATGCACTCTTAATAATGACTGATTTGGCAGAATGTGATCCTGAAAAATTTGTTTCGCTGAAACTATTGTCTCATCGCCATAATTTATCTGTGAAATATCTTGAGCAGATTTTGAGTTTGCTTAGTAAAGATGGGCTGGTCTTTGGTCTTAGAGGTAATAACGGCGGTTACAAATTAGTAAAAGGTGCTGATAAATATACTGTGGCTGAAATACTGAAAGTAACAGAAGGAGATCTTGCTCCTAAAGGCACTGCGGAAAGCAATGCTGTGAGTAATGTTGGCAATAATGCTTTTTGGGAAGATTTTAAAAAAGTCATATCTAATTTTTTGGAAAGCGTTACTTTGGAAAAACTTGTCGAGAAAAATCGAGAATTTAACGGATTTGATTATTGCATATAAAAAAAACGATTTTTTTGATTAAACCTATTGATTTGGTAGGTAATACGTGCTACACTATGTCCGTAAAGACAAAGATAAAAAGGGTATTGATTATGGAAATTGTTTTTAGGAATTATTTTGAAAAACTTGTAAGGGAAAATTTCAGGCGGGATTCCTGTTTTATTATTGTTTCGGAATATTGTAAATCCTTTTCATCGTTGTAAAAAATAAAGACAATAACAAATTAATTTATAGGAGAAAAATTATGTCAAATATTTATACAAGCGCTGACCAGCTTATC
>JAEDGP010000107.1 GCA_016297405.1 Treponema sp.
GATGGCTCAGAAACATTCCCTTGATGTAACTTCCCTTACTCTTGGCGGACAGCTTGGTGCTTCTTACCTTGTAACTCCATGGCTTTCCCTTTCTGCTGCTTACCGCTATACATACGGAACTCAGGATATGGTTCTTAAATGCGATGACCCAACCTTCAAAGCAATTAACAAAAGCAACGAAATCAGTTATCAGGCAAAAGGTTTTGGTCAGAGCATGGTATTCGGAATCCACGCAAAACCACCTGTAGTTCCAGGTCTTGACCTTTCAGTTCAGTACCAGACATTAAGCCGCATCGACTACGATGTAGACAACGTAAAAGGTGATGTAGCAAAGTTCTATGACATAACAAACGATTCAAAGTTCCGCACTGACTTGCCAGCTGTACTGAATCTTGGTGCTGGATACAGAATCTTAGACCCACTTTATGTTTCACTTAGCTTCAACTACTACTTTAATGACTTCGCTCATCAAGATTCAATTCTTTCCTCAACTGATTATGACAACTCATGGGAAATAGCAGGCGGAATTGATTACAAAATCAATAAAGCAATTTCGTTGAGTGCAGGTGTTGCATATTCAAATCAGGGAATTACAGACGATTCAAACAGCACATTCAATCCTGTTTTGGACAGTCTTACAATCGGTGGAGGTCTGGAAATCACTCCTGTTGATAATCTTACAGTTACAGCTTCTGCACTTTATGCAAAATACTATGATGCAGATTTTTATCTTGAAGGAAACAAAACTGAACTTTCAAAGAAACTTTGGATGCTTAGCTTAGCTGCAACTTACAAAATTCCATTCAACAAGTAAATAATTGTTCTGGCTTCTCCTTATCAACATACAAGCCAGACTTTTATGATATGCCAGGCAAATAAAAAAATTATGCAACAGCATTGGCTTGGCCCAAGAAAAAGGAAAATATTTCCTTTTTCTATTGCATAGAATCGATTACGGACCAAAATCGATTTTATGTGCGGCCCACTGGTCGAAAATCATCCCTAAAAGCGTTTAAGTCCATCGCTTTTAGGGATTTTTTATTTAAAAAGTGCTAGAATGTTCTTATGGAAAACAAAGAATGGTTTGAAAGCGAAGAATTCTGGAAAAACTTCGGTCCTGTAATGTTCGATGGACCTCGCTGGGCTGAAGCTCCAGCTGTGGCAGAAGCTGTAGTATCAATGGCAAATGTTAAGAGTGGAGCAAAAATTCTTGATGCAGGCTGCGGTCCTGGAAGAATCAGCGTTGAGCTTGCACTTTTGGGCATGGATGTAACCGGTGTGGATATTATCCAGGCTGAACTTGATGCAGCAAAAGAAACTGCTTTGGATGAAGGTGTTTCAATCAATTTCATAAAACAGGATCTTCGCACATTCAATTCTGAAAAAAAATACGATCTGGCTTTAAATCTTTATACTTCATTTGGATATTGCGATACTCCTGAAGAAGATTTTTCCATTGTGCAGAATATCTACAATAGCCTTAAAGACGGCGGAAAATTTATACTTGAATGCACAAGCCGTGAAAGTGCTATCCTTTGTTTTACTGAAGGAGAATGGTTTGAAAGATCGGGGCTTACAGTTCTTACAGATTTTTCCGTTGTAGGCGCCTGGGAAGGACTACGTTCAAAGTGGACAATCATAAATCAGCAGAACCAGCGCATTGAACATGAATTCGTTCAGCGTCTTTACTCTGGCACAGATTATATTGCAATCATGAAAAAAGCTGGATTCAAAGATGCAAAGGTCTATGGAGGCTACGACCTTCGCCCCTATGATCAGAATGCGACCACAATGGTAATAATTGCCACAAAGTAGGAAATCATGGTAAAAGAAATTAATGTAACAATAAAGGCTCAGGATGAGAAAAACGATTCGCTAATCCAAAGATTATGCTTTGATCAGCTTTTTAAAAGCGGAATAAAAGCAAAAAAAGACGAAATAAAGTTTGTGTTTACAAAAAAATCCATTGATGCAAGACACGGACAGTTGAAATTAAACTTGAAATTCAAAGCATACATTGGCGAAGAGCCAGAAGACGCTTGCCAACGCCTGCCGCAATGGAAAAAAGCAGACGGAAACAAAAATGTCTTAATAATCGGAAGCGGACCTGCAGGACTTTTTGCAGCATTGAAGCTTTTAGAAAAAGGAATCAAGCCTGTAATTATTGAAAGGGGCGAAGAAACACAAAAGCGCCGCAAAGATATTGCAAAAATCAGTACCCAGGATTTCGTAAATTCTGATTCCAATTATTGTTTTGGCGAAGGTGGGGCAGGAGCTTTTTCTGATGGAAAACTGTATACAAGAAGCAACAAACGTGGGGATATTTCAAAAATTCTTTCGATTTTTGCAAATTTTGGAGCTGATCCAAAAATCCTCACTGATGCCCATCCTCATATTGGAACAAACAAACTGCCTTCTGTGATCAATGCAATGAAAAATAAGATTGTGGAACTTGGTGGCGAAATCAGATTCAATTTACGTTGTACTGATTTTATCCTTGAAAACAGTACAGATGATTCTAAAAGAATCACTGGAGTAAAATGCAACAATGTATTTACAGGTGAAGAATTTTCTTTTTATGCTGATGCGGTCATTCTTGCCACGGGGCATTCTGCTTTTGATATTTACGAATTACTTGGAAAAACATCACCAGAATCACTTGAAGCAAAAACTTTCGCAATGGGAGTGCGGGTTGAACACCCTCGGGAACTGATTGACAGCATCCAATATAGAGGTAAAACCGGGCAAGAAAACCTTGGTGCCGCAGAATATCGACTTACAACTCAAGTTGAAGATAGAGGCGTTTTCTCTTTTTGCATGTGTCCTGGAGGATTTGTAGTTCCATCTGCATCAATGGACGATGAGATAGTTGTAAACGGAATGAGCTGTGCTGAGCGAAATTCCAGATGGTCCAATGCGGCAATCGTAGTTCAGACATTGCCAGAAGACATTCCTGAAGAATATGTGCAGATGGCAAAGGCTGCCGGTTGCAAAGAACTAGCCGGGCTTTACTTTAGAAAATCAATCGAAAAAATGACAAAGCAAAACGGCAAAGGACAAGCCGCTCCTGCGCAAAGACTTACAGACTTTCTGGCAGAACGAAGTTCAAAAGATTTTCCAAAAACAAGCTATACCCCTGGAATCGTAAGTTCAAGGCTTGACGTCTGGCTTCCAAAGCAAATTGCAAGCCGCCTTTCACAAGCCTTCAAAAATTTTGACCGCATGATGCATGGTTTTATCACAAAGGATGCAATATTGATTGCAAGCGAAACCAGAACAAGCACTCCAGTTCGTATCCTTAGAGACAAGGAATCATTTGAGTGTCTAGGAATCAAAAAACTTTATCCTTGCGGAGAAGGCTCAGGCTACTCAGGAGGAATTGTTTCTTCGGCCATGGACGGAGAAAATGCAGCAGCTGCGATTATTGGAAAGTTTTTAAAATGAAAGTTGTCTGCACTACCCTTTTAATCGAAACTTCACCTCAAGCATTACCTTTGGGAGCCGCCTGCATCGTAAGCGCAATAAAACATAACAAGGCCACAAAAGATATCGCTGAATCAACTCTTATTGCCATCAGCCAGGAAGATAAGGGCTACCAGGTTGCGAAAGAAAAGAATCAGCATATCCAATATATAGTTGACCAGATTTGCAAAGATGGTGTTCCCCACTTCGCCTGCTTCAGCGTTTACGTATGGAACAGAAAAGAACTGGAAGAAGCTGCAAAACTCATTAAAGAAAAATATCCAACCATAATCACAATTGCCGGTGGCCCTGAAGTTACTGCAAATCCGCAGAGCTTTAGCGCATTTGATTATACCGTTGCCGGAGAAGGCGAACTTGCAATGCCAGAACTTATTCGCCTTGCTTATGACGGTAAAACTGCAGAAATTCCTGGAGTTTATGCAAAGATTTTAAAAGAACATAATGTGGATTGTTCAAATCCGCAACTTTCTGTGTGTCGGGCAACACCTCCAAATCTTGCCGAAATTTCATCTCCATATCTGGATGGAACATTGGACGTTTCTCAATATGGCGGAGCGCTTTGGGAACTTGCTCGGGGATGCCCATTCAAATGTTCTTACTGCTATGAATCAAAAGGTGAAAAAAAGATTCAATATTTCCCCATTGAAAGAATACAGAAAGAAATCGAGCTTTTCAATCAGAAAAAAATCAGCCAGGTTTTTGTTCTGGATCCTACCTACAATGCAAACAAAAAAAGAGCCATTGAGCTTTTGAACCTTATAGCAAAAAAAGCGCCTGGCATGTTCTTCTATTTTGAAGCCAGGGCTGAATTTATTGACAGGGAACTTGCAAAGGCATTCACGAAAATTCCTTGCGCACTTCAATTTGGTCTTCAAAGCTCAGATCCAGAAGTTCTTTCATACGTACATAGAACTTTGGACAAAAAGATTTTCACAAAAAATATTGGTTACCTGAATGAAACAGGTGCAATTTTTGGTTTCGATTTGATTTATGGACTTCCAAAAGACACTCTTGAAGGATTCAAAAAAAGCATTGACTTTGCGCTGAACCTTTATCCAAACAATCTGGAAACATTTTGTCTTAGCGTATTGCCCGGCACAGATCTTGCAGACGATGCAAAAGAGCTTGGCCTTGAATACGAAGAGACTGCACCTTATCATGTCATAAAAACAGACCGCTTTTCTGTAAAAGACATGGAAGCAGCCGCAACACTGAGCCATGCATGCAACGTTTTTTATAACCAAGGTCGTGCAGTACCATGGTTCAACAGCGTTTGTCGATTACTAAAAGCTCGTCCTGCCATTCTTTTGGAACGATTTGCGGCCTATATAAAAGCTAACAATAAAGATGAATACAACAATAGTATTGAAAAACTTGATTTTGCATGCTTCAAACATGAAAAAATTGAATCTATACAGTTGGAATTTTTAAAAGGTGAGTTTTCCCGCTGCGGCAAACAAAAGGAATGGAAGGCCGCAGAAAGCATAATCCGCTTTAACGGAGCTCTTTCACGGGTGGAAGCAAACAAAAGCATGAAAGAAAGCATAAGATTAGCTTATCACCCTGACGATCTTGCAACACCTTATGCTACCGACATAAAATTTTTTACCCAGAACTGCCAGAACTATAACTGCACGACGCAAATCTTCTATGGAAAAAACGGTCCTCAATGGAAATGCCA
>JAEDGP010000035.1 GCA_016297405.1 Treponema sp.
AGCGGTTTTCCAATGCAGTGCCAATCAGACGAAAATCAACTCTTTCTTCATCAGCAGTTTTGTATATGCGGTGTGAAAGTTTTTTTGCATAGTGCATTACGGGGCAGCTTTCATAATCTTTTCCAATCATAAGGACAAAGGCATTCTCATCTATAGAAGTCTTATACTGCTCATCCAAAAACGAACCGTTCAAAAATTGCGCCTGCGTTGAAAAATTTTTTTCCACAATCTGTAAAAGACGATCTTTTCCGCCTTCAATCTGGGAAAGAAAAATTTCATCTACATCTATAACCAATCTAGAAGAAAGCTTGAACGCCACCTTTGAAAATTCTAAATCCAGCTGCTCTTTATTCATACCGCAATTCTACTGTTTTTTCTGATTTGTTTCGATAATCTTTCTGAAGTCAAAAACAACGCTAACCGCCCCAAATTAGAATACTTAATTTGCATTCTTGTAGATAACCGGTTCCATCCCATTTTTCATGATGACAACAGGCCATTTTTATTGCACTACCCCAAAATGTCTATGCGCTTTGCAAATGAAACTGCTTATTGCACTACCCCAAACACTTTCTGGGCATATTTTACCGTGTTCATAGCATCTTTGCCATAAAAGTCAGCTCCAATGCTGTCGGCGTATTCCTGGGTCATTACGGCACCGCCTACTACAGCCTTAGCCCATGGACATTCCTTGCGCAGAAGTTCAATAGTTGCCTTCATAGCAGGAACAGTTGTGGTCATAAGGGCACTTAGGCCAACCAGTTCAACGTGATCTTTTTTGCAGGCTTCCACAACAGCTTCAGGAGGAACGTCTTTTCCAAGATCAATTACATTAAAGTCGTAGTTTTCAAGAAGAACCTTCACGATATTCTTTCCAATGTCATGAATATCACCATGCACAGTGGCAACTATACAAGTTCCCTTTGGCGCCCCTTTCTGACCAGTCTTTTCAAGATAAGCCTTTATGATTTCAAATGCCGACTTTGCAGCATCAGCGGCCATCAGAAGCTGCGGCAAATACATTTTTTTTGCTTCAAACTGTTTTCCCACATAATCCAGCCCCGGAATAAGATGGCCGTCAATGATTTCAACAGCGGCGATTCCTCCAGACAAAAGCTGATCCGTAATTTTTGCCGCATCTTCTTTTAATCCATGTATTACCGCATTCTGAAGAAGCGATTTTTCGCCTTCTGCGCCTGCATTAACTGAAACTGCGTCTCCTGTATTTGTCAAGCCAGCAATTTTTAATGCTCCCGAAGGATTCGTTCCCAGCTTAGCTAAAGCGGCAGGATTTACCTGCCCAGAGCTGGGAAATGCGCTATAGATTGCGTTTACTGCACCCTGAACACCTGCAAGAGCAACTTTATCGGCTTCAGCCTGTTTCTTTTCATCAACTCTAGTAGAAAAATCTATATATTTCAGACAGTCTTTATCCTGAGCATTCAAAAGAACGTAACAATGCCAGGCTTTCATCATCTCCTGTTCCAAAGGATTCATGATGGCAGCCCCAAGACCGTTGTGCATTGCCAGAGTAAAGAATGTGGATGTTACAAAGGCTCTGTTAGGAAGCCCAAAACTGATATTAGAAACCCCAAGAACCGATGATCCACCAAATTTATCATGGATAATCTTGATCGTTTCCAAAGTTGCCTTTGCAGCATTAATATCAGAAGAAACTGCCATTGTAAGACTGTCGATGATTACATCTTTTCTTGGAATACCCCATTTATCTGCATTCCTGTAGATTTTTTCTGCAATGGCAACGCGACCTTCTGTAGTTTCAGGAATTCCCTCTTCATCGATTGTAAGCCCTACAACTACGCCACCATATTTTTTTACAAGAGGGAAAACTTCGTCCATAATATGCTGCTTACCGTTCACGCTGTTTACAAGGGGTTTTCCGTTGTAGCGGCGAAGGGCTGCTTCCATAACTTCCGGGGAACTTGTATCAAGCTGCAAAGGAAGATCGGTTACAGCCTGAAGTTCAGTCATCACCTTTACCATCATTTCTTTTTCATCAATTTCTGGAAGGCCAACATTTACGTCCAGCACATGAGCTCCGGCCGCTTCCTGGTCCAGCCCCTGGTGAATAATATATGGAAGATCTTTATTGCGAAGGGCTTCCTTAAATTTCTTTTTGCCAGTTGGATTAATTCGCTCTCCAATAAGACAAGGAACAGCATCCCCGCCAATCTGAACTGTATGTGTATAGGAAGAAAGAATTGTCTTGTTTTTGAAAGTTATTTCCTTGAAAGGCGAAACCTTTTCCTTTCCATCAGTTACAGCTTCATTAAGTGCCTTAATGTGAGCAGGTGTTGTACCACAACATCCACCAAGAATGCAGGCACCAAGCTTTGCATTCTCAAGCATGGCAGCGGCAAAATCTTCTGGACCAACATCGAATACAGTCTGTCCATTTACATCACGAGGCAAGCCTGCATTTGGCTTACAGATAACTGGAATTGATGCGGCTTCCACAAGGCGGCGCACAGGTTCCATCATTTCCTTTGGACCCAGGGAACAGTTCAAACCAAGGGCATCAACACCCAAACCTTCAAGAATTGCTACCATTGTTTCCGGATCAGCACCTGTAAGAAGATGGCATTGAAGATCAAATACATTTGTAACAAGAAGCGGAACATTCTTTTCTTCGCCATATTTTGCCACAGCAGCTTCACGGGCTTCTTTTGCAGCAACAACCGCAGCCTTAGTTTCGTAAGCGTCGTTCATGGTTTCAATTACGATGGCGTCAATATTGCACTCAAGGGCAATATCAATGGAAGAGCGGAAAACATCAACAGCATCTTCAAAATCCAGATCACCCATCGGCTTTAAAAGCTTACCACAAGGCCCTATATCATAGGCAATGAACATTTCCTGATCAGTTTTACCTGCTTTCTGGCATTCAGCACGCCACTGTTCCCGGGCTTTTTCTGCACATTCAACACCGCTTTGCACAATTTTTTTAAGATCAAGTCCAAATTTAGTTTTATAAGCCCCAAACGTATTTGTATAGATGATATTTGAGCCGGCTTTAAAATAGTTGTAACCCAGCTGAACAATTTTTTCCGGATTCTTATAGTTCCAGGTTTCAGGAAGTTCACCAGGCTTCAATCCCCAGCCCTGTAAAATCGAACCTGAACCACCGTCCAAAAATAAAATCTGTTTTCCTAATAAATCACGTAATTTAGCCATATCTTACTATACCGAAAATCAATGTTAGTTTCAAATCCTAGTAATTTAATAGGAATAAAACGAGTTGTTTTCTGCTCACGCCGCGCCCCTAACCCGTCAGCCCATAGAAAAAACACCATTTCTTCTATATAATTTGAAAATATTTTAATTCCTAGGGGTTACATTATGGGCGGAATTTTTGGCGTTGCTTCTAAAAGCGACTGTTCATTGGATTTATTTTTTGGCGTTGATTATCATTCTCATCTTGGCACACGCCGCGGTGGTCTTGCAGTTTATACTGACGAAAAAGATTTCGTGCGCAAGATCCACAATATTCAAAATTCACCATTCAGAACTAAGTTCGAAAAAGATATCGAAGAAATGAAAGGACCGGTTGGAATCGGATGTATTTCTGACTATGAATCCCAGCCACTTCTTGCTTATAGTCATCATGGAAAAATCGCACTTACAACAGTAGGTATCGTTACAAACAAGGATGAAATTGTATCTGACCTTATGAAACAGGGACACGCTTTCCTTGAAATGTCTAACGGCGAAATCAACCAGACCGAACTTGTTCTTGCAATGCTTAATTCAAAGTCAACTCTTATTGAAGGCATTAAATACGTTCAGGACACAATCAAAGGTTCCATGACAATGCTCATTGCAACTCCAGACGGAATCTTCGCCGCCCGTGATAAACTTGGACGCACTCCACTTACAATCGGTATAAAAAAAGGTGAAAAAGGTTCCATCCTTGGCCATTGTGTTTCATTTGAAAATTTTGCATATCTGAACCTGGGTTACACAGACGAACATATTCTTGGACCTGCAGAAATAGACTTCATCACAGCAGACCGATACGAAGTGGTGCAGGAACCACAGAAAAAAATGAAAATCTGTACATTCCTCTGGATTTACTACGGACAGCCAGCAGCTACTTACGAAGGCGTAAATGTTGAAGCAATGCGTTACAACTGTGGCGCTTATCTTGCCCGCCGTGATAAAGATGCAGAAATTCACCCAGACTGTGCAGCTGGTGTTCCAGATTCAGGAACAGCTCACGCCATCGGCTATGCAAATGAAGCTGGCATCCCATTTACACGACCATTCATCAAATACACTCCAACATGGTCACGTTCATTCATGCCTACAAATCAGGAACAGCGTAACATGATTGCCCACATGAAGCTTATTCCAGTTCCACAACTTATTAAAGATAAAAGCCTTCTTTTGATTGACGATTCAATCGTTCGCGGTACACAGCTTCGTGAAACAGTAGACTACCTGTACGGCTCAGGAGCCAAAGAAGTTCACATCCGCCCAGCTTGTCCACCAATCATGTTCGGCTGTAAATATTTGAATTTCAGCCGTTCAAAAAGCGAAATGGATTTGATTGCCCGCCGTGTTGTACGCCAGTTCGAAGGTGAAAATGTAAGCGCTGAAACTCTTGCAAAATACTGCGATCCGGATACACCAGAATACGCAAAAATGCAGGAAGAAATCAGAAAGCAGCTTCACTTTACAACACTGCGCTTTCACCGCCTGGACGATATGCTGAACTCCACCGGCCTGAACCACGAATGCTTATGCACCTATTGTTGGAATGGTGAGGAATAAAAAAACGCGAGCAGTGGCGCAGCGTTTTGTTATTCCGCCTAGATCGAACACAAAAAGATGCGCCAGCAGATTTTTGTGTACATGGCGCGGGAGCGCCTCTTCTTGCGGGCAGTGAACTGGCTTACGGTGGTTGAGCATGTCGAAACCACCATATTTAATGCAATGGCGCAGCTTTTTGTTATTTTACGCTTTGTTTCTGCAATCCATTCGTATTTCGTTCCCAAAAAACGCCATCTGCATAGCCTTGAATTGATTTGTCCTGCTCAGCCATTTCCAGCCGCTTTTGGGCCCATACACAATACTGCAAATTCATTTCCGAACCACAAAAATTGCGGCCAAGTTTTTTTGCTGTAACTGCAGTAGAGCCGCTTCCCATAAATGGATCGAAAACAATATCCCCTTTATTACTGCTGGCTAAAATCAGCTTTGCCAAAAGCTTTTCCGGCTTTTGCGTTGGATGGGCCGTATTTTCTGCCATTGACCAATAGGGCACGCTTATATCATCCCAAAAATTTGAAGGACAAGTATTTCTAAAGTTTCCATCACTAGTTTCTTCCCAATCCTTTGGCTGCCCGTCAACTTTATACGGAGCCACAACTCTTCGCCGCTGCTTTACATCATCAATATTAAACGTAAAACTCTTTTCGCTTACAGTGCAAAACCAAATATCTTCCATGGCATTTTTCCAGTTCGCCTTTGCACCGCGTCCTTTTTCCCGCTGCCAGGTAATACGATTCTGAATCGTAAAATAACGGGCAAGAACTCTTTCAATGGCGCCAGAACTTTTCCAATCACAGCAAACATATATGCTGGCATTTTCTTTTAAAAGCGGCCGAACTGCTTCAACCCATCCTTCAGTATATTTTTCATAAGCTTCACTGGCCATTTCGTGAAAGTTGTAGCCATGGAACTGCTTGTCCAGATTATAAGGAGGATCGGCAATAAGCAAATCCACAAAACCTTTTGGCATTGCGGCCGCAATCTTCAGGCTGTCGCCAGCAATTATTCTGTTCTTAAAAAAATCCGCATCATTAAAATCACTGCCGGTTTCAGATTCTTTTGATCCTTCATAAAATCCACGTCCTTCATCAAAAAAAAGACATCTATCCAAATACTGGCGACCATCTTCCACAGAAATATCAATTGTTTTGTTTTTTTCCGATTTCATTGCTTCTTATAATACCCATAAATCAGATTTTAAAAAACCATCCATGGCCAAAATAACGTTTTTTTTCGGGAACATCTCAGCCGAAAAAAAAACCTGCCCTTGGATCCAGCAATTGGAATCCTGAGGAACAGGGATTTTTGCCACATGACTGTTGTGCTAAATGTGGTGGCTTTAGCGGGTGATGGTTTCAACATGTGATATCCTGAACTTATCGAAGGACTCACCCACCGCAAAGCCAACGATTATTGCCCAAGGCGAATAAATGGCAGGTGCACATCAGAAAATCCCTGCTCCCAGGAACCCTTCCGCAACCCAGTGAGGACAGCAGTGACTGCCACAGGGAGTTTTATGCAGAAGCACCCGCCTCTTTGTTGCCAGAAGTATTTTCTTCCCTATCCTTTGGCAGCACCAGATTCAAAATTATTGCAAGCACAAAAACAACTGCAACACAGTTTTCAGCAAACACGCTCTGAACAATTTTTGGGAAAATCTTGAACATATCCTTAAGCTGAGTGAATCCAAGACCAACGCTCAAAGAAAGGGCAACAATCGTAGTATTGCGCTGTGAATAACCACATTTTCCAACCATCTGGAATCCGGCAACAACAATTGTACCGAACATCATGATTGTACATCCCCCAAGAACAGCCTGAGGAACAGTTGTAAGTGCCTTTCCGAATGCAGGGAAAATACCTGCAACAATCATGATTATTGCGCCAGTACCGATTGTAAAGCGGTTTACAACTTTTGTCATAGCTACAAGACCAATATTCTGACTGAAAGATGTAATTGGTGTACAACCAAATACACCGGCAATTGAAGAAACAAAACCGTCTGCTGCAAGAGAACCAGAAAGCTCTTTCTTTTCGATCGGCCGGTCAAGCCCAGTTTCTGCCAAAGCTGTTGAATCACCAATAGTTTCTGTTGCAGAAACCAGGAAAATAACCACAAATGAAATAATCGCACCCAAGTTGAATTCCGGCTTGAACGGCAAAACAGCAGGAGCAGCTACAATTGCAGTATCATTGAAAACGCTAAAATCAACCATTCCCAAACAAATTGCAAGCACATAACCTGCAACAAGGCCAAACAGAACGGAAATTACCTTAAGATAACCTTTGGCAAAAATTTGGAACAAAAGACAACAAATCAAAGTTGTAGAACCCACTACCCAGTTCTGCCATGAACCAAAATCAGAAGCACCCTGACCGCCGGCAAAGCTGTTTGCACCAACAGTAAGCAAAGAAAATCCAATTGCCACAACAACAGAAGCCGCAACAATGGGAGCGATTATCTTCATCCAGTATTTTGCGAACAGACCCAAAACACCTTCAATAAGACCACCAACAATTACACAACCAATGATTGTTCCATAACTGTAAGTAGTTCCCACAAAAATCGCCGCATTCAAGAAAGTAAAGCTGATTCCCATTACAATAGGCAGCCCTGAACCAATCTTCCATAATGGACAAAGCTGAATCAATGTACCGATTCCAGCAATGATCATAGCATTCTGAACAAGCTTTGCCGCAAGGGACTGATCCAGGCCACAAACATTTGCCAAAATCATGATTGGTGTAATGTTTGCAACAAACATAGCAAGAACATGCTGAAGTCCTACTGGAATCGCCTTTCCAAGTGGAACTTTTCCGTCTAACTGAAAGATGTTTTCTGCGTTAGTGTCTTTCATTTATATAACTCCTTTTAAAATGATCGATTTTGTGGACTGCAAAAATTATCTGAATGTAATTTTTCCTGTTTTTGCGTCCATTGTGTCAACAATGGCAATTGATTCCAGCTGGAATCCTTTTTCGCGGATGATTTTTCCACCATCCTGGAATCCCTTTTCAATAGCAATACCGATTCCTACAACTTCAGCTTGGGCCTGACGGCAGATTTCTGTAAGTCCCAGAAGAGCCGCGCCATTTGCAAGAAAGTCGTCGATAATAAGAATCTTTTCGCCCTTTTCAATGTATTTTTTAGAAACAAACACATGATTCGTGCATTTGTGTGTGAAAGAATAAACATCTGCGCAATATTTGTCGCCGTCAACATTTACGCTCTGGGATTTTTTTGCAAAAAGAACTGGAACGTTAAAATAACGGGCAACAATGCAGGCAATACCAATTCCGCTGGCCTCAATAGTCAGAATTTTTGTAATTTCTTTTCCGGCAAAGCGCTTTTTGAATTCTGCGCCCATCTGTTCAAGAAGCGGAACATCAATCTGATGATTCAAAAATGAATCAACTTTAAGAACGTTTCCTTCGCGAACAATACCATCTTTTATGATTCTTTCTTCAAGAAAATTCATAAGCATACTCCTGGTGGTTCTGATAGCTTTACCACCGCTTATTTAGAAGCTCCGTATTCAGCGTAATATTTGTCGATTTCTGCTTTGATTTCGTCTGTGATATATTTTTTGTCGCCGTTTGTATACAACGCTTCTACAACATCACTCATGGAAACGATTGCTTTTGCAGGGAATCCGTATTTTTCTGTAATTACGTCCAAAGCTGCTTTTGTTGAATCAGGAGCTTTTTCTTCGCGGTTCAAAGAAACGATTTCGCCAACGATTTTGATTCCGCCTTCTGTTGTTTCCTGTGCCTTAATTTTTGGATAAACTTCTTCAATTGATTTTCCGGAAGTTGTAACGTCTTCAATAATTACAACGCGGTCACCGTCTTTGATTTTGTAACCAAGAAGTCCGCCTTTGTCTGCGCCGTGGTCTTTTTCTTCTTTTCGGTCGCAGCAGTATTTTACTTCTTTTCCGTAAAGCTTTGAGTAAGCAACTGCTGTAACAACAGCCAGTGGAATACCCTTGTAAGCAGGACCAAAGAATACGTCAAAATCATCACCAAAATTGTCGTGAATAGATTTTGCGTAGTATTCACCAAGACGGGCAAGCTGACCGCCAGTTACATAAGCGCCGGCGTTCATAAAGAATGGACTCTGACGACCACTTTTCAAAGTAAACGAGCCAAATTTCAGAACCTGGCATTCAACCATAAAATCAATAAATTCTTTCTTATACTGTTCCATGAAAGCATTTTATCAAATTGGGCCAAAATGTAAAAGCAATCCCGCGTTCCGCAGCCCGCCTAAGGCTCGGTCTGGGGCAAAGCCCCATCCTTTTGCTGCGCAAAACTGCTCCATGCGGGGGCAGGTTGGTTTCCCCCAATGACAAAACAAGCAGGCTACACTATAATTTCTTGAAGGCAGCTAACCAAAATGGGACCATTATTCTACAAATTACCAGCACAACACATCATTCCAGACTACAAAGAAGCAGCAAGATATAGCGGTTACACACAACCCATCTGCGATTCAGACATCGTATCTGCAAAAATAAAAGACTGCTGCAGCCAGCTTCAAAAAATCCTTATGCCTCAAGCTGTCTTTCAGGAATTTCCACTAACTGTTTTGCCACCAGATCAGGCAGACGGCCCATCAACAATTCAATTCGCAAACATTACAATTAAGTCCAAAGACCTTGGCACAAACCTTAAAGGCTGCAGCAGCATTGTGCTTTTCGCGGCAACCATCGGCCCAATGACAGACACACTCATCCGCAAAACCCAGAACACAGGCAGCGCAGATGCCGCTTTCATGCAGGCTTGCGGGGCAATGTTTATAGAAAGCTTCGTAGATCTTTTAAATGATTACATAAAGCAAAACGCATTATGCCGCGGCCTCAAATCACATCCTCGCTACAGTCCAGGTTACGGCGATGTTCCCCTTTCATTTCAAAAAAACATATTCAATCTGCTTCCTTGCAGCAAAATCGGCCTCACACTGATGGATTCATTGATCATGGCCCCGGAAAAAAGCGTCACTGCGCTCATAGGCTTGGAATAAAACCGCCCGCCTTTTCCGATTTTTGCCTTTTTCCATTTACTTTCCCAATAACATTCAACTACTTACCATATAACAAATATTTTATTATAATGGTTATTATTCATGGAGGAAACATGTTCGGCTACATCGTTAAACTGATTCAACTTTTGAACGCTAACTCAAAACCAAGCCAGATAGCAAATTCCGTTTGTATCGGAATGCTTTTGGGATTCATGCCAAAAAACAATGCACTTTGGTACATTCTTATGTTCTTTTTTGCATTTGTACGTATAAACAAAGGCTGCTACCTTATTTTTATCCTCATTGGCTCAGCCTTAACTCCTTTGCTGGATCCCCTTTTTGATGACCTTGGATATGCAATCCTCACCATCCCATCTCTTGCCGGATTTTACGGCTGGCTTTTGGATATTCCATTTGTGGCTTTCACCAGCTTCAACAATTCCATTGTTATGGGATCCATGGTGTTTGGCCTTTTATTATATGCACCGCTTTTTGCAGGCATTATTTATGGAATAAAAGCATGGCGCAAATACATATCTCCAAAATTCATCGATTCAAAGATTCTTAAGACAATCTACAGGATTCCTGGAATCGCAAAACTTCATGAACAGGTCACAAAATATATCTAAGGCAGGAGAATAAAATGAAAGAAACAGAAACAACAAAAAAGACTCCTGCAGCAAATCAGGAAAAAACAACAAAAACCACTGCAAAAAAAGAAAAGTCCGTTGCACCTGCAAAAACTGCAAAAGCGGAAAAAACAGCAAAAACTAAAAGCGCAGAAAAAGAGCCAAAGCCAGTAAAAGAGCCAAAAGCTCCAAAAAAATCTGCTTCAGAAAAAGCGCTTGAAAAAGCAAAGAAAAAGGCAGAAAAAGAACCTAAATCTTTGCCTGCAAAAAAGCTTCCAAAACTTTTCAAAAAGCGATATCTTCCTGCAAAATTTAAAAAACAAATCGAAAAAAAGCTTTTTATCGAGCACGATAAAAAATTTGTACTTTCATTTTTCAAGCATGACCTGGTAAACAAAAAAGGTCAGCAGGTAAGTGGCATTCCTTTGGATCAGCAGATTCCTAAAGCCGATTTCACAAGACTTAAAAACCTAGCCAAGCAGATTAATTCGCAAAAACCAGCCGTAAAATTCATTCCGCTGCTTGCAACAATTTCTGCCATCGTTCTTGTATGTCTGGTACTGATGCTTTTCAGAAACATCATCATCAAAAACCTGCTTGTAAACTCAATGCAGAATATTTTCAAAGCAAAAACCGACATTGCATACGTAAACCTTGATCTTTTCGCCAGCAATAATGATCTTGCTGCCCACGGAATTGACGCAAAATCTTTGGGCAACACAAAAACTGCCCTCCTTCAGATTCGTGGACTTCAGCAGGCCAATAAAGATTCTGAAAATGTCATGAAGAATCTTTTTGAAATCGACGAAATTACTTTTGCATTAAATTTCACAGAACTTTTAAGAGGTAAATTCGTTGCGCAAAAGATTGCTGTCAACGGAGTTGCCATTGGAACCGACCGAACTTATTCCGGTTTCATTCCAGGCCTCACCGATAAAAAAGATGATAAAAATACATTCCTGGCGGAAAAACGCGACGAACTTTTAAATGTTGCCGAAGAAGAACTTAAAAAGATTCTTGAAGCTTACAATCCACAAACCCTTCTTACAGAAGTCCAGGACGAACTTCAATCACCAAAAACGGCTTTGGATATCACTTCTGAAGTCAAAGCAAAAGTTGAAAAATGGCAGGCAAAACCTGCTGAAATCGAAAAGAAAATCAATGATGTAACAGCCAGCGTTAATGCAGTCATCAAAACTAACTGGGGCGGAATCAACGATTTAACAAAAGTCAAGAATGCCCTTACCACACTTAAAAACTGTGAAAAGGAAATCAAATCTGCAAACGATCTTATCACAGCAACCACAAAAGATATGGAAACCGATACAAAGCTTATAAAAACTTACACCACAAAGCTTCAGACTTCCATCACTGCCGACAAGGCACTCGTTACCAAAAAAGTTGCTGAAATGAAGCAAAAGCTTTCTCCAGCGGGATTCAAAAAAATCATGTCCAACGCCATCGAAGGAATGCTTTACAATCTCCTTGGCAGCTATTTCCCATATATCTCTGACCTGATGGACTTTGCTCAAGATGTTGGCCTGGATATTCCAAAGCCTTCTTTAAATCTTGCTTCTAAATCAAAATCAGATAAAAAAGAAGAACAGCCTCAGCAAAAAGTCGAAGAAGAACCTGCTCAAAGTTCTTCAAGCTCTCATGGCTATAAAAGACGTGCTGGTCGCACAGTTACATACTCAAGAAACAAATACCCTACATTCCTGATCCAGGACATTCAGGCTTCCGGAAAACAGTTCCATGATGAAAGCAAGGAATTATTCCACGGTTACGCCTATGACATCAGCAATAACCAGAAACTTTGGGACAAACCAACTACAAGCCACATTTACTTCAGCGTTCTTGATCATGACAACAACGCAGATATTATCATCGATGCAAGAGATAATCCAAATCCATTGCTCACGATCAATTACAAAGGCGATAAGTATCCGCTATCTGCTGATGCCAAAGTGTTTAAAATGAGCACTAAGTCAGACATTCAGGCAAATTTCAGAGCTGACACTCAAGGCTCATGGGAAATTGGCGGAACATTGGGAATGAATGTTTCTAAGATGACTGGTATGGATTTTGAACCTGTACAGGTATGTAAAATTTACAAGAATGCGCTTTCAAAAGTTTCACGACTTGATATTGGCTACACACTTTCCTACTCCAAGGCAAACAAACTGCAGCTTCAGGTAAACAAACTGGATACACTCGCATCTCAGCTTGCAACCCCAGTCCTCACATCACTTCAGGAAGAAATCACGTCAATTGCAAACCAGGCAACACAGAAAGTTGTTGCTTTGATTTCAGAAAAAACCAGTGGTGCAACTGATTTCATCAAAAAATACGAAGATATTTCAAAATCTGTAAACAACCAGAAAAATCAGCTAAACAACGTAGAAAAAAGCCGACAGGACAAAATCAAGGAGCTTGAAAAGAAAATGGCAGCAAGCCTTATTCCAGGCTTGGGAAGCAAAAAAATCTTCTAATCGCAAAAAATTATGGGATGCAAAACCGCATCCCACAGAATCTTACAAAAAAGGGTCAGGAAACAAACTTCACAATGAAGCGAATCCTGACCCTTTTTTTATTTCAGAGCTTTTTATCTAAAAGCAACTCCACCCCATTTTGTGTCTTCGTAATCAAGAAAATCCCTGATGATGTTTGCACCTTTATCTGAAACATCGGAAAGACGACGATTCTTACATTCAGTTCCAGAAGCTGCAACTAATGGATTTATATACCTTTGCTTTACATCAATACTAACGCAAAAACCTTTGTCATCTTCGAAAGGCCGCTTATCAATATGCAGGATGCTTTCCATTTCTGTGAAAGTATTAAAAAGCTTGCCGAATTTTTCCGCATTCTTATCATAATAACCAAACATTTCACCCTTTGTGCAGAAAACACGGAATTTGCACAAAAGCTGCTCTTCATCCAGATTCATGCAATCCATTTCCGTTATGATGCCCAGTTCAATGGCACTGTGCACAATTTCAGCAAGCATCTGCATCGTCAGTTTATTTTCATTCAGTTGAAGCACATGGCCGATTTCACAGAATTTTTCACAATAAAATTCGGCAATCTCTTTGTGCATAAAACCAAGCTCATCTATCCCCATTTCATTTTTGAGCACAACAATATCGGAATAGACTTTCTGCACATCTTCCAGATTCCAGCTGCCAAGCAAAGAGGCACCGGAGGGAAACATATATTCCAACCTGTCAGCCGAAAGACAAGGTAAATCATTATCAGCTATTGGATACTGATGATAGTCCCTGACACTTTCAATTGAAATGCCGTCTTTTTCAAGCATGGCGCAAAGCACTTTATCATTGCGAATAATTTCTTCGGTGCCTCGCTCGCTTTCAGACTGGGTCAAAGCATCCCCTTTGCGAAATTCCTGCACATGACTGAATGCAGCTGTAGCAATATCATGAAAAAGGCCAGCCAAAGTCTGTATCTTATCCCTGGTAAAATTCCAGATTATCAGCGCAACAGCAATGCTATGATCATATCTGGAATACATGAATCTGTTTTTGTACAATTTAGTCCAATCAGTACCGCAAAGCAAGCCTACACCTTTAAGTCTTTGCATAGAGGGAACACTTGCATATTCATTGATAAAATACGGAACATCTTTACTTAAGATTGAGTAATATTTTTTTATATCAAAAGATTGTTCCGGCTTACCTTCCATATCCAAAGAAAGCGGATATTTTGCCAGCATGAAAGGCCAGTCAACATCCTTATAAATATTACTTTTATCCATCAAATACCACCACTAAATTTTTAAACTCTCTCCAAAAAAGCTTACGACTTTCCGCCTTCCAGAACAGAAACATCAAGCCGATTAAATGGAATATTGATTCCTGCCTCATCAAAACGTTGTTTGATCCCGATAAATACATCATTTTTCGTTTGAATCAAATCAGAAGGAATGAACCAAACTGCCAAAGTCATTTTAATTCCGCTGTCATCAAAACCATCAAACCATGCAGCCGGCGCAGGTTCTTCAAGCACTGTTGAACAAAGCTCAGGAACCGTTTTTATTGCAGCAAGAGCGGTTTTCATGTCTGTTTTATAATCAATCGAAACAGCAAAAGTCATTCGTTTCCTTGGAAAGTAGCTGTTGTTCGTAAAATTCGAATTGATGATTGTTGAGTTTGGAATACGAATCATCTGATTATCAAGGGTATGAATCTTTACAGAAAGGAGCCCTACAGAATCAACAATGCCAGACTCACCACCAACCGTAATATAATCCCCCACCTTCATAGTTTTTTCGCTCAGCACAAACACACCACTAATAAGATTGCTTACCGAAGTTTGTGCAGCAAAACCAATTGCCAATCCAGCAATTCCTGCTGCCCCCCAGATAGCATTAATATTTACACCAAACAGGCTCAAAATGTACATGCCCGAAACCAAGTAGAACAGATATTTTACGCCTTTCTGCAGAATCATCATGTTGTGAGCACTCACCTTTTCTTCAGGCACTTTTTTCAAAGCCTTGTGCACACACTTATAAATGACCCACATGATTAAAAGAATTATAATGGCACCAATTAACCTAAATAGATGCCCCCATGTAATAAGGGATTTCATGTAGTTCACAAATTCATTAGTTTTTTCCACAGCCACATCTGCAGCATGATGTGTCACATCTGAAAAACTTTCTGAGTTTTCAACAACTTTTTCTGCAGTTTCAATAGTTTCAGTTACTTCAGCAGCAACAACTTCTTCGTTCATATAAAACTCCAAATTTTAAATAAGGATTTAATATCCACCCTTTAATTATAAATTATTGTCATAAAATTTCACCTGTTCATTATGACAACATAGATCATTTATAAGACAATTTTCACATTTTGGATTTCTTGCAGTACAAACATAACGGCCATGCAGAATAAACCAGTGATGGGCATGCTCCATATATTCATCAGGAATGCGCTCCATAAGGGAAGCCTCCACAGCCTCTGGAGTAGATCCTTGTGCTAATCCGATCTTTGGACAAATGCGCAAAAGATGAGTATCCACCGGCATTGTATGCATTCCATAAACCACATTCAGCACAACATTTGCAGTTTTTCGCCCCACCCCAGGCAATTTCATCAAGGCTTCCCTGTCTTTAGGAATAACGCCTCCAAAATCGCGCACAAGCATTTTGCTCAGGCCAATCACATTTTTTGCCTTTGCATTGTATAGGCCGATGGATTTTATGTATGGAATAAGGCCTTCCACCCCAAGTTCAGCCATTTTTTCTGGAGAATCGGCAATTTTGTACAAATCGGCCGTGGCTTTATTCACACTTTTATCAGTGGCCTGAGCAGAAAGCACAACAGAAACAAGCAAAGTAAATGGATTTGTCCATTCCAGCTCAGATTTTGGAGAAGGATTTTGAGCTTTGAACCGTTCCATAACCGCGATTATCTGTTCTTTCGTAAGAAGTTGCATGAAAAAAATTATATCACTAAAATCAAATCTATGGAAATTTCAGAAAAGGCAGCAATCCCTGCTGCAATAAAAGCGATGAAACAAACGCAGCCTTCAGACACAAAATCTAATAGCCAAGCTGGCGAAGGCGCTCTTCAGTAAGTCCGTTTTCTGCACCACCATTTAAAAAGTCTCCAGAGTTACCGTTAGAAACGTTATTTTTTCTTAGCCCTAAAAACCTCTGCACATATTTTCCGATAATATCATTTTCCAGATTCACCACATCGCCAGCTTTTTTTGAAAGAAGCGTTGTTTCTTCCCCAGTGTGAGGAATTACAGAAACCGCAAAATCCTGCCCCCTCAATTTAGCCACAGTCAAACTAATTCCATCAATTGCAATTGAACCTTTTTCTACAATCAGACCCAAAATTTCAGCGGTCGTTCCAATATAAACCCAAACTGCGTTGCTTTCTTTCGCCATCTGGCGGATTATTCCAGTTCCATCAATATGACCACTTACAATATGCCCGCCAAACCTGCCATCCGCAGCCATAGCCCGCTCCAGATTCACCTTTGCCCCGGAAGAAAGCGCACCTAACGAAGATCTTCTAAGGGTTTCTGCCATTACATCAGCGCAAAACCCGCCTGCAAAAAGCGAAGTCACCGTCAGGCAAACCCCATTTACCGCAATGCTGTCCCCAACTTTCGTTCCTTCAAGCACTTTTTTCGCATCAATTTGCACAGAGCCACTTTCACCTCTGATTTCCACATTTTTTACAATTCCAGTTTCTTCAATTATTCCTGTAAACATTTTTTCTCCATCTGATGGGGGAAGTCTCCCCCTGGCGCCAGCCCAAGGGCTTTTGCCACCCCCTCGCCTAGGGGAAGCAAGACAATCTTGCTACCCCTAAAACCCTTTATTCGCTTTTATCAGGCAAATCCATCTCAATCAAAATATCTTTACCCAACACCTTGATTTCCCTCACCTCATATTCAAAAGCATCACCCGCAAAATCAATTCCCTTTCCGCGAACAGGTCCCAAAGCCTTGTCGCCGCCAAAAAACTTTGGTGCCACAAAAGCATAGATTTTATCCACCAGTCCCTTTTCCAAAAA
The DNA here is from genome assembly GCA_016297405.1 of Treponema sp. Taxonomy (GTDB): domain Bacteria; phylum Spirochaetota; class Spirochaetia; order Treponematales; family Treponemataceae; genus Treponema_D. Next base: position 17,001 of record JAEDGP010000035.1, read on the forward strand.
TGAATAATTCAACTGGCCGCCGCCTTCCACCAGCACACTATCGATTTTGCGCCTACCAAGTTCCGTAACCAAAGCATTCAAATCAACGCCTTCGCCACTTTCCGGCAAAAGCATAACCTCAACCCCAAGTTTTTCAAGGGCAGCAATTTTTTCCCGGCCATCAAAACCCTGATTTGCCACAGAATCTTTTCCGGCAGCAACAATAGTTGGAATCTCTGCTGCCGTTTCTGCAATCTGACACTTCAGCGGCAGGCGAAGGCTTTTATCGCAAATGACCCTAAGCGGATTGCTGTTACCATAAATATCAACTGAACTTTGAGGAAAATTATCGGCGGCCAGATTTTGCTCCTGCCCCAAAGTGTTTTCCAAAAGACGGCAATTTAAAAGCGGGTCATCAGCAAAAACCGTACCTATTCCTGCAACAATTGCGCTGTAGCGGTTCCTAAGTTCATGGACAAAGCCTCTTGCCACTTCCCCAGTAATCCATTTTGAACTGCCGGTTTTTGTAGCAATCTTTCCGTCTGCAGTCATAGCATATTTCAGCGCCACAAACGGCTTTTCTGTTGTAATGAATTTAAAGAAAATCTGATTCAATGCATCGCACTCATCAATCAGAAAATCCTCCACCACCTCAATTCCGTTTTTCCGCAAATATTGGTTGCCCTTTCCATGCACCAAAGGATTTGGATCTCTGGAACCAACCACAACCTTGCGGATTCCATTTTCCACAATTGCAAGAGTACAAGGCGGCTGCTTTCCAAAATGGCAGCAAGGTTCCAGAGTCACATAAATTGTGGCGCCTTTTCCATTTTCACCACGGTTTTTCATATCTTCAATGGCATCACGCTCAGCATGAAGCAACCCGCATCGGTGATGAAACCCTTCGCCAATGATTTTTCCGTCCCGAACAATTACTGCACCAACCAGCGGATTAGGATTTGTCCATCCCTCTCCAAGTCTGGCAAGAGCAATTGCCCGCCTCATAAAAAATTCGTCCCTAACCATCATTTTCCTACACAAAAACGGCTGAAAATACTTCCAAGCACATCATCTGGAGAAACTTCACCGGTAAGTTCACCAAGTGCATTTTGCGCATCTTCCAGATCCTGTACAACAGCATCCAAAGTAAAATCTCTGGAAACTTCTATTGCATGACGCACGCATTCCAAAGCTTCTTCCACAGCCGATTTTTGTCGGGCGGAACCAATTCCTGCCTGAACTCGTTCCGTTGCCATACCAGAAGTAAGCACTTTTTTTACAGTTTCATAAAGATTACCAAGGCCCATTCCTTTTTTCGCACTGATTTGAACCTGAGCCTTAAGCATTTTGATTTTTTCTGCTTCACCATCTGGAATCTGTGCATTTTTCCCAAAATCTTCAGAATCAACTTTATTCCAGACCAGAACCACAGGTTCAGTACAATTTTCAAGAAATTCCATATCGTTCTGGCAAAGTCCAGCCAAGCTGTCCACCAGATACAGAACCGCATCTGCATCCTTGGAAAGTGATTTTGCCAGTTCCACTCCATGCGCTTCAATCACATCCCTTGTCTGGCGAAGGCCCGCTGTATCAAAAAGCCTTACAGGAACCCCACCAAAATCGCACCAGCTTTCAAGCCAGTCTCTTGTGGTTCCTTCAATATCAGAAACGATAGCCCTTTCTTCTTTCAAAATTGCATTAAACAAGCTTGACTTACCAGCATTTGTCCTGCCACACAAAACTACGCGGGCCCCATCCTGATACAGTTTTTCGCCTTTCCAGGAATCAGCCAAAGCCTTCAGACGCTTTTCGGCCGCAATCAAATTGCTGTCATCAAACGAATCAGCAATATTTTCTTCATCCTCCGGATATTCAATTTCCACTTCAATATTTGCAACCGTATCAATAATAAGCTTTTTGATTTCATTAATTTCTTCAAAAAGATTTCCAGCCAGTCGGCCGGCTGCTCTGCTCCGGGATTCCCCGGTATGACTATCAATGATTTCCTGAACGGCTTCGGCCTTAGTTAAATCCGCTTTCCCATTGATATAAGCGCGGAAAGTAAATTCCCCCCGCTCTGCCTGGCGAAAACCACTTCTCAGCAAAAGATTCTGAATTGCCATTACAACAGATGGACCGCCGTGACAGTTTATTTCTACCATTTCTTCGCCAGTAAAACTTTTTGGCGCCCTGTAAACGGCAACCATAACTTCATCAATCCTTACGCCGTCATCCAAAACCCAACCATACACCAAAGTATTGCCGCCGGCCTTATGCAAAGCTTTTGGACGTGAAAAAAGCTTCGAAAACAATTCGATTGTGCCTGTCCCCGAACAGCGCACTATTCCTAAAGCAGCAGGCGCCAGAGCGGTTGCAATCGCACAAATCGGTTCTTCTGGAGCATATTTTGGATTAGCCATGTTTTCCTCGCAAAACTAAAATCTTTCAGCATTATAAATTATAATAAGAAAACACAAGTTTATGAATACAAAAAAAAATCGCCGGCATTTTTATATGCCAGCGACTCTTATATCAAAAAATCAAATCTTTTAGATGATTTCCTTCAATGCATTAATTACGTCCGGATCATAAATATTAGACTGTTCTGCCAGCGTATCGCATACAGTGTCCTTATCCATTCCACCGCGATAGCTTCTCTTTGAAGACATGGCAACAAAGCTGTCTGCTACGCGAATGATTCTTGCAATCTGCGGAATCTTTTCACCTTTCAGACCATTCTTTCCAGAACCGTCCATATTTTCATGGTGCCACTTTGCAGCATCTTCAAAAACCTGCCAATAGCGGCGAGGCACAAACTGAAGATTTTCTTCAGCTTTATCAGTATGCTGATTCAATTCCTTGCGCTGTTCTTCTGTAAGCTGCTCAGCAGAAAGCAGTTCCTGATCCACGCTCATAAAGCCGGCATCATAAACCATGGCTGCACAAAAATAAACCATGGCATCACGCTGACGCATTCCAAGCTTCATCGCCAGTTTATAAACCAATTCAGAAACATTTTTCGAATTATTTTTTCGTCCCGTAACCTGATCGATTCTTGCTCCAAGATCTTCGCATTTTGCTGCCAGATCCCGCATTTCTTCTTTTTCTTCAGGAGTTTCTTCAGGTTCGGGCAATGCATCCACACCCCATCTTGAACTTCCTGCAGATTTCAGACCATTCTCACCATATATGTCGGTAACACCACCAAGCATAAGCTGGTTTGTCTGGCTTTGATTCTGAGCCAAAAGCTTGAATGCTTCAGCATACTGCATCTGCTGAACGCGGCTTTGCTTTGCACTAAGACGAACAATCAGAAGAATGAGTCCTATCAACAACATGATGATAAGGATTACGACAAGAATCAGGATAATCACTCCGTTCCATTTTTTATCGCTTTTTTCGTTCGCCTCTTTCATCTGCTTACTGGTTTGCTCAGCATTTTCTTTCATCTGCTTACCCTGCTCGGTGATTGCAGTGATAAGTTTTTCATTTGATTCTTTGGTCTGCTCAGCCTGGTTCTTCAAACTTTCAATAAACTGCTGCTGCTCTTTTTT
>JAEDGP010000036.1 GCA_016297405.1 Treponema sp.
CAGGTTCAAATCCTGTCATCCCGACTAAAGGAACTTCTTATGAAGTTCCTTTTTTTTTTACAAAAAACAATAATCATCTGAAAAGATAACTCTGGCAAAAATGAAAACTGAAGCCATAATTTTTATTAGTTTTTAGCTTTTTAAAATAAATCTCAAATTATTTTTTTAATTCATTAATTTTCTTAATTCGATTTTGAAATTCTTGTGAAATACCATTAAAAAGATTTTCGCTGACCGTATAATTTATCACACAAATTTCGCAAGACATTCTGTTTCTCCGCCTTTTGCAGAGAGGGTTTTTATTGGACCCAGGATTTCAAGCTTCACTTTCTGTCCTGGACGAGGAGCAAGCATTCCATCAAACCCATGGATTTCACAATGCAAAAAATTTTCAGTAATGGCATGAAAAACAACCCCATCGCCTTCATTCGATGAAACAGCGCTTTTTTTTACTGTTTCCATTACACCATCAAAAGTTTGTCCAACACACTTTGAAATATAACAGGCTTTGCTTTGAAAAGAATATTCAGAAAGACATTTTGCCCGCTCACCACTTATACTTTGCGGAACTTTATTTTTCATCGTTGCGGCTAAAGTGCCCTCTCGCTCACTAAACGGAAATACATGAATCGCCGTAAAACCTGCATCTTTGCAAAGATTTAAGGTTTGCTCAAAATCATCATCCGTTTCGCCAGGAAAACCAGTAATGATATCACATGATAGAAACGGATTTATTTTTGCATCTTTAAGTTTTCTGCATGCTTGTAAAACATCATTTGCCTTGTATGCCCTGGCCATGCGCTTAAGCACATCATCGCTGCCACTTTGTACAGAAAGATGAAAATGAGGCCTGACCCTTTTATCTTTTATGACATCACAAAAATAATCATCAACCACCTGTGGATAAAGGCTGGAAATCCTGAAATTTATAGTTGCTGTATTTTCAAGGCAAAGGGCAAGAAGTTCTGCAAAACGAATATCTTTTCCATTGTATTGGCTTTTATATTGAGCGATATTTACAGTGGTGATGACAACTTCGCTCTGCCCCGCTTCCTCCAGTTTCTTCACCCGTTCAATAACTACAGATGCATCCAGACTTACAGACTTTCCCCGGGCAATATGAATGGCACAATAGGAGCAGGAACTGTTACAGCCATCCTGGATTTTCAGGCTGGCACGGGAATGGGCAACAAATGAATCTGTGGAAAGTATAAAAGGATTTTCGCTTGTTCCAGGCATCTTTGCATCTTTACTAAAAAGACCATCATTCATATACCTTGCAAACGATGATGCATCAAAAACACCGTTTTTAAAAAAGCTTCCATTACTACCTTCCGGCCCAACCGCTTTCCGAAGCAATTTTGCACATTCCACAATGCGGCTCTTAAGCTGACCTGGCAGCACAGCAATTCTGTCGCTCATTCCACAAAGATATTCTTTTGCAAGCTGTGCATAACATCCAGTAACAACAATGGTTGCATTTGGAAGTTTCTCCAGCATAAGGCGAATAATTCGCCTATCCTTCTGTTCGGCTTTCTGTGTTACTGCACAAGTATTTATTACACCCAGGATAGCCTTGGGAAAAACCTGGCTTTTAGCCGTCAGAGAAGTTAATGAAACTGTAAAGGAATTTTCGATAAAGACCCTGGCCGCAGATTCACTTTCAATCTGGTTTAATCTGCAACCTGTGGTTTCGAACTGAATATCCATATTCTACTGAAGCTTGCTGTTTACTCTTGTTCTACCCTTTTCTGCATTGATGGAAGAAGGGTTAATAGAAAGAGCTTTGTCGTATGCTTCTGCAGCACGCACATAATCTTTAGCCATTTCACGGGCGTATCCAAGTTCAGTCCACCATTTATCATTAGTAGCATCCTTTTTTACGGCCATACTCAAAGAAATGTCAGCATGCATATAACGGCCTTGTTTAATGTAGATTTCACCCATAAGATAATACGCACTTCCTAATCTAGGATGGCTTTCTGTGGCATTTGAAAAATATTTCTGGAACTGTTCTGTGGCACCTTTGTAATTTCCAAGATAATATTTTGCTTCACCAAGGATTTCCAAAAGGCGAACATCGTAAGGATTGATTTTAAGACCTGCATTTGCACGAACTTCTGCTTCCGCATATTGCTTGTTCTTTACAAGAGACCAGCACATTACAACATAGGATTCAACTCTATTTGGATTGGAAGCAATTTCCTGTTCACAAACCGCAACAGATTCCTGATAACGTCCATTCTGATACAAAATCAGGGCATCCTTTTTTTCCTCTGCAAAAAGATCAGATGAACAAGCCAAAGTTATGGCAAAAAAAATAAAACAACGGATTTTTCTATTCATTTTCTCTCACCATCGTACACTTTCCAGTAAATGTGCTTCCAGGTTCAAGAACAACCTGAGCAGCTGTAATATCTCCATCAAGAACACCTGAAGCAGATACAAAAATCAACTGTTTTGCAGTGACATTTCCATGAACTGTTCCCTTCACAAGAACCCGAACAGAATTTATATCTGCATTTACCTCTGCGCAAGAATCGATGACAAGATCGCTAGTGGCATCGATTTTTCCATTAACCTTTCCACGAATCATGAAAGGTTTTACAAATTTTATATTGCCAGTAAATTTGATGCCAGGCTCAATGATTGTGTCAAATGCGGCATCTTCAAGATCAAAAAAATCACTTTCTTTTACATCAAACATATATCTATTTTAATGCATTAATCCATGATAATCAATAAACGACACTTCTAATGCTGAACAAAAGCATATTTGAAATAACCATTCTGATCCTTGTGCAAAAGTCCTGCAAAAAAACCGTTTTCAAGAAAAACAGCAGCAAAATCGTTTTCTACTTCAAATGGAGAAGAATCAAACATATTCGAATGAAGCTTTTGTCCATTATAAAATGAATCTTTGAACTTTTCCTTCAAGGTAAGAATACCAAAACCGCAATGGGATGCGATTATTTTGTTCATTTCTATGGAATTATTGCGAACCTGTTCTTGAAGCGATTTTTCCTGCACAGAATCATTTTCCAAAGCAGTTTCCTTATGATTTTGGTCAATAGGATTTTCCAAAAGGAATTTCTTGTTTGCTATGGCATTTTGAATGGTAAATGGTTCAAGCAAATCGAAGCCACAGGCATCTTTCAGTTCAAAATTTCCAACCCGAGTTCTTCTAAGTGCCATAAGATGAGCCGCACTATTGCATGCCAAGCCAATATCCCGGGCAAGACTTCTAATGTAAGTTCCCTTCGAAACAGTAAATTCCACAAGGGCAGCCTTTACAAAACCTTCATCATCAAGCAGCATATCGCATATATTGCTTTGATACACATTTATCTTTCTTGCAGGAATTTCTGCTTTCTTCCCGCTTCTTACAAGGTCGCTTGCCCTTTTTCCGTCTACATGAATTGCGCTAAATGCTGGCGGAACATGATCTAATTCCCCGCGAAAAGATTCAAAGGCTTTTACAAAAGCATCTTTTGAGGGCAATAATGCAGTGCGAACCACCTGACCAGTGCACTCAAGAGTATCAGTCTCAGACCCAAATTCAATTACTGCCTGATAGCTTTTATCGAATTCAGTAATTTTTCCTGCCAGCCGGGTCAATGATCCCACGCAAACAACAAGCAGCCCGCTTGCAAAGCTATCCAATGTACCGGTATGACCTACTTTTGTAGTATTGAATGCATGCTTGATAGTCCACAAAGAAGAAAAACTTGTTTTTCCTGTAGGTTTAGAGAACAAAACTATTTTATTTAGATTTTCAGTATTTTTCATAAAAAAAGGCCACAGTTTTCAAAACAATCAATCAGTCAGAAAACTGTGGCTATGTGTTATTCGTCCTTTGGTTCTTCAGAAGATTTTTCTTCTTCCATCGCCTTAGACTCATTTTCCAGTTCCGTAAGTTTACGGACCATATTGAATCCCTGTTTCATTCCAGAATCAACAATAAATGTGAGTTTTGGAAACTTACGGATTCTAAGCTTTTTTGCAATCTGGCACTGAATATAACCTGCGGCACTGTTCAGACCATCCACGCCAGTTTCAAGCTTTGAATCAGAAAGAAAACTTGAAACATAAACCTTTGCATAAGCTAAATCCGACGCAACTTCTACCCTGTTTATTGAAAGATAGGTTGAAACACGAGGATCTTTTACATCACCCCTAAGAATCAGCGTAGAGATTTCGTCCCTAAGCTGACCGTTGAGGCGTTCCATTCGGTACTGACCCATTATTCAGCATCTCCTGAGAGTGATGAGGCAGCCTTTTCTTTTGCAGCAGCTTTGGCTGCCTTCTTTGCTTTTCCGGCAGCTTTTTCTGCGGCAAGCTGTTCTGCTTCAAGAGCCTTTTCAGCTTCAGCATCAGCCATTGCCTTTGCAGCAGCTTCAGCAGCCTTCTTTTCGTTTTCTGCACGATCATCATGATGTTCATCACCAAGCTTTCGTGCAATTTCAATGTATTCAAAGATTTCAAGATGGTCGCCAACCTGAATGTCCTGCCAGTTTTCCAACGAAAGGCCACATTCAAATCCTGTAGCAACTTCTTTTGCATCATCTTTAAATCGCTTCAAAGATGCAATCTTACCTGTATACTTGACGATACCATCACGAACAAGGTTAACCATTGAATTTCTGCGGACACAACCGTCTGTAACATAACATCCGGCAATTGTTCCGACTTTTGGAACCTTAAATGTGTTGCGTACTTCAACATTACCGATTGTCTGTTCTTTTGTATCTGGAGAAAGCATACCTTCCATAGCAGCCTGAATTTCTTCAACACACTTATAGATGATATTGTACTTTCTGATATCAACCTTTTCTGTATCTGCAAGAATCTTTGCTTTAGGTGTTGGACGAACGTTGAAACCGATGATGATTGCATTTGAATCAGCTGCAGCAAGAGTAACATCTGATTCGTTGATTGCTCCGGCAGAACTGTGAATTACGTTTACACGAATTTCTTTTGTAGAAAGTTTTTCCAATGAAGCCTTAAGAGCTTCTGCTGAACCTTGAAGATCGGCTTTAATAATGATCTTAAGTTCCTGAACTTCATGAGATTCAATATCCTGGAACAAAGTATCCAATGTTGTCTTCTTTACAGCTCTTGCAGCTTCATAGCGTTTAAGTTCCTGTCGCTTTGTAGCGATTGCGCGGGCTTCCTTATCGTCTTCTGTAACCTGGAATGGATCACCGGCATTCGGCATTTCTTCCATACCAAGAACTTCTACTGGAGTTGAAGGACCTGCTTCCTGAATGCGGTGACCACGGTCATCAAACATTGCACGCACACGACCTGAGTAAATACCAGCAACAAAAGGATCGCCCTGTTTAAGGGTACCACGCTGTATTACAACGGAAGAAACAACACCACGTCCCTGGTCAATGCGTGATTCAAGGATTTTTCCTTCTGCACGACAATCATAAGTAGCCTTAAGTTCAAGCATTTCAGCCTGAAGAAGAATAGCATCAAGAAGATCTTCAATACCCATCTTCTGTTTAGCAGAAATATGAACGTACTGTGTATCTCCACCCCATTCTTCAGGTGTAAGACCATGTTCGGAAAGTTGTGTCTTAACGCGGTCAGGATTGGCTTCCGGTTTATCAATTTTGTTTACAGCAACAATGATTGGAACCTTTGCATCCTTTGCATGAGCAATAGCTTCAAGAGTCTGAGGCATTACACCGTCATCTGCAGCTACTACAAGAACTACAACATCTGTTACCTGAGCACCACGAGCACGCATCATTGTAAATGCTTCATGGCCTGGTGTATCAAGGAATGTAATATCACCCTTATCAGTATGAACTGAATAAGCACCGATTGCCTGTGTAATACCGCCGGCTTCGCCAGCAGCAACATTGGCATTTCGAATGGCATCCAAAGTCTTTGTCTTACCGTGGTCTACGTGACCCATTACAGTTACGATTGGTGGACGAGGAAGCATATTTTCTGCAATGTCTTCATCACCTTTAATAACAGTTTCATCATAAAGGGAAACAACTTTTACTTCACAACCATATTCTGAACAGAGAAGTTCGGCTGTATCCTTGTCGATTGACTGGTTGATTGTAACCATCTGACCGTAGCTTGAAAAAAGTTTACCGATGATTTCAGAAGCCTTAAGGTTCATTTTCTTAGCAAGATCAGAGATTGAAACAGTTTCCATGATTTCAATTGACTTTGGTACAACTGAAGCTGGAGTTTCTGACTTCTTCTTGCTTTCGAAAAGTGAATCATCATACTGTTCTTCATCTTTTCTGTTATATACCTGCTTTTTACCTTTGAAAGCTTTCTTTGCAGGTGCACGGTTCTGCATCATTGGTGGAACAGCTGAACCAGCCTGACCTCCGCTAAATCCTGGACGGCCACCGCCAAATCCTGGGCGAGGACCATTAGGTCTGTTTCCACCGCCAAAACCGCCGCCTTGACCGCCGCGGTTAAAACCACCACTCTGGCCACCGCGGTTAAAACTACCACTCTGGCCGCCACGGTTAAAGCTTCCGCCCTGGCCGCCGCGATTATATCCGCCTTGACCTTCATTCTGACGATTCTGGTATCCCTGACGAGCCTGAGCGCCTGTAAAGCCGCCTTCTCTTCTTTGATACCCACCGTTACCGTCACGGTTATAGCCGCTATTTCCACGGTTATACCCGCCTCGATTGTCTCTGCGACCATAATCGCTTAGATTTCCGGCTTTTACGTTCGGACGTGAACTATTTACTTCAAAAGTTCTTTTCTGCTGTGGACGTCCTTCGCTTTTCTGTTCTTCAACTTTAGAAGCCACCTGCTGTCCAGAAGAATTCCTTGGAGCTTCTACCTTAGCCTGAGTCTGGCCTGCAGACTGTTCAGGTCGCTTTGCAACAACCTTAATGTCTTTTTTCTGACCATCGGCGGCAGGTGAACCAGCTGGATTAGCAGCAGGCTTTTTCTTAACAACAATCACCTTCTTTTTTGCTGGTGACTGAGTAGACTGAGCAGGAGTTTCTGCATGTTTTTTGTGAACAATAACTTCCGGCTTTTTTTCTGATTCTTCAGCCATAAAATATCCTATTCCTCGTCCTCTGTGAATTCAAACTCAACACCACACTTTGGACAATGTGTCATGTCAAGTGTAATCTCCGCTCCACATTCTGGACAGAAGTATTTTTCTTCTTCCTGTGGTTCATCTGTATTTTCGTCAGAGGCAGTTGCATCATCCTGCTCTTCTACAAATTCAACATTTTCTTTAATCAAGGCATAAACTGCATCAAGATCTTCTTTTGAAACACCATCAATATCCAATGTTTCGTAAGATTCCATGAAGTGAACGATATCTTCAATTCCATTTTCCTTAAGTTTAGCAGCAACAGCCGCATTAACACCAGGAAGTTCTGAAACTGTTGTAAGCTCTTCTTCTTCAACATCATCATTAAAGAGATTACGTGCAGCAACTGATGTAGCCTTATCAGAAAGATCCATATCAGCGCACTGCTCAACAGTCTTAACATCGATGTTCCAGTCGCAAAGTCTGTTTGCAAGGCGAACATTCTGCCCCTGCTTACCAATCGCAAGGCTGAACTGTGAATCATCTACAATTGCAAGCGCCTGTTTCTTTTCTGCATCAAGAATTACAACTCGTTCTACCTGAGCTGGAGAAAGGGCATTAGCAATAAATACAGATGGATCTGGATCATATTTAAGGACATCGATTTTCTCGCCAAGCAATTCGCGGATGACGTTCTGGATGCGAACGCCCTTTGTTCCTACACAAGCTCCAACAGGATCAATTTCTTCGCGTACTGTAGAAACAGCCATTTTTGTGCGATAACCTGCATCGCGAACGCATTTTTCGATTTTTACAGTACCATCTGCAATTTCCGGAATCTCAAGTTCCATTGCAATCTGAACAAGACGTGGATCGCTGCGAGAAAGCACAAGCTGAAGACCAGATGAATTTCGCTTGATTTCAACGATGATTGCGCGAATCAAATCGCCCTGATCATAAGTCTCTCTTGGAGACTGGAATTTTAGTGGAAGGTATCCTTCAAGACGACCAGCATTTCCAAGATCCACAAAGATGTTTCCGTTGCGTTCGCGCTGGAAATAACCTTTGATCATTTCGCCAACTTTATCCTTGTACTGATTGTAAAGGGAATCGCGAACAGTTTCATTCAGTCCCTGATGAGCAGTCTGCTTACCTGTAGAAACTGCAGAACGGTCAAAAGTTTTAGGATCAAGCTCGATATCAAGTTCATCCCCCTCTTCAACGTCTGCACTCAAAGCTTTTGCTTCTTCAAGTTCGATTTCTGTAACAGGATCATAAACTCCATCCACTACAGTTTTTCTTGAATAAATCTTAACATCCGACATATCATCAGCGAAAGTGATGATTGCGTTATCACAAGTTCCGAATGTTTTTTTGTAAGCAGCCTTCAAAGCGCTTTCAATTGTCTGGCGAACAGATTCCTCTGAACACCCTTTTTCAGCCATAAGAGCATGAATAGCTTCTGCCATTTCTGACATAATAAGCCCCCAAATAAATTATAAATGTATGAATTTCGCTTTCGCTATATTTTCAAAAGCTACAGTAAACTGTCCCTGTTCACCTTGCATAGTTACAGATTTTTCATCTGAACAAACAATTTTTCCGCCAACCCAGTCTGTTACAGTCTTGTCCCACACTCGAACTTCTCGCCCCGTAAAGACCGCAAACTCCGCTGCATTCTTGAAGTTGCGTTCCATTCCTGGTGAAGTGAGTTCCATGTAAGTATCATCAGTGCCAAGAATTGCTTCCAGGCGAGGAAGAAGGGCATGATGCACTTTCGCACAGTCATTTACGCCAATATCCACACAAGGATCCTTTGACGCTATCACCGCAGAGATTCTGGTAGTTCCCTTCTGAGGAACAACATGCAGCTCAACTAAAGTATAGCCAAGCCCCTCTACAAGCGGTGAACATTCCTTATAGTAAGGAAGTGATTCTAATGGTGTATAATCCACTACAAACCCCTTTGAAAATAAAAAAAGACCCGTGTGTCACGAGTCCATCTTAAAAGGTAATTAAAATGTACAATATTAATATATCGCTAATTATTTATATTGTCAACAATTTGAAGATTCATATGATTTGGCAGATCTATCTGAAACACCAGCTCCTTGCCGTCAACAGGAATGGAAAGTCTGAATGCACAAAGCATAAGAGTACGGATTTTTAACGCCTTGCGAAGCACCTTATTCAACTTGAAATTACCATGTTTGTCGTCACCGGCTATGGGACAGTTCTGCTTTGAAAGATGAATTCGAATCTGATGCATGCGGCCGGTTTCCAATGCCAGCTGCACATAAGTGAGCGGATAGGACTGGCCTTCAAACTCAACCACCTTCTGATCAACAACCTGATAATGAGTTACAGCAGGCTTTTCGTTTCCTTTCTGCAGAACATTGGCGGTAATGGTTCCCTTCTTTTCAGAAAGCATTCCGGCACATATGGCCATGTACTCTTTTCGCACCAGCTTTCCACCTATGAGGCGAGTCCACTTTGCCGCAGCCATAGAAGACTTTGCGACTATCATAAGACCGCAGGTTTCCATATCCAGACGGTGCACAAGATATACAGGATAACCAAGCTGTTCTGGAAGTTCCTTATCCAAAGGATGGGCAATTCCCTTCCCTCCTTGAACCGCAACACCGGCAGGTTTATTTATCACGAGGATTTCATCATTTTCGTATATTACGGGAATATTTTTCATCCGAAAATCATAATATATAACAGGAGACAAAATGACAAGAAGCCGCATTTTCACAAAAGCCATAGCCGCATTAGTCATAGCATTGGCAATCATATTCCCTGCAAACCTATATTCAGAAAAACTGATTGATCAGGATTTTGACATAACACTTGACCTGCCAGAAGATTTCATTGAAGCAGAGCATACACCTGACAGTTTTTCATATCGTTTTGCCCACAGGTTCATGGCGGTAAGCTTTCTGTACAAGCTATATCCTATGGGACAGTTTCAGACAAGCAGTCAGGCATTGACTACAACCCTTGGAAGGCTTGGGGCAAGCTACCAGAATGACAGCTTCGTATGGGCAAACGCAGACTGCTCGATTGCGAATTTTTCCATGACATTCCAGGGAAGCAGCAACGGGGCAAAAGGATGGGCCATAAGTGTCCAGCTAAAAGAAAAAGAGGCAAGTCTCGTTCTTCTTTGCTATGCCGATTCAGATAAGGCAGATGACTGCCAGCAGTTCATCATATCATGCCTGAATTCGCTTACCATAAATGAAGAAAGCAAGCTTTGCCCCGGAATCTTTACCTCATACGCATTCCCTACGGACAAAAGCCTGGAAGCAAAAAAAATTACGCTGAACATCGCAGGCAAACAGATTCAAACCCAAATAGACCAGGTGGATCTGGAAGCATCGGCTTTTGTGCGGGACTGTGAATTCGCAGTATTTTCCCTTTACGCATCCCACGAAAAATGGCTTGAAGCCTGGAAGCGCTACTACCAGACTATCTACAGGGACAGCTACTCAAGAATGAAAGTTCCAGCAGACCACATACATCAAGCTCTATACCAGACAGCAAAACAAGAAAATTCAAAAAATCCAGACGCGGCATACAACAAAATGCTTTTAAATTGGGTGCAAGGGTTCGACTACATAAGAAACACATCTGCCAAAAAATCAGACTTTACTACCCCATCAGAAATTCTATGCGGCAATGGAAGCGACTGTGATGCCAGAAGCATGCTTTTGTGCACTCTTCTGGAACATGCAGGAATTGACTGCACACTCTTCGTAAGCCGTGAATACAAGCACAGCGTTTACGGAGCTTTGATTAACCAGGAAGGAGCCAAAATCCAGGTGGGACAGAACTGGTACTTACTTGGTGAAACCACCGCAAAGAACATAAACCCAGGTCTTATAGCGCAAGACCAAAGGGACACGAAAAAGTGGATTCCTGTTCCGTTACCATAAGCCATAGGCAAAAAAAAGGCTGCATTCCATCTGGAGTGCAGCCCGATTATTGGACACTTTAGTTTGTGGTGCTTTTTTTACTGATTAAGCACCTTCATTGCTTCATCAAATCCTTTTGCACAATCTTCACAAAGATGTCCTGTTTCTCCCTGATATTTTCTCTCTTGCAAAGTAACATTTTCTTTTCCACATTCATCGCAAGTTCCCTTTTTTGCACAAGAAACAAAACCAGCAACCGTAGCAAGCGAAATTAACGCAAGTAAAACAATTTTTTTCATAAAATTCTCCTAAAAAAATTACTTTATGTTATCCATAAAAATTTAATTTTTATAGATAACTATCTTTATAGTATCATTGTTTTTCTATATGTCAATAAAAAAATTTAATCATCATCATGCTGATTTTTTCAGTTATCCTTTAATCAGCAAATCATATACTTCACGAGGAGTTGAAGCATTAATCATAGCCTGTCGCAATTCAGGCTTCTTGAGCATTGCGCTGAAATATGAAATGGTCTTAAGGTAATATGCATGCTGATTATACGCAGCAGCAATCATTATGAGAATCTGAACCGGAGTATCATCCAAAGTCTGGAAATCCTCCACAGGCTTCTTGCAGATTCCCACAGCCATAACAAGATCGGTTACAGAAGAAAGACGGACATGAGGAATAGCAATTCCGCGACCTACAGCTGTAGACATAAGTTCTTCGCGTTTGAGTATTTCCGAAACCAGTTCTTTCGAATGTTTGATCTGAGGTGCTGTAGAAAGCACACCTGCAAGTTCTACAAGAGCGTCGCGCTGAGAGCTGTGATTTACGAAAACCACACGATCGGGTGAAAGGATATTCTTTACCTGAATCTCAGATTCGACTTTCTGTACACTGGAAGGAGAAAGCTTTTCGTTCACCCATTTTTCCACATCAGCTTTCTTGAATCTCCATACTGTTCCAATTTTTCCAGCAGGAATTTCACCTTTCTGCGCCCATTCATATACCGTGCGATCTGAAACACGAAGATATTTAGCAACTTCTTCGATAGTAAGAATATCGTCTTCCATCTTTGACTCCAAAAATCATTTTTTACTTGGAAAAGTTTGCATTATTTACGGTTTCTTGTCAATATTCGCAAATAATAACAATTCGTGGCAAAGAAAACCATAAAAACAAATACGGAACTCACAAAGAGGCAAAACAAAAGCTCAGTTCCATATCCCCTTAAACATTCGAAAAACACAAATTTCGAAAATGTTTTTTTTTCAAGATGATTTCAGTCATTTTCAAAGAAACATTGACTTGATCATTTATATAATTATAATTTAACAATCATGAAATTAGGAAAAAGAGCTGCATTCGCACTGGCAGCAGGAAGCTTTTGTCTTCTGTATACAATCTTTGCAATAAAACCTCTGGAAACAGAATATCAGTTCAATCCAGAATGGAAAATTGACGTGGCAAACCCATCCACAACAAAACTTTCGGATGACGAGGAAATTCTTCCGTTCAAGCTTGGCCAGTCCATGGGATACTTCACAACTGACGGAAAGGTCGCCGCATTCGTAAGTTTTCCCTACAAGGCTTCCATCACAGAAGATGCCTATGTTTCATACACTGCAAACAACTCCAATGCAACAGTCTATTCACCGGCTGGAAAAGAACTCTACAGGCTGAAGATTGAAGGTTTTCCACATCTTACGGAAAACAAAACATTCGTATTTCAGCCAGGTGGAACTTCCTTTGTGATGTGCGATGAGAAGGGCAACGCAAAGTGGAACTATGCAGGCATTTCACCTGTAAGCGCGTTCAACACATCAGAAAATGCTGTGGCGGCAGGCTTTGCCGACGGCACGATATGCGAATTCGATCTTGAAGGAAACCTTCTGAATAAATTTGCCCCAACAGGCAGCAATTATCCTGGAATCCATGGAATCGACGTTTCAGATGACGGAAAATACCTGGCTGTAATCAGCGGAATGGACAAACAACGTTTCCTTCTATGCTATGTAGACGGACACAATTCCAAAATCGTCCATCATTCCTATATGGACTCATCTGATCCATTGCAGAAGATTGTGAAATTCAGCAAAGACAATTCCACAATTCTTTACAACCATGGCCCACACATCTCAATTCTTGATGTTGCCTCCAAAAAACAAGCCGACATGGACATAAAAGGACATGCCATAAGAATCATCGAAGACAAGAATAATTTTTTTGTTCTCTCAAAAATGAAAAACACTTATTCGGTGTACATAATCGAAAAATTCGCAACCCTCACAGGAAGCTTTTCATTTGAAGCACAGAATGCTTTCATTGAAGCAAAAGACGGAAAACTGTATGTGGGACGCGACACTCATATTTCCTGCATAAAAATCACCAGAGAATAGAGGATCTAGAAATGAAAAAGATACTGATCGCATTTACCGCAGCGCTGCTGGTGCCTTTTACAGCACTGACTTTCAACTGGCCTCAGACAGAACAAATAAATTCCGATTCCTTTCATTCATATTTTGCACAACTGAGGGGAAACACAATCAGCAATTCCTTGATTTTCCAGGAACCGTCAACTGTACAGGCGGCAGACCAGGGATTCATCAGCATGATAATGGTTGACTATCAGGATGACTCAGACTTTTTCCCTACAGCGCTTGGAAACACAATCGTCATTTGCCATAATGACAGTCTTGCCACAATATACGGAAATCTTGAAGAAGAAACTGTCATAAACTGCCTGTTCAAAAATGAAGTGGTAGAAAACGCAGAAGTTTTGGGTCAAACAGGAAATTCAGCATGGCAGCAGGGAAAAAGCTCCCTTGAATTCCAGGTAATAGACTTAAAAAACAGGACCAGCATTAACCCAAGAATTCTCATGCCTAGAATCGGAAACGAACTGGAACTTTACACCCAAAACGTAACCCTCATCGCAAAGAATGGACGCCGACATGAACTTGCAGTTTCCAGGTCAATTCCAGCTGGCACTTACAAGATTTACCAAAAAAGGCTTTCTGTAGCAGTTCCATACAAAACACAGATTTTCCTGAATGGAACGCTGGTTGACTCCATTTCTTTCGGCGTCCTTTCAGAAGAAGACAACAAGGTCTGCGTAAAAGGCAACAAAAGCTATTCAAAGGAAGACCTGTACCCGGACAAGAACCTCATACTCACCGGAGAAGCAAATTTCACCGCTGGCCAAATTCTTTTGCAGATTTCCCTGAAAGACATCAACGAGAAAAAAGAATACAACGCAAACTATTCACTTTCCGTCTATTAATCTAATCTGCTAATCTAATCCGCCCCAATAATCTTTGTCTGGAAAGTCTTCGAAATTATTCCACCTCCGACTATTATTCCATCTTTATATAAAACGGCGCTCTGCCCTGGGGCCACAGCCCTTTGTGGTGTATCGAATGTGATTTTCCAGGGCTGACCTGCAAAGACTTCACCTTCTGCAGGTATATATTTTTCCACAACAACATGAACTGGCTTTGACGCAAGACGTATCTTAACAAAGGCTTCGAACTTATCCTTTGGCTCAACTTCCCCAGGCCACACAAAGTCATCTGCCACTAGTCCATCGCTATTCAGATCATCATTGGAAGCAAGAACCACAAGATTATTTACAGCATCAATCGAATGAACGTACAAAGGTTTTGTAGAACTTACCCCAAGTCCCCTGCGCTGCCCCACCGTATAGTGTTCAATTCCCCTATGCTTACCAAGAACATGACCATCCAGATCGATAATGTCGCCAGGAACTGACGGCCGATCACTAAAAAGCATGTCAAAATATTCTTCAGGAATGAAATCCTGGCTTTCTTCCCTATCTGCTGCAGCAAGATTGTACTCTTTTGCAAGACGGAAAACTTCGCTTTTTGGAATATCTGCCAGAGGAAAGCGCACCTTTTCAAGAATAGAAGAAGGAACTCTGTAGATGAAATACGTCTGATCCTTTGACTGATCCATGGCAGTATGTATCATGGCAGGTTTTATGTCAGTACCAAAAAGACCTTCCGTTGGACGTACAATTTTGGCATAATGACCTGTGCAAAAATAGTCGTAATCTATATCCATCTTACAGATACCTTGAAGAAGAGCGCCAAATTTTATGTAACGGTTACAGCGAATGCAAGGGTTTGGAGTGCGTCCTGCACGATATTCTGCCTTAAAATATTCTAGAACTTCCTTGCGATATGAATCCTTTACATCAATCACATGATATTCAATTCCCTGTTCAGCACAGAATTTCCTGCATTGCTCAATATTCTTTTCTTCTCCCGGACCATAACATGATTCACGAAGTTTTTTGCCTTCTTCCATTTCCGGAAGACGTCCGTCCCACAAAGACATGGTAACACCAATAACCTTACAACCTTTTTTCTTTAGAATCAGAGCTGTCAACGTGGAATCAACCCCACCTGAAAGTCCAACTGCAACTATATCGCCAGCCTTCGGCATATCCTGTTCAATATATTTCATACTAAAATACTAGCAAATTATTCATTTATTAACAATCGTTTTGTAAAACGTTATTATTAAAAATATGAAAACGAACATGATACTTTCAGCTTCCGGATGGCGCAAAGTTTTTGCCATTGGCGGACAGGAACAGGACAAAACTTCTATGATCGGCGAAGATAACATCGCCATTTCTATTTATGCCGCAAAAGTTTTTGCAGATTATGTAAAAAAACAGACAGGTAAAGAAAAACCTGAAATCCTGGTTGGAATGGATGCCCGTCCAACAGGACCTGCGATTGCAGAGGCTGCAATAAAAACCTTTGTATCTGAGAATGTGAACGTAAAATTCGCAGGTATCACAGCAGCCCCAGAAATCATGGCCTTCAGCCGCGGCAGCGACGGTTTCATGTATATTTCTGCAAGCCATAATCCTGTTGGACACAATGGCATAAAATTCGGTCTCAACGCCGGCGGTGTTCTCAATGGCACAGAGAATGGGAAACTTGTAAAAGAATTCACTGCTTTATGCGAACAGGACGAGGCACAGAAAAAAGCCTTTGATCTGATTCAGGGAATAGAAGAAAAAAAAATCGCTCAAATCTACGAAGAACGGCCGGCCAACAAAGCAAAAGCACTGGAGAGTTACAGAGCTTTCCTTAAATGGACAATAAGTGCCAGCGAGGAAGAAGAAAGTCAGAAAAGGATTTTTGAGCTTCTCAAAAAAGCGGCTTCGAAAAAAAAGATCAGCGTTGTAGTAGACATGAACGGTTCTGCCAGAGCTGATTCCGTAGATGAAGATTTTTTTGCTGAAAACGGAATTGGCTTTTACGCCATCCACAACAAAGCTGGTGAAATTGCCCACGAAATCATTCCAGAAGCGGAAAACCTTATATATGTTGCACAAGAGATGGAACGACTGCAAAAGATGGGGCACTCAGATGCAGTTTTGGGCTACATGCCCGACTGCGACGGAGACCGGGGAAATATAGTTTACTGGGATGATAAAGAAAAAAAAGCCGTAATCCTTAAGGCTCAGCAAGTATTCAGCCTTTCAGTCCTTTCTGAACTTGCATACCAGAATTACCTTGGAAAAGAAAAGCCTTGCGTGGTTGTAAACTGCCCTACTTCTATGCGTATTGAGGAAATCGCTGGCAAATTTGGCGCACAAGTCTTCAGGGCAGAAGTTGGCGAAGCAAATGTTGTAAATCTGGCTGCTGAAAAGCGCGCCGAAGGATTTGACGTCCGCATTTTTGGAGAAGGAAGCAACGGTGGCACAATCACATACCCAAGCGCAGTTCGTGACCCGATAAACACAGTTTTTGCGATAATCAAGCTTTTGAACATCAAAGAACTTTACGAAACCTGGTGCAAAAAATCTAACTGTGAATGTAAGGATAACTACACACTTACAGATATCCTGGCAAGTCTGCCTGCATATACAACAACAGGAGTTTCTGACCCCCGGGCTGTTCTTCATATAGAAACAAAAGATCACGGAGAACTTAAAGCAAGATTCCAGAAAATCTTTGAAAAACAGTGGATTAAGCAGAAGGTTTTTCTTGAAAACTACGGTATTTTTTCTTATGAATGTGATATTACAAACGGCACAAAAGAGATTCGCGGAGAAACAGATTTTAGAAAAAGCGGCAAAGGCGGCCTTAAAATAAAATTCCTTGGGAGAACCAGCACTCCCGTTGCCTTCATCTGGATGCGAGGCAGCGGCACAGAACCTGTTTTTCGCATAATGTGCGATGTAAAAGGCAACAACTCAGAAATGGAAAAGGCACTGCTTTGCTGGGAAACAGAAATGCTTAAGGAAGCTGACAAAAATCAGCAATAGGATATGAATATTTTTTTATAAATTGCTTTTATATATGAAAAAAATTCAGTATATTTAGAGCAATAGAATTTCGTAGGAGTTTTTTTACAGATGGAAAAATCAGAAATCCTTAAGAGAGCTAAAGATTATATCGCAGCAGAAAAAGATGAACGCTTCCGCAAAGAAGTTGAAGAACTTGTTGCAAAGGAAGACTTCACTGAACTTGAAGATCGTTTCTACCGCACACTTGAATTCGGTACAGGTGGGCTTCGTGGTGTAATGGGTGGCGGAACAAACCGCATGAACACTCTTGAAATCAACCTTGCTACACAGGGGCTTGCAAATTACGTTATAAAGGCTTTCCCAGAAAAGGCAAAAGCAGGAACACTCAGCGCAGTTGTAGCTTATGACAGCCGCAACAACTCAGATGTATTCGCTGAAGCAACTGCACTTATTTTTGCAGCAAACGGAATTAAGGCTTACCTTTTCTCAGGTCTTCGCCCAACTCCTGAGCTTTCATACGCTATCCGCTATTTTAAGGCTGATACTGGTGTTGTAGTTACAGCATCACACAATCCAAAAATGTACAACGGATACAAAGCTTACTGGAATGACGGTGCCCAGGTTATTGAACCCCATGATGTTGGTATCGTTGATGAAGTAAACAAGGTAACTTCTGTAAAGACAATCTCTAAGGAAGAAGCCATTAAGAGTGGCAAGCTTGTTATGATCGATTCTGAAATCGACGAAAAATACTGGGCAATGTGTAAGGAACAGCTTTTCCGCCCGGAACTAATCAAAGAATACGCTTCCACTGTAAACGTTGTATATACACCACTTCACGGAACTGGTGCCATGCACGTAGAAAAGGTACTTGGTGACCTTGGCCTTCCAGTTAAGACAGTCCCAGAACAGAGAAATCCTGACGGAAACTTTCCGACTGTAGAAAAACCAAATCCAGAAGAAAAGCCAGCTATGAAAATGGCTGTTGAACTTGGTACTGCAACAAAGGCAGACTGTGTAATGGCTACAGACCCAGACTCAGACCGCTTTGGTACAGCATTCCCGGACAAAGACGGAAACTTCGTTCTTCTTTCTGGTAACCAGATGGGTGCCCTCCTTATGGATTACGTATTCCTTTCACGCAAGGAATTCGGTAAGCTTCCTGCAGGTTCATACTGTGTACGCTCAATCGTAACAAGCCCATTCGGTGACTACATCTGTAAAAAATACGGTGTAGAAATGATTGAATGTCTTACAGGTTTTAAGTGGATTGCCGCTGTAGAAGCAGAACGTGAAGCTAAGGGACAGGGTACATACGTATTCGGTCTTGAAGAATCATACGGATACAAGGTTGAAACTGAAGTAATGGATAAAGACGGTGTTTCAGCAGCTGCTATGTGTGCTGAAATGACAATGTACTGGAGATCAAAGGGCAAGAGCCTTCTTGAACACCTTGATGACATGTACAAAGAATACGGTTACTTCGAAGACCGCGCTATCTCTAAGAACTTCCCTGGTTCAGCCGGAGTTGAAACAATGGCTGGAATCATGACTAAACTGCGCACAGAAGGACTTAAGTCTTTGGGTGGAAAGAAAGTTACACAGATTCGCGACATTGGAAACTCTGTATCATTCGATCCAGAAAACCCATCAAAGAAAGAAGCTGTAAATCTTCCAAAGAGCAATGTTCTTCAGTTCTTCCTTGAAGGCGGCACAATCGTTTCTGCACGTCCATCAGGAACAGAACCAAAGATCAAATTCTACATCAACAACAGAACAGAAGTTGGCGGAGCAAAGTGCGACAAGTGCCTCGCTGCTGCAAAAAAAGAAGCAGTTGAAGTTTGTAACGCAATCGAAGCTGACATCAACTCAATTCTCGATGCAGCTGGCAAATAAAGTTTTTAAAGACTACCGAAAGCTGGCCCGTTTTTTAATGGACGGGGCAGTTTTCACCGCCTTCGATACTGAAACAACCGGTCTGAGTGCAGAAAAGGACAGAATCATTGAAATCGGTGCTGTTCAGTTCAACTCAGACGGTATTTTAGGTCGATTCAACACACTCATAAATCCTCAGATTCCAATTCCATCTTTTATCACTTCCCTTACCCATATTTCAAACAAAATGATTGAGGAAGCTCCTCTTATTGGAAACATTCTGAAAGACTTTCAGCAATTCCTTGGAGATTCAATTATTGTTGGGCACAACGTACAGTTTGACATAAGATTTCTGCATGCAGAAGAAAAACGGTGTGGTCTGAAAGAAAGCATGAACATGTTCATTGACACTCTGGGACTGTGCCGCTGGGCTTATCCAGATCTTGGTAAATACAAACAGGAAGAAATGGCGAAAATGCTTGGAATCAAAGCGGAAAATGCCCACAGAGCCTGGGAAGATGCTTTTGTTTGCGGAAACGTCTTTCTTCATACCATCAGGAAAACTGCTGCCAGACAGAAAATTTAAGTCTTTTTATTTTGATTCATTTTTCTAATAGACAAAAATATTCAAAAAATGTATACTGATTTTATCATGACAAAATGACAAAAAATGTCATTATATCAAAAGGAGAACTAAAATGAAGAAAGCATTTGGCATTATTCTTTCATCTCTTATTACTTGTGAAGTATTTGCTGGCGGCGTGGAAAATAAGACAAACATGAGCACCGGCTATCTTAGAAACCCTAGCCGTAACGCAGAATGCGAACGACCAGAAGCTGCATTCTACAACATTGCTGGAACTGCCTTTCTTAAGGAAGGCTGGTATTTTGAAATCGGCGATCAGATTGTATTCAAAGAATACGCAAATGAACTTGCAACAAACAACTCTTTTGCCTCTTATGGAGTAAAAGACTACAAATCAAATGATGAAACAACTGTTTTCTTCTATCCAGATTTTGATGTTGTATATAAAAATGACAGATGGTCAATATTTTTGACATTCGGCGTATATGCAGGTGGAGGTTCCCTTTCTTATTCAGAAGGAACAAGCGCAACAAGCCTTATGTTTTTGAACGGTGCAAACAAGCTTGGATCAGAAGCTGCTAAATACGGCCTTGCCGCAAACATGATT
>JAEDGP010000037.1 GCA_016297405.1 Treponema sp.
AAAAACGGCGAAGTCAAGGCTTTAAGCGTTAGCGTGCCTTGACTCGACGTATTAGGAGCAATTTATGTCAGAAAGAATCATCACTGGTTTTCATGCAATTGAAGAACGGGTCCTTAAAGCCAGAGACTGTGGTGCCAAGGGCATGCGTATTGTTTACAGCAAGCCTGGACCGCGTGTTAAGAAAATTTTGGCGTTAGCGAAGGAAGCCGGCATTTCTTGCTCCCAGGCAGATGATAAGAGCCTTGACGGCATGGTTGGTGCGTTGCCGGAAACGAGCCGCGACCACAGAGGAATTGTGCTTTGCGTTTCTGGTGAAAATAACAGTTCGGCAAATATTGTTGATTTTGATGAGTGGCTGGGAGCGGCGGTTGCAAAACCTGAAGGGGAGCGCCAGCTGGTAATTGTTCTGGATTCTGTAACTGACCCTCACAATGTGGGAGCGATTATTCGTAGCTGCGATCAGTTTGGAGCGAGCCTGGTGGTTTTGCCGGAGCGCAGGGGCGTAAAGGATGTGGAAAGCAATGAAGTCATTGCGAGAAGTTCTGCGGGGTCGTCGGCATGGGTTCCTGTTGCTGTGGTGAACAATCTGGTGCGTACTGTGCAGCTTTTGAAGGAAAATGGATTCTGGGTTTATGGCGCTGATGCCGGCGGTGAATCTTTGCAGAAACTTAAGTTTCCTAGCCGAAGCGTAATTGTTATGGGCAGCGAGGGAACTGGCATTGCCCGCCTTTTGGAAGAACAATGCGATACGATTGTTAGCATTCCTACCTGCGGAAAAATCGATTCGCTGAATGTGTCTGTTGCGGCGGGCGTTTTGCTTTATGAGAACTACCGTCAGCATTTGAGCGAATAGATTATGCCGAATGCCAAGGTTGTGCAGAGTTCTGCGTGCACCACCTGCGCGGGGGTGGAAGGGCGTCTTGGCGGCCACCGCAAGGGAACGACCGATGGGAGTGAGTGCGGAGGCTGAGCGGGAGCGGAACCCTGGAACACCCGTTGCGGCTACCATTTGCGCCCAAAAAATAAAAATGATATATTGAAAAAGTCTCGGAGAGAAACAGAGAGTTCGTAACCATCCTCTCTTAAAACAAAACTAAGGAGCTAATATGAGCCGATCTGACTCAGAGTTGGAAGGCGTAACTTTGCTGGGAAACCAGAATACAAAGTACGCCTACGACTACGACCCGGGAATCCTGGAAAGGTTTCCCAACAAGCACGGGGACAATGATTACATGGTAACCTTGAATTGTCCAGAATTCACTTCTCTTTGCCCAAAAACCGGGCAGCCTGATTTCGCAAAAATCAAAATCAATTACATTCCTGATCAGTATATTGTTGAATCAAAGTCCCTGAAGCTTTATCTGTTCAGCTTTAGGAATCACGGGGATTTTCATGAGGATTGTGCAAACATAATCATGAAGGATCTGGTGAAGCTTCTTGAACCTAAATATCTGGAAGTGGAAGGAATCTTTACGCCTAGGGGCGGAATTTCCATTTATCCTTTTGCAAACTACGGAAAGCCTGGCTCAGAGTATGAGTCTGTGGCGCATAACAGGCTTTTTGCTGCTGTGGATAGACGTAAATAGCGAATTGCTTGCAATTGGGCGAAGCATTTGCTTGCGGGAAATGGGTTTGCTAATTGCGGGAAGTTTCGGCTAAATGCGTAGGGCGTGGGGGAGATGTACGCGTTTATAGATTCATTATTAGATTCATTATTAGGCGGAGAGTTGGTTCCGTCAGGGAGTTATTATGCCTTTTCAGAATGAGATTGTTTTGATTGCCAGTATTTTTGTTTTTTTTGGTAGTCTTTTAGGTTTTTTCCGGATTTTTGGAAAAGCGGGTATTTATGCCTGGACTGTAATTTGTACTATTGCGGCTAACATCGAGGTTTTGATTCTGGTTCATGCGTTTGGACTGGATACTACACTTGGTAATGTGCTGTTTGCTTCATCGTTTTTAGCAACAGACATTATGAGTGAAGTGTATGGCAAAAAGGATGCAAACAAGTGTGTTTGGATTGGTATTGCTGCCAACGTGACTTTTATTTTAATCAGCCAGTCCTGGTTCCTGTATGTGCCTGCAATTGATGATGTTATGGCGGAACCGATAAAAACGGTTTTCGCGAATACGCCAAGGGTTATGCTTGCAAGCCTTTTTGCTTATGCGGTTTGCGAGATCTATGACGTTTGGGCCTACCATGCAATCTGGTCATGGACAGAAAAAAGGTGCGGAAATCGTAAGGGGTTCTTGTGGTTGCGCAACAACGGTTCCACTTTGGTGAGCCAGCTGATCAATGTAGTTGTTTTTAACCTGGCAGCTTTTGCCGGTGTATTCCCGAAGGATGTGCTGGTTCAGATTTTTGTTTTTGGATATTTGATTTTTATTGTTACATCATTAATGGATACTCCTTTCATTTATCTGGCGCGAAGAATTGCAGAAAAACATCCGGAAGTGGTTGAAAAATAAATATTCAGATATAATGCTTAATATGGCTGAAACAAAGAAAACTGTAATTGCCGTTACTGGTTCTGACGGCGCAATGGGTGGTGAGGTTGTAGCTCATCTTTTGGGTTCAAATAATGATTTTGAACTTAGACTTTTTGTTTATGATCGTGTCAGGCATTTCCGCAGCTTTTTTAAATCGCTTTTAAAGAAGGGCCGCGGTCGAATCACTTTGGTTCGTGGAGATCTGGCGAATTATGATGATGTAGCAAATCTTATTGACGGTGCTGATTATGTGGTTCATTGCGGTGCCGTAATTCCTCCAAAAGCAGATCACAATCCTTTTAATACTGTAGAAACAAACTATGCAGGAACTTGCAATATTGTTGATGCAATTATGGCAAGTGGTCGCGCCGATCAGATTAAACTGGTTCACATTTCAACTGTTGCTGTTTATGGTAACCGCAACTACAAGCATATGTGGGCTCGTATGGGTGATCCAGTGATGAGTTCGCCTTATGATTATTATTCGGCTGCCAAGATTAAGGGCGAGCGTTATGTTCTTGAAAGCGACCTGCCTCATTGGGTTGTATTGCGCCAGACTGCGGTTTATCACAAATATTTCCTTGCAAATAATATGAATGATGGGCTTATGTTCCATACTTGCTGGAATGCGCCTCTGGAATGGATTACTGACAGGGACTCCGGTCTTTGTATTCAGAATCTGATTGAAAGAGATCTTGATGGTAAGTTGGATGGTTTCTGGAAAAACGACTACAACATTGGTGGTGGTGCTGGTTGCCGTGAAACTGGTTATGAGACTTTCAATTACGGTTTTGCACTTATGGGTGCTGGTGCTGAAAAATTCTTTGATCCGCAGTGGAATATTCCAAGGAACTTCCATGGAGTTTGGTATACGGACAGTAATGTTCTGGATGAATGGCTGAATTATCGTAGGGAAACCAGCGCCGATTACTGGAAGCGCATGAAGAAGGAGCTTTGGTATTATTGGTTTGGCCGAATTGTTCCAGCCGTGCTTATCAGAAAATTAGCTATTGAGCGCCTTTTGAAGAACAGCAATGCTCCTATGAATTGGGTTCGGTTGGGTAAGAAGGGGCGCATGGATGCGTTCTTTGGTGGAAAGGCGGCGTTTGAAGCTGAGCCTACCAGCTGGAAGGATTTTCCAGTTCTTGCAAAGGGGCAGACTCCGGAAGGGGCAATTGATTATGCTGAGTTAAAAGATGAAGCAAAAGCAAGCAAATTCAAACTGGACCATGGTTATGATGAATCAAAGCCGGATTCTGAACTTGATCTGAATGATATGAAAAGTGCTGCTGCATTCCGCGGCGGCGAAGTTGTTTCTGCTGATATGAAAAAAGGCGATCTTTATACAAAGATTACCTGGAAATGCCATAATGGTCATTGTTTTGATGCAAAACCCTTCACGATTCTTAAGGGCGGATTCTGGTGTCCTGAATGTTGTGAAGCTTTGCCAAAGTGGGCTTTTGATAGTGCCGCCGCTCACGTACCTTTCTATGCACAGGTGTGGTATGACACTCACCGTAAGGATGAAGTGAATAACGTATATCCTTACGATGATCATGAAGACGATGATATGATTGTGCCGGTGGAAAAACTGTAAATGAAGAAAGCTGTAATTTATGTGTTTAGCGGAACTGGAAATACCCGGCTTATTGCTGATTTGTATAAAGAAAATCTGGCTGGCTATGAAACTGTTATTTATGATGTGAAGATGGTGGCTTCCACTTTAGCAGGAAATCAAGGAAAGTCTGATTCGAAAGCTGCGGCTAAGAGGAAGTTCAGCTTTGTGGAAGCTCCAGATCCCAACGATTTTGATTTGATAGGATTTGGGCATCCTGTTTATGGTTTTAATATACCGCTGCCATTCGATCGCTTTCTGGATACGCTTCCAGTGCTTTCACAGAAAAAGACGGCGTTTGTTTTTAAAACCAGTGGTGAAGGGCTTTATTTCAATCAGTTTTCATCTCAGCGTTTGATTCACAAGATGGAAAAAAAAGGCATGGATTTTATTTCCGACAGACATTTTGTAATGCCTTATAATATGATTTTTCGTCATACTCCACAGATGGTTAAGCGGGAATGGCTTTATGCAAAGGCATATGCAAAACTTTCCTGCATGGAATTGATTGAAGGCAAAAAAGATAAGGTCCATATAAATCCGTTGCTTCGTTTTTGGGTTCCTCTTGTGCGGATTGAATGGCTTTACTATCCATTAAGTGCACCCGTGTGCATGAAAGTTGATATGGATAAATGTATCAAATGCCAGAAATGCGTAAAAAGCTGCCCGTTGAACAATATCAGCTTTGATGGGGATAAGTTTAAGTTTGGCCATAACTGTACAATGTGTACTTGCTGTTCTTTTGGCTGTCCTACATGTGCCATTAGCATTGGCCTTTTGAATGGCTGGAGAATCAACGGTTCCTATAAGATAAAGCAGACTGCTGGTGATGAGTCAGTAGAAACGCCAGAAATGGGAAAAGATTACACGGGGTTGCATCCATGGCTGTACAAAAAGTATTACCGCAAACTGAACGAAGTTTTACAAAAGGCCAATATTTCGATTTAGCTGAAAAAAATTTCGTTTTTTGCTCCCTTCTGTTGTTGACATTGCATTTCCATGAGGTTTTTAATTAATTAAATACTTTCTGTAGTTACAGAATGGTAATGGAGTGTGCGAATTATGGTAGGTACTTTTTGGTCGCTTGTGCCAGCGGTTGTTGCAATTGGCTTGGCTCTTTTGACAAAGGAAGTTTATTTTTCACTTTTTGTGGGAATAATCATTGGTGCTGTGTTTTATGCAGGGGCTGACTTTCCAGCGCTTTTGGATCATTTATTCAAAGATGGAATGATAGCTCAGCTGACCGACAGCTATAATGCTGGTATTCTGGTGTTTCTGGTTGTTCTTGGAATTATGGTTGCACTGGTTAATAAAGCTGGTGGTTCGGCAGCGTTTGGCGATTGGGCAAAAAAACACATAAAGACAAAGGTTGGTGCGCAGCTTGCTACTGTCTTTCTGGGTATTTTGATTTTTATTGATGATTACTTTAACTGTTTGACCGTAGGCAGCGTAATGCGCCCTGTTACGGATAAATATAAAGTAAGTCGCGAAAAGCTTGCATATTTGATTGATGCAACAGCAGCTCCTGTTTGTATCATTGCGCCAATTTCTTCATGGGCGGCTGCCGTTTCAGACTTTGTTCAGGGTGATGAAAATGGGCTTGCATTGTTCATGAAGGCAATTCCTTATAATTACTATGCGATTTTTACGATTGCTTTCATGATTGTATTGGTATTGCTCAATGTTGATTTTGGACCTATGTCAAAGGCTGAAGCGGTTCTTGAAGATGCGGCTGAAGAAGCTGCAGCACGAGATGTAACTGGTGGTAAAGGAAAAGTTTTTGACCTGGTATTCCCGATTATTTGTCTTATTATTTTTTGTACTTTGGGAATGATTTATTCAGGCGGATTTTTTACTGAAATGGTTGCAAATGATGAAGGCGTTATGGAAGCAAATGGTTCTTATTTGAATTTTGTTGATGCTTTTGCAAATAGCGATGCTTCTGTTGGTTTGGTATTAGGTTCTTTTGCAGCTTTGATTGCTACTTTGATTGCGTATATAGTGCGCAGAATTATTTCTCTCAGAGATTGTATGGAATGCGTTCCTGAAGGTTTTAAGGCTATGGTTCCTGCAATTCTGATTCTTACACTTGCATGGACACTTAAGGGAATGACAGATAGCTTGGGAGCAAAACAGTTTGTTGCTGATGTGGTAAACGGAAGCGCATCAAGCTTTATGGGATTCCTTCCTGCGATTATCTTTGTGATCGCGGCTTTGCTGGCATTTGCTACAGGAACAAGCTGGGGAACTTTTGGTATTTTGATTCCAATTTGTATTGCAGTATTCCCAGATGTAGGCGATCCATTAAGAGTAATTTCTATTTCTGCTTGTATGGCTGGTGCAGTTTGTGGAGATCATATATCACCTATAAGCGATACAACAATTATGGCCAGTGCTGGTGCTCAGTGTGAACATGTCCGCCATGTTGCTACTCAGATTCCGTATGCGATGATAGTTGCAGCAATAAGTTTTATCACATTCATAATTGCAGGTTTTATAAAGAATCCTATCGTTCCATTGCTTACAGGTTTGCTTATGCTTATTGGTGCTTGTATCTTGATTAAGAGAATAAAAGAACAAAATTAGTCATTGTTTAATTAAAGAAAATGAAAGGCGTCTTGCATTTTTTATAAGGCGCCTTTTTTATTTAGGGTTTATTACAAATCCTAAATAAAAAAGGCGAAGTCAAGGCTTTAAGCGTTAGCGTGCCTTGACTCGACGTATTTTTTTTAAATCCTGTATTTATGTTATAATTTTTTTATGACAAATTGTTTTAGATTCTACTTATTGTTGGCCGGTTGTTTTGCCTGCTTTTTTGGTTGTTCATCAGCTAAAAAAATCGTTGTTTATAAAGAAACAGCGGATGAAATCGTCTTCAAAAATTATCAGGATGAGATTATTACTCACCAGATAAAGAAAGATGTTGCCAAGTGCCAGTATAATAAATCCCAGTTTAAGATTAAAAAAGATTTGCTGGTTTATGATAAGGACCCGAATTATAAGGTGCGCCTTGGGGTGGACATTTCACGCCATGATGGAAGTCCAATAGATTGGAAAGCTGTAAAAAAAAGTGGCAGGGATTTTGTTTTTTTGCGTGTTGCGTATCGCGGATATCAGAGCGGAATCCTAAAAGTTGATGAACATTTTCACGAAAACATAACCGGGGCATTGGCTGAAGGCATGGATGTGGGGGTTTATGTTTTTAGCCAGGCAATAAATGAGCAGGAAGCGCTAGAAGAAGCGGAATTTGTTTTGGAACAGATTAAAGATTATGCAATAAATCTGCCGGTTGTTTTTGATCCTGAATCAATTCCATGGGAAGAGGCACGTACTGATGATGTTTCAGGGGAACAGTTTACCAAAAATACGATTGTATTTTGTGAGCGAATAAAGCAGGCCGGATATGAACCTATGATTTATAGCAATATTACTTGGGAAGCAAAATTTTTTGATTTGTCGTTGCTGAAAGATTATAAAATCTGGTTTGCGGATTATCAGGTGCCGCCAACTACGCCATACCATTTTGAATATTTTCAATATGGTGGTGAAAGCGCAAAAATTCCGGGTGTGCCGAATCGGTGTGATGTGGATGCAATGTTAGTTCCCGTAGGAAAGGAAAGACCATAGAAAACACGTGGTTTTTATGCTACATTAGGAAAATCGGAAAACGGGTACTGAGCAGATTTATCTGCGAGTTTTTGGTTTGCAAAAAAATTATATAGGACATAAAAATGGCAAAGACTTTCGACGACAAAAAAATCATTTACACAATGGATCGTGTTACTCGTGCTTATGGAACAAAAGTTGTTCTTAAGGACGTTAGTATCTCTTACTACTACGGCGCAAAGATTGGCGTAATTGGTGCCAATGGTTCAGGTAAATCTTCACTTTTTAAGATTCTTGCTGGAAGAGATACAGAATTTTCTGGAGAAACAACTTTAGCGCCTGGATATACAATTGGTTATCTTGAACAGGAGCCAGAACTTACACCTGGCAAAACAGTTATGGAAATCGTAAAAGAAGGCGTAAAGGAAGTAACTGACCTTCTTGCTGAATTTGATCAGATCAATGAAGCGTTTGGTGATCCTGATGCAGATATTGATAAACTTTGTGCTCGTCAGGGAGAAGTTCAGGAAAAGCTTGATGCTCTTGATGCATGGAATCTTGATAATAATCTTGAGCTTGCAATGGATGCTCTCCGTTGTCCTCCAGCAGATCAGGTTGTGGATGTGCTTTCTGGAGGTGAACGCCGCCGTGTTGCTTTGTGCCGCCTTCTTTTGCAGAAGCCAGACATTTTGCTTTTGGACGAACCTACAAACCATCTTGATGCGGAAACAGTTGCATGGCTGGAAAAGCACCTTCACGACTATCCTGGAACAGTAATCGCCGTAACTCATGACCGTTACTTCCTTGATGAAGTTGCAGGCTGGATTTTGGAACTTGATCGTGGAGAAGGATATCCGTTTAAAGGTAACTATTCTTCATGGCTTGAGCAGAAAAATCAGCGTCTGGCTCTTGAAAATAAAAATGAATCAGCACGTCAGAAAGAGATTCAGCGGGAATTGGAATGGATTCACATGGGTGCAAAAGGTCGTCAGGCTAAGCACAAGGAACATATCACTCGCTATAATGAACTCATGAGCCAGGGCTCAAAAGTTCAGCTCAAAGATACACAGATTTCTATTCCTGCAGGCCCGCGCCTTGGTGGTCAGGTAATCGATTTTGAAGGTGTTTCAAAATCATTTGGTGATAAGCTTCTTTTTGAAAATCTTAATATTCATATTCCTGCTGGTGCTATTGTTGGTATTGTTGGTCCAAACGGTGCCGGTAAAACAACATTGTTCAAGCTTATTGTTGATGCAGCAGGCCTTGAAGGTGGCGAAAAGCCAGATGCAGGGACAGTAAATATTGGGCAGACTGTTAAACTGGTTTATGTTGATCAGATGCGTTCAGGCCTTGATGAAAATAAGACCGTTTATGAAACCCTTGGTGGTGGTGCCGACATAATCAAGCTTGGTGCTGTAGACGAAAAAGGTCGTCCTCTTGAAGGCGGTGTTCGTGAAGTAAACGCTCATGCTTATTGTGGATGGTTCAACTTTGCCGGCGCAGACCAGAACAAAAAGGTTAGTGTGCTTTCTGGTGGTGAGAAGAACCGCCTGAATCTTGGTATGATGCTTAAAGAAGCGGGAAACGTTCTTTTGTTCGATGAACCTACAAACGACCTTGATGTTCAGACTGTTCGCGCCCTTGAAGAAGCACTGGAAGACTTCGCAGGCTGTGCAATGGTTGTAAGCCATGACCGCTGGTTCCTGGACCGCATCTGTACACATATCCTGGCTTTTGAAAACAATTCAGAAGTTCGCTTTTACGAAGGAAACTGGTCGGAATACGCAGAATGGAAGAAGGAACAGTTTGGCGAAGATGCCAGCGTTCCAAAGAGAGTGCAGTATCGTAAGCTTTCGCGCTAGAAATGATATAAGCGGAATTTTAAAAATTGTATTTTTTGAGGTCGCTTTAATTGAAGAGAGCGGTGTTTTTGCAACAGCGAAAACACCGCTCGTTTTTTAATTTGCAAAAACCGATGTTTTTATAAGCTTTACTTTAGCAATTTTGCTTACAGAGTAAAATCGAATTTCTTCAGTTTCATTTATGTGAATTTTCACCAGCCGGTCATTATCTTGCTTTGCAATTGAAAGTGGCTTTCCAAGAATGCTTTCTGTCTGTGTTTCACTTTTTATTGAAGGTACCAGGATTTCAATGGAATCTTTGTTTGAAATGGCCTTTTCGATGAGTCGTACTTTATTTGGATAATCAATTCCGTCTGCTTCAAGAATTTCAAGACGAACATTTTCCTTATTAAGTTGCAAAGGGGAAACGATTACTCCTCTATTAATCCGGGAAAGCAGGCATTCGCGCTGCTGGTCATTTAATTCCATTGTGGATAGTCGCTGTCTAAGAGATGATTTTTCGCTTTCTGCTTTTTCATAAAGATTTTTCAGAGGCAAGTTGCTTTTTGACGGATCAGTTATAGAAATTGAGATTGCGCCCTTTCGTAAAAGTGGAAAACCAGCTGAATCGATGGTACGTTCTGCGCTTCTTACACTTCCCATAAAATCAAGTCCACTGGCAGAGATGAATTCATCAGGACTTTCGTTTTCGTCAATGTTCAGCAAAAAAACACAAGGCGCAAGTTTCGCCTTAATAAATGATTTAATTTTTGGGTTGTTCTCAAAGACGCGGGCGGTTTTTTCATCAAGTTTAAGGATATAGCCTTTGTAAAGTATGGCAGAAGAATATGAATTGAACCAGTCTTCGATATTCATCAAAAGGCTTTGAGGCAGATCATAAGCCGCATATTTTGAAAGAATTTCATAAATATGTTGTGGCTGCAGGTTTTTATCGAAGGCGCGGCTTACAGACTTCCTGGAAATTTCATATTCAGAGACAGTATTGCAGTTTATGATATCCATAAACATTGTGATTTCAAGTATATTTGAAAGGGAAAGGCCAGGCATAAGCGTGATGCTTGTTCCTGCATTGATGTTTATCATGCCTTTTGTTGCAGTTGCAGATGATTTGCCGGAATCGGATGAATCGGCGTAAAGATCGCTTTTTCTTAAAATTGGTTCACCTTCTTCAGTTTGTCCAATGGTTTGGAAAATACCGAATTCAATTGCAGAGGCTAGAATTTTTTCGATTAGCCTGGAAGAGTTTTCACCGTCGATTGAATAGTTTGAAGAAGCAGAACTATAAACGTTTGCGCTATCCATTGCGCGCCGAGCTTCAAGCATCCTGCTGAATCGGTTTTGTGCTGGTCCGTTGTCTAGATTTGCGGATTTGTTGCAGATAATGAAAGCGGTTTTTGTAAGTGTTCGATAAGGAACAGGCTGCTCAGAAACAGTTGCAAGAAGATCCAGTAATAATTGAGCTTGGGAGCGTAAGCCTTCACGTCCAAGGCGAACAGCGGATGCAACGCTCAGAAAAGCAACCTGATTGCATGGTAACTGCTGAGAAAAAATCTTAAGACGGTTTTCATCAATGGATATGGCTTTTTCACCGGTTTTCAGTATTCCAAGATTTAAAAGTCCAGTCAGGAGTAACTGCAAACAATGCTGTCTTCCCTGAAAAATGGCTTCCAGGCGTTCTGTATCCTTTTTTTTGATTGAACCGTCATTTTTGCAAAGTTCGGGGAATGCTCGTACATAGGAAATAAAAGCAGCAATGAATTGTGCTGAAATGGAAAATGGAATATCAGTATTTGGAATGGCACATACGGCCTGGTCGAAAAGGCATGTTGCATCCAAATACGGCAAAATCGAATCTTCAAGTAATGGGTTTATGCGAATGATTTTCTTTTCAGAATCAGAATCTCTGAAATAATAAATAATCATTCTTTCGTTCAAGTTCAGGAGTTCAGTATAAATTTCTGAAAGTTTGTATTCTTGGGAAAAAAAATCAATGATTTTTTGTTGAGTGGCTTTTTCGATGAGAGAAAGTACGGTAAGCACTTTTAGATCAAATGGAGAAAGCAGACCTAAGATGTTTTCCTTGATTTCCTGCTTTCTGAAAATTGAACTGAGTTGTTCAACAAGATTTTGTTTGTTAAATGGAGTCTGAATTTCGCCAAGATAAATGCGAATAAGTTCAAAAAACTGTTCGTCAGGCAGAGTCATTATGCTTTCGCGCCAATGTATGATGCGTTGTACTTTTTCGTCGGCTGGACGAGGGGTTCTTTCAATCATTGTTCAACTCCTATTGGCGGCGTAATTTCATCCAGATCGGATTCCTGGGTATAGCGCACGATTTTGTATGCATAACCTTGTTCTGCAAGGAATTTTTGCCTGTTGGATCCGAAATCTTCTTCTACGGTGTTTCGGGTAATCAAGGTGAAAAAACGAGATGTGCGTTTTTTTGGACGCAGGATTCGACCAAGACGTTGTGCTTCTTCCTGACGACTTCCGAAAGTTCCGGAAACTTGAATGGCAATTGAGGCATCTGGTAAATCGATTGCGAAGTTTGCAACTTTAGAAACAACAAGAACCTGGATTTTACCGGAACGGAAATCAGCGTAAAGCTTGTCGCGTTCAGTGTTAGGGGTTTTACCTGTAATAATCGGAGCATTTATTTGCTTTGCGATTTCGTCCAGCTGGTCTATGTATTGGCCAATCACAAGGATTTTGTCTTCGGGAAAACGATGTATGAGCTGCTTTGTAATCAGGATTTTCTTTTCGTTTTCACTAGCCAGACGATGTTTTACGCGGGCTTTAGCGACGGCATATTCCACTTCTTTTGATTCAGGAAGATCAAGGCGGATTTCTATACATTCGGCTGTGGCAATCCAGCCAGAATGTTCAAGCTCTTTCCATGGCACATCATATCGTTTTGGTCCAACCAGACTGAAAACATGACCTTCACAGCCGTCTTCGCGAACTAATGTTGCTGTAAGACCAACACGGCGTATTGCCTGAAGTTCTGCAACAACGCGGAATACTGGAGCTGGCAGCATGTGAACTTCATCATAAATGATGAGCCCCCATGGGCGCTGGCGGAAAATAGAAAAGTGAGGGTAAGGACCATCCTTATTTGGTCGCCAGGTAAGCACCTGATATGTGGCAACAGTAACCTGCTTGATGTTCTTGTTTTCGCCAGTGTATTCGGCAATCTGATCGGCGCTCAGGTTTGATTTGTCCAAAAGTTCGTTGATCCACTGATGAACTGCGGCGATATTTGTGGTGATTATAAGGGTACTGGTTTTTAGCAGATCCATGATGTGCATGCCGACAATTGTTTTTCCGGCGCCGCATGGCAAAACGATTGTACCAAAACCGGTGCCAGGTCCGCGGTCTCCTACAAGGGCTTGTGCCGCAGCTTTCTGATAATCACGGATTGCAAACTCACGGCCGGCCTCTGTTTTTTCTTTAAGTGAAAAATCCAAAGGTTCGCCATCTTCCAGTTGTATTTCATCTTTTATAGGCCATAGCGCTTTAAGCAATTCCTGTTTTACGGTTCCACGATCAGTAAGTTTTAGGGAAAAACAGTAGTTTTTTTCGTCTTCTGTGAGGTCGGCCTTTTGCGAAACGGCAGTTTCATCGTATTTACATGGAGTAAGCAGTTTTTTGGCTGCTGGGTTTGCAGCAATTTCCAGGTAAACCGGGCGAGAGTTTGCAGTGAGATAAAGATATTGCTCGATAGTATTTTTGTTGCTTTCGATAGTTGTGCTTTCATCCAAGGCTTTTGCTGGATTCAACGGAACTTCAATCTGAGGACCAGGCAATAATCGAAGTTTGCCAAATCTGCTGGCAGTTTCTGTAATCCACATTTCCACAGATTGAGGCACATCATAGCGGGCATATTTTTTGAGGACTGCAACAGCATCTTCTGGGGTAAAACCAGCGCTGGTGGCATTCCAAAGGGAAAGTGGAGTGAGTCTGTATGTGTGAAGGTGTTCCGGTGAGCGTTCAAGCTCTGCAAAGGGAATTAAATCGTTTCTACAGTCGTTGGCTAAAGGGGCATGTACATCAAGGAGCAGAGTTCTGTCGCTCTGAATAATCAATGGATTATCAAATTGCATAACAGTATATAATAACTATTTTTTTTTCTTTTCTCAATTATATGAAATTTTAAATTTGTAATGAAAAATTGGTAACCAAAAGATTTTTTTCTGCCTATAATAAGATATGGAAGATTTTAAATTTAAAAGCCATCTTTTTTTGGCAATCACAGCAATAATGTTTCTTACTTTGATTCCTGGAAAATGTTTTGCATCTTCGTCAGGTAAATCCATTTCTGTATCGGAATCTAGAGTTTATAGAGAACGATTAATAACAGAAGCTAAAAAATATATTGGTTGTCCTTATGTTAGAGGTGCTACAGGACCAGACAAATTTGACTGCTCAGGGCTGGTTGGTTATGTTTCAAGCAATGCCATAGGCATCCAGTTACCGCGTACTGTCAAGGCAATGTACAGTTATGTGAAGATTATTCCAGATGCACAAAGGGAGCCAGGTGATTTGGTTTTTTTCAGAACGACTAATGATGGTTCGATTTCCCATGTTGGTTTATATATTGGTAACGGTCAGTTCATTTCTGCTGTAAGCGATGGTCCGAATACAGGAGTAATTCTTTCATCTTTGCAAGAAAGTTATTGGAAAACTCATTATGCTTCATCTGGAAAATTTTTGGCTACAGCAAATTACTATGACAATGCGGAAGAAGCAAAACAAAGTCAGCAGACAGCAGATTCAGCGGGAACAAGCGGAGGAAGTTTTTTGCACAAGCTTGCATTCAATGCAACATTGACAGGTGACTGGTCTTTATTTACAGAAAAGCGCTTTATGCCAAATTTCCGTGGTATCTCTAGTCAGACCAATCTTGTTTACGATGGAACTGTTCTTGATCCAGGCGTTGGTTTGATGCTTCGTTGGAATTATGGCGTAAAAACTTTTCAGATACCTGTTCTCTTTTCTTTGGGTTTTGGAGATTATGTACGCGCCTATGCCGGACCGGTATTTACGTTAGGCACTTGTTATGAACCGGACACAGATGATGAAATCAGCGCTTCGATATTTCCTGGTATTATTGGGATCACTTTTCAGACACCGTCCCTTACAAAAGGAATTGCAAAAATAAGAATCATTCAGGATTTAAACTATTCGATTTTCAACAATACGAAAAATGCGGCTTTGTCACCTTTGCGTTCAGCTGCAGCTGGATTTGAACTTTCTACAGGAGTAAGTGTAACTTTTCCATTTGCAAAATTTTTCAATAAATAGAGCAACAGAAAGGTGGAAAAATGAAAAAGTTTCTTTTTAATCTGATAGTTGGAATTCTGGCTTTTGGACTTTGTTCATGTGAGTCCACGCTAAAAGTAACTTCCACTACAAAAGGAGCGAAATTCGGTTTTGATGCGAAATTAGGTTCTGTTTTTCAGGATACCATAAAATCCATATCCCAAAATGTAGAAGGCGAATCCTCAAATGAAATTGCATTTGAAGCCGAAGAAATCCAGCAGGAGCTGGAAAAAGCTGGATTTAAAAATCCTAAGGTTTTTGCCCATGGAATTTCATCTCTTTCTATAACCATAGATTCAGAACGGAAAAATATGGACCCTGTAAATACAAGCGGATTTGTGTCTTATGGTAATGAAAAAACAGCTATTGCAGAAAATGGAGCTGGATCAAAAGTTCATGAAATTATTCTTTCAAATGAAAGTCTGAAAGCCATGTATAATCAGCTGCCTGTTGTATTTAAATCATATCTGGATTTGTTTGGTGCCCCGGTTTTTTCTGGTGAAGAAATGACCGACCAGGAATACATTGAAATGATTGCCTGTGTTTATGGCCAGTCTTTGGCTGATGAAATTGCTGCTTCTGAATTGAAAGTATGTTTGGATAATGGAAAGGCTATTTCTGTTCCGTTAGTGAAATTATTGAATCTTGAGAACGAAATAAGAATAAACTAAAGGCGAGTGAAAATGAGTGTAGAAAATGAGAGAATAGATGCTCTTGAAATAAAAATGTCATACCTGGAAGATTTTATGAATCAGATACAGGGCGTGGCTGTAGAGCAGGCAAAAACCATAGATAAGCTTAAAGCCGAAATTAAGATGATGTCTGAAAAATTGAGGGATGTTTCAGATTCTTTGGAAGGCGACATTCCAAGCAGAAAGCCGCCACACTACTAAGCAAAGTGGATTTTATGGTGCTGGGAGATTGTCAGGTGTATTTTATTTTGACAATTGAACAAAATATGTAAAAATGTTAATTTTGAACTATGAATACACTTGTAGCATTGTGCCCAATAGGTGCAGAAAAAATTCTTGGCAATGAACTTAAACATCTGGGATATAAACTGGCTGGCAATTCTACAGGCCGTGTCAGCTTCCTTGGTGATGATGACGCATTGTTCCGCGCAAATCTTTGCCTAAGAACTGCAGATCGCGTTTTTCTTCAGATGGCCTGCTACAAAGCAGAAGATTTTGATCAGCTTTTTGACGGAGTTCATTCCATCAACTGGCAGGATTATTTCAAAAAAGACACAAAAGTTGTAATCGATAAAGTTCGCAGCTTCAGAAGCAAATTGAACTCCGAGCATGCCATTCAGGGAATGGTTCAAAAGGCAATTTATCAAAAGCTTGGGGAACGCTGGCATATGTCATCGTTGCCAGAAACCGGTGCAGAGTCTGCAGTTCGTGTTTATCTTGACGAAAACGAAGTATTGATTTTGCTTGACCTTTCGGGGCTTCCATTGCATAAGCGCGGATATCGTGTAGACGGCGGCATTGCTCCCTTAAGGGAAACCGTAGCTGCTGTTCTGCTTCAGGAAATGATGTGGCGCAGAAAAACACCATTGCACGATCCATTCTGTGGTTCGGGAACAATAGCAATTGAAGCAGCTCTTTACGCATACAACGTAGCTCCTGGCTTTGGCCGCCGTTTTGCTTTGGAAAATCTGCCGATTTTCAATTCTAAGCGCGCAGCAGAGATTAAAAAAGAAGAAGCTGCAAAAATTCGCACAGATGTAGAAGTTCGCATTACAGGCTCTGATTTGGATCCTGAACAGGTTGCCCGTAGTAAAAAGAATGCGGAGTATGCTTGTGTAACGGCAGGTCGCGCGCTTCAGTCTATTGGCAATGATTCAAAAGTTTTGCGTCCAGATTTTGTTCAGGCTGATTATTCAGAACTTGGTGCTCCTTACGATGAAGGGCTTATACTTTGTAATCCGCCTTATGGTGAGCGTCTTGGGGATGAAGCTCAGGCTGCAGAACTTTACAAGGGAATGGGATGTCTTTTTGAAAATTTCCGGGGATGGGAATTTGGAATAATTACATCGCACAAACAGTTTCAGGAAAATTTTGGTCATTACGCAACAAAACTGAAAGATATAAAAGCAGGTAATTTGGATACAACTTTGTATCTTTATACAAAGCCGGCAAGTGGTGGCTATAATTTCAAGAAAAAAAATCAGGAAAAGTAAATGGCGACTATCGTAGAGCATGACAAACGCCGTCAGGAAATTTTGCAAAGGGCATTGGATGTTTTCATAGATGAAGGCTATGAGGATGTTACCTTTCAGAAAATTGCCGACCGTTGTGGAATTACGCGAACAACACTTTACATTTATTTCAAGAACAAACGAGAGATTTTTTTGTGGAGCATCAAGCAGCTTACAGAAACTCTAGAAGTGCAGCTTCTGGAAGTGGTGAAAGATACAAGTCTTTCGTCAGAAGCTGCACTCAAAAAAATCTTTCGTATAATCATTGATGTATGTCAGGAAAATCCAAAACTTTTTACAGTATTGCTTTCCTATTTGATTCAATTGCAAAAATCTGGTGGAGATCCGGAAGAGCGGGTTCGTCGTCGAGTCATAAAAATCAGACATATCATTTGCATTGTTCTGATTCGTGGCATGAAATCCGGTGAAGTAAAAAAGGTGAATCTGAAGGCCACAACGGAAATGCTTTATTCAGTCTTTGAATCTGCGATTTTTAAGATTGCGGTTTTGAATAAAACGGAGATTAGCGACATGATAGATGTTGCTGATGTTGCCATTGAAAATTTGATGGCATAAAAAGAATGGTTGGGGTTAAATGCATTGCATTTGACCCCGTTTTTTTTGTAACTTACTAAAGGCTTGCTTTTTTGGAAATATAAATTGTGCTATAAATGTGATATGAAAAAGATTTTATCAGTTATATTTATTTCTGTTTTAGGGGCCTTTTCGGCATTTGCTGAATTTGATTTAGGCCTTGATTATGGTTGTATGGGAATTCATGATTCCGATGTAGAATTTTCCACAATCAACGGCGTTTCCTGTGATGATTTGAAAGGAAATTTGTTTGTTGCTGGTGGACTTGGGTTATCTGCAAATATAACATATTTTTGGAATGATTTGGAAAATGATTTGACTATAACTGATCTGTTCTATGGCAAAGAATTTGTGGGCGCAAAAGCTGCTTCCGTAAATACATTTCAAACTGGTCTCTACGGCAGTTTTCATTATCTTCAGGAATACCATGGCAATATCAAAATTAAAGAAAAATATCATTTGAATGAAGATTTTTCTGGAAAAGACTTATATTTTGCTCTAGGGTTTGATGGCCGCTTTAACTTCAGTATGCCGTTCTACATGGATATGATTCTTGGTTTTTATTTTAACTATGGCGACTATTCCAATTCCCATAATGTAGAAGTGGATACATTATCTTTTGGGGCTGAATGTGGCTGTTCTTTAGGTTACAGATTCTTGAACACAAGACATTTTGGAATGGCGTTATGCATAGGTGGAAAGCTGGCAGTTGGCCTAGGCATTGGCAACGTTCATGTTCCGTATAATTCAAAAGGCTCGGGCTTTACTGAACAGAGTGAAATATGGATAGATGCTTTTGGCGGCCTTAGAATTATGCTAAAATAAAGTTGCAATATTAATTTTTGGCAGTTACACTTACTGGTGGAGGCGAATAATTTGTATCGTTTTATGAAGATAAAAACCGTATTTTGTTTTGTGATATTTTGCTTTTTTTCTTGTTTTTGTTTTGCCGATGGGGCTGTTAATAAAGCATTTTCGATTGTTTCAGCTCCAACGGATTATAGTTTTGTAACCTGGGATTTTTTTGCGGACCATAAATGTGATTTTGAATTAAAATTTTGGGATGCTAACGATGAGATGGTTGCACTAAATTATGAAGGTGTCTGGACCCGGGCAGGTGACAAAATAACTGCCATTATTGTGTGCGAAAAAGATAGCCATTTAAACGGGATGTTTTCAAATTTCAGAAATATGATGGATGAAAATCCTTGCATTGTTCGCTATTCGCCAGAAAATATGGAGCTGGTCATTGAGATTGATGTTTCTGAAGGATCTGAAATCTGGATTTCCGGCACCAAAATGGAATTTCACGAAGCTAAGCATAACTAATTATCGTAGTACAAACAAAAATAAATAATTGTGCTATAATTGTACCATGTCAAAACAGATGATTATGGGAAACCAGGCAATTGCGCTTGGTGCATTAAAAGCCGGCGTAAATCTTGTTGCCGGATATCCTGGAACTCCTTCCAGCGAAATTATTGAATTTATTTCTAAATACAAAGAAAAGACTGGAACTTACGTTGAATGGTCTATAAACGAAAAAGCTGCTGTAGAAGTTGCCGCTGGCGCAAGTTATGCAGGCAGC
The DNA here is from genome assembly GCA_016297405.1 of Treponema sp. Classification (GTDB taxonomy): domain Bacteria; phylum Spirochaetota; class Spirochaetia; order Treponematales; family Treponemataceae; genus Treponema_D. The sequence continues at coordinate 19,278 of JAEDGP010000037.1, forward strand.
CGCACTCTTGTTACGATGAAGCAGGTGGGGCTTAATGTTGCCAGTGACCCTGTAATGTGCCTTAGCTACGTTGGCGTAAAAGGCGGAATGGTCATTGTTTCTGCAGATGACCCGGGCCCGATTTCCAGCCAGACGGAGCAGGATACCCGCAAGTTTGCGGAATTTTCAAAGCTGCCTTGCCTTGATCCGTCTACTCCCCAGGAAGCTTACGAAATGATTCAGGAAGCCTTTGAACTTTCCGAAAAATACAAAACTCCTGTTCTTTTGCGCCCAACAACTCGCGTTGACCACGCTTACGAAAGCATGGAAATGCCTGAGCTTTTGCCTTGCCGCACAAAAGGCGTTTTTGAAAAGGATTCTCAGCGCTGGGTAATTTTTCCGCGCCTTTCTTACGCAAATCATAAGACGATTTTTGAACGTAATGAAAATGTTCTTCCAAAAGAATTTTCAGATTCTAAGTTCAATTATATTGTGGGAGGGGAAAGCCTTCCCCTCGGCCGCACTACGTTGCGTCCTACCCCTTCTGCGGG
>JAEDGP010000108.1 GCA_016297405.1 Treponema sp.
GAAAGCGAAAATTTTTTTCATCATTTCCTCCATTATTTAATGATGTGAGATTGGCATGCAAAAAAGGAGGAGTAGACAGAATGGGCATTATAGATAGTAAAACCGTGAAAAGAAATAAAAACATTTTAAATCAAAACACTTTTTTTACCACTAAAATGGCAATCCGCTATCCCGGCTTTTATGCCACCTTATACTACACGTATATAATTTTACCGCACCTTTCATGTAAGTCAAGAAAATATTTTTATTTTTGCAAAAATTTTCATAACTTTTTGTTTTATTTGTAATTTTCCAATAAAATCCAGGTTATATGAAATTGTTTACACATATTTTTTTCTCTACTAAATCTAAAAGTTTAACTTTACCCAAAAAAAAATCCTGCAGAAACGGGTAAAACCGCATCTGCAGGATCCTTTTAAAAGGTCATTATCAAAACGAAATTACACCCGGTGCATTGCACTAAAAACCTTTTCGTTCATGATATTGATTTCAACACCCATCTCACCGGCTTTTTTGCTCAAAGCCTGGCGAAGTTCATCGATGGAAATATCAGATCCATCAAGGCTAACCATCATCATCATTACGAAGTTTCCAGACAAGATTGTCTGAGTAATGTCGGCTATATTAATCTTATGTTCTGCAAGGAAAGCACTGACTGTGGCAATGATGCCCACTTTGTCGCTTCCAACTACTGTAATAATTGCGTTCATATTTTGCATTTTATAATTTTTATACCTCTTTTACAAGTTATTCGATTACTGCAATAGGGGTTCAGAAACAACCTCAGAGAGCAAAATCGAATCAGAAGAATCCGGTTCCCCAAAGATGAAAATGATTTCCGTTTCTCCATTTGAATCCGTTCCAAGATCAGCGGTAACAAATCCACCATGGGAAAGCTCACCAAACAGAATCTCATCCACCAGCGGAGTTGTGATCTTATCCGCAATAGTTCTGCTAAGATTTCTGGCCCCGTATTCTCTTGAATACCCAATATCAGCAAGATAAGTCAGACATTTATCGCTTACAACCAGGCGAACTTTTTTAGCCTTCAACTGAGCATCAATCTTCCGGATTTCCTTGCGCACTACAGAATCAATAATTTGCCTTGAAAGATGGGCAAAAGGAACGATTCCATCAAGACGGTTTCTGAATTCAGGAGAAAAAGCTTTTTCCACTGCTTCATTCATTGAGGCAGAATCCTGAGTATAATCCAAAGCCGAATCAGCTGAACCAAAACCTACCTTGGCCTTTTCAAAATCACGAGCGCCGGCATTACTTGTCATTATTATGATACAATTACGGAAATCCGAACGGCGGCCCTGGTTATCTGTAAGAAAACCATAGTCCATGATCTGAAGAAAAACATTGTAAATATCTGGATGTGCTTTTTCGATTTCATCAAAAAGCACAACCGAATGGGCAGACTTACGCACAGCATCTGTAAGAAGGCCGCCGCTTTCACTTCCCACATATCCTGGTGGCGAACCTATAAGACGGCTCACAGTATGACGCTCCTGATATTCGCTCATATCAAAGCGAAGTAGCGGCTGTCCTAAAGACTGGGCAAGGGCCCGTGCCAATTCGGTTTTACCAACTCCAGTTGGACCAACAAACAGAAAACAGCCATCCGGACGTTCAGGATTCTTAAGACCTGCACGGGCACGTTTTACAGCTTTCACAACAGTTGCAACCGCTGCGTCCTGACCAAAAATCTGGGCAAGCAATCCACATTCCAGCTCTTTCAAAGCAGTCTTTTCGCCGCCGGCGACAGTTTCCACAGGAACTTTTGCCATCTTAGAAACAATTCTGCGAATAATAGCCGAAGTAGCAACAGGAATTTTTTCTGGAAGAGCAGGAAGTCCAGAAGCCTCTGTATTTTCATTAACAATGGGATCCACGTCAGCAGCCATTCCACCGGAACGGATTTTAAGAAAGGCACCAGCTTCATCAATTACATCGATTGCCTTATCTGGAAGGCGCCGGTCAGAAAGATATTGAATGGAAAGATCAACGGCAGCTTCAACAGCTGACTTGTTGTATTTAACTTTATGATAGCTTTCGAATTTTGGCAAAAGACCATTCAGAATGCGGACAGTTTCATCACGGGAAGGCTCCACAATATCAATCTTTTGAAAACGGCGGACCAAAGCCCTGTCCTTTTCAAAATTCTTTGAATATTCTTCAAATGTAGTAGAACCAATGCAGCGGATTTTTCCGGTAGACAACACAGGCTTGAGCAGATTTGCAGCATCCACACTTGAATTGCCATTTGTGCCGGCGCCCATAATCATGTGTATTTCATCGATAAACAAAATGGCATTTTTCTTTGCAGAAAGTTCATCTATAACAGCATGAAGACGATCTTCGAAATCACCGCGGAATTTTGAACCTGCAAGAAGCAGCCCTAAGTCAAGGCTATAAACACCAGCATCTTTTAACTGCATCGGAACTTTTCCCTGCACAATTCGCTGAGCAAGCCCCTGAGTCACAGCAGTTTTTCCTACGCCGGCATCTCCTACATGAAGCGGATTATTCTTTGAGCGGCGACACAAAACCTGTATGGTTCGTTCAATTTCTTCTTCACGGCCAATCAATTCATCATATTCGCCGTTTTTTGCCGCTTCTGTCATATTTACGGTAAAACGTTCCAATGCAGACTTCTTGCCGGCTCCCCTTCCCTGATCCGTAAAGGTCTGGCCAAATTCATCAGGCATGATGTTCTGCTGACCGGAAATTTGCTGGCCACCACGAATGATTTTTATATGGGAAACCACTTTTATAAGACGTTCTTTTTTGATTCCATTCAGCTTCATGTAATACGAACAGTAGTTGTTCTGCTCATCAATAAGACTTACAAGTACATCTGTTATGTCAACAACAGTGCGATCGCTTTCTACACAATGAAAAACGGCACGGTTCATTACAGACTGAAAACCTACAGATTCCAGCGGATCTCTAGTTTTTTTTGCACCGTCGGTAGAAGAAGCATTCAATGTCTCAAAATCATTTTCACCTTCAACCGGCTGCTCATAAGAATCTTCTTTTGACTGAACAGGGACCTGATTCAAAAGATAATAATTCAAATCTTCGGCAAGTGACTGGGGATTTGCACCAGAGGCTGATATTATTTCCCTTACTATGGAATTCCTTAAAGCTGCGTAAAGAAGATGTTCAGGAGTATAGAATTCGTGACGTGACTGCTTGGCCATAAGCAATCCATCTGCAAGGATTTTTCCTAAAAGCTGACTGATTTTCATTGTATTTCTACCTCAACTTTCAAAGGGAATTTATTTTTACGAGCCAGCGAGGTGGCCATATTTGCCCTGGAAACTGCAATATCGTAGGTATACACGCCAACAATTGCAGAACCGGTTTTATGAACCAACTCCATAAGCGCATTAGCATCTGCTTCATTTTTATGAAATATGGTTTTTAGAACAAATACTACAAAATCCATAGTGGTATAATCATCATTGAACATAATAACCTTGCACTGTGGTGGCAAGGCAAAATCGTTTTCTACATCTGTTTTTGCGCCTGTTACGGCTCCGGATTCCATTGGCATAACTTAAATATAACATAATTTAATGCTACTTCCAAATTTTTCCGATATTTAGTTATGAGCAAAAAGAACAATCCTTTGAAAAAAATACGTATAACATACAATGCACCGGTAACATTAAGTTTTACCATCATAGCAGCTATAATTTTGATTCTGGACCAATGGATTTTTAAAAATCTAATTATCAGTTGGTTCGCCGCCCCAAGCAGGGATCTGTTTGAAATTTCCAATATAACTAACTATTTCAGGATTCTTTTTCACGTGCTTGGCCATTCCGGATGGGAACATCTGCTTTCAAATATGGCTTTTGTACTGCTTCTGGGGCCAGTTGTTGAAGAGCGGTACGGTTCTGCCCTGCTTGGCATTATGATGTGTACAACTTCAGCTGTTACTGGCGTTCTGAATGCATGTTTTTCTGCTTCCATGCTTGTGGGATGCAGCGACATTGCCTTTATGTTGATTCTTTTGACATCTTTTACATCTATTAAAAAATGCGAAATTCCACTTACTTTTATTCTGATTCTAGCACTATACATTGGGCGGGAAATCGTAAACTCAAAGGATGCGCAAAACATTTCAGTACTGGCGCATATTGCTGGCGGGCTCTGCGGAAGCCTTTTTGCTTTTCTTGCAAGCCCAAAATCTTCCAGAAAAAAGAAAGTTGACTCAGATGAAGCTATAGACACACGTCAAAAGAAAGAAAAAAAGGCAAAAAGCATTTACGGAAAAACACTGGACAAAGACTCATCTGCCCGCCTGGAAGAAATTGACCAGCAAAGCCCACGTTTTGCGTCTTCCAACAATGAAGAAGCAATGCTCTGGGGCTCAATTGATCTTTAATCTTTACGAAGAAGGGGCGTTGGGGCTGTCCAAAAAGTAATGAGTGTAGCGCTCATTGAGCCCTTCGACAGGCTCAGGAACCACCCTTCGACAGGCTCAGGAACCACCTGTCGACAGGCTCAGGAACCACCCGTCGAAATGACTGCTACACTCAATGTGGTGGTTTCGACAAGCTCAACCACCGTAAAAAAAACTGTGGTGGTTGAGCCTGTCGAAACCACCGTAATGCAAACTTATTGGACAGCCCCGCTGGCTCGCTTTATATTTTTTAGCGGTAAATTGCGCG
>JAEDGP010000109.1 GCA_016297405.1 Treponema sp.
CATTGGGAAGTGCGTCATGCGGCCGTCTTAGCGAAAGTGAATTGATTGATGCTGCCATGTGGCATGAAGCATGGAATGATGCATATTTAGGGTCAGAATTGGATGATGTGCGGGATGATTGTGAATACGATGGTCTTTATGATGATCTGTGATCTGTTTGAAAGCGGTCATAAAAAATCCCTTTACGGACAGTAAATAACTTTTTTAGTTTTATTTAGATTCTGTCCGTAAAAGGAGATGTTCGTTTATTTTTTTGTTGCTTTTCCAACTTCTGATAATGCAGTTACCAGACCCGCCATATTCTGGATGTCAGAAGGAATGATGATTTTTGTGGACTGACCGTCAGCAACCTTTTCAAAAGCTTCAAGGCTTCTGAGTTTTAAAACAGCGTCGTCGGCTGCAGCTTCGCGAATCATTTTGATGCCGTCTGCAGTAGCTGTCTGAACTTCTCTGATTGCCTGGGCTTGTCCCATGGCGCGTTGAATAGCAGCTTCTTTTTGTGCTTCGGCTTCAAGAATTGTAGACTGTTTTTTACCTTCGGCAATCAGGATTTCGCTTTGCTTTTTGCCTTCGGCAATAAGAATCTGTTCGCGACGTTCCCGTTCTGCACGCATCTGCTTTTCCATTGCTTCCTGAATGGCTTTTGGCGGATTGATGTTCTTTACTTCTACGCGGGTAACTTTGATGCCCCATGGATCTGTGGCTTCGTCAAGGATACTGCGCATTTTTGTATTGATCACGTCGCGACTGGTGAGAGTTTCATCCAGTTCTAGTTCGCCAATGATGTTGCGAAGTGTTGTGGCTGTAAGGTTTTCCAAAGCATTCATAGGTCGATCTACGCCGTATGTATAAAGCTTTGGATCGGTGATCTGGCAGTAAACTACAGTATCAATTTCCATTGTTACGTTGTCTTTTGTGATGACAGGCTGCGGATCAAAATCCAGAACATTTTCTTTGAGGGAAACTTCATGAACAATGCGGTCGATGAAAGGAAACTTTACATGAATGCCAACAGACCATGTGGTTGAATAGGCTCCAAGGCGTTCGATGACGAATGCTTTGGATTGAGGAACGATTCTTATGTTTGTAAGCACAAGGACAAGAATCAAAATAAAAAGAATGATGAGTATGTAACCCATAAACTCTCCTGTTTGTGTGAATCATAAAAATCACACTATGTAATTAGATACGTTTGCAACGCAAACTTTATAAAGGTTTGATTTCAAGGGTGTTTCCCAGAATTTGAGTGATTTCACATTCGGCTCCTTCTGGGATTGGAGAATCCGAGTTTGCCTGGACTGACCAGATAACGCCGTTTGCGGTTTTTGCCTGGCCTTTGGAAAATTTTGAGATTTCCTTTGTGACGATAACATGCTGCCCCACAAGGGCTTCGATGTTAGTTTTTTCTTTGCCGATTTTGAGCTTTTTTACAGCGAAGGGTCTGGTGAAAATCAAAAGAACAAGGGAGATTGCTACAAAGATAAGAAGCTGCCATACCATGTCCATTTTGGTAAGGGAAATGAAAATCATTGGTAAGGCTGCTATGGCGCACCAGATAGTTGTAAGCTGAAATGTAAAGATTTCAATCGCTACAAAAGCCAGCAGAAGGACCAGCCAAAACCATGGGCCAAAGAGTTCCATAAAAATCCTCCGATAATTGTTTTATGTGTTATTATATTATAGATGGATTTTATCAAATTGGAAACGGTTTTATTTTGACATATTGACTGAAATTGTCAAAATAGGGTAAGTTTTAAGATAAGGAAACTGGTTTTTTAGAGGAAGTTTTATGGCATCTAGAAGAGTTGTTATTACTGGATTGGGAGCTGTTTCTCCTGTTGGAAATAACGTAAAGGACAGCTGGGAGTCGATTAAGGCTGGAAAAAGCGGAGTAGATAAGATAACTCTTTTTGATACAACTGATTATCCTGTGCAGATTGCGGCAGAAGTAAAAGATTTTTCCCTTGAACCTTACGGAATTGATCGCAAGATGGTACGAAAAATGAACCGCCAGACAAAGTTCTTGCTTGGTGCAAGCATTGAGGCTGTTACTGATGCTGGTTATACAAAAGAAACTTTGGCTAATGAAAATGTTGGTGTAACAAATGGTGTTGGAATCGGCTTGAATGAAGCTGTTGAAGCAGGTTATGCAAAATATAACGATCCTGCTGCCGGCGTGAACAGATTGCCTCCGATGACTGCACCTTTGGCTTTGAATAATGAAGCTGCAGCAAATGTAAGCATGTATTTTGGAATTACAGGTCCTTCCTGGACAATTTCTACGGCTTGCTCTTCTGGAACTGATTCCATTGGCCTTGCGTTGGATATGATTCGCGCCGGCAGAATTGACATGGCTTTGGCTTGCGGTTCCGATGCGAATATCACTGGTTTTAATATTGGCTGCTATCAGGTGCTTCAGGCTTTGACACAGGGGTTCAATGATAATCCAAAAGCTGCTAGCCGCCCGTTCGATAAGGACCGTTCCGGCTTTGTAATGGGTGAAGGCGCAGCTGTGCTTGTTCTTGAAGATTTGGATCATGCAAAAGCACGTGGCGCAAAGATTTATGCTGAAGTAGCCGGCTTTGGCGCAACTAATGATGCTTATCATATCACGGCTCCTAGAGCTGATGGTTCGGGCGGCGCAAAAGCGATGGAAATTGCATTAAAGGATGCTGGAATGAAGCCTGAAGATATCCAGTATTATAATGCGCATGGTACTTCTACGAGCGTCAACGATAAGGCTGAAACAAAGATGATTAAGTCTGTTTTTGGAGATTATGCATATAAACTTCATGTTTCTTCCACAAAATCAGAAACCGGCCACATGATTGGTGCGGCTGGAACTATGGAAGCTATTGTTTGCGTAAAGGCAATAGAGGAAGGTTTTGTGCCTCCAACTGCAAATCTGGATAGTCCAGATTTGGAACATGACTGCGACTTGGATTATACTCCAAAAACAGGCGTAAAGGCAGAAATTACAGCCGCAGCAAGTTGTTCCCTTGGATTTGGTGGTCACAATGGTTGCGTTATCATAAAAAAGTATAACGCTTAGATTAAATGGTGGTCTGACATCGACAAACGAGGCGGATGCATCGATGAACCTGAACAAACCCGCTGACGCAGCTTTGTTTTACACGGTTCTTCGATTGTCACCTACGCAGGATATGAAGGGGCGCGAAGCGCGTGGGAAGCACCGACCGTGAGGGTAGCCCGGAATAGCCTGATTGGGAATGAAATATCGTACGGAAAAATAAAAAATACCAAATAAGGGGTAAAAAATTATGGCAATTATTAAACCTATGATTCGCAGCAACATGTGTATCAATGCTCATCCAGTTGGATGCGCAAAAGAATGCGAAAACCAGATTGCTTGGATGAAAGCTAAGAAAGCTGAACGAGGAATCAAGTCTGTAAAGGAAGGCGGAAACGGTCCTAAGCTTGTTTTGGTTCTTGGTTGTTCAACTGGATATGGTCTTGCAAGCCGCATTTCTGCTGCTTTTGAATATGGCGCTGATACAATCGGTGTTTCTTTCGAAAAGGCTGCAACTGAAGCTAAGGGTGGTACTCCTGGCTGGTATAACAATGAAGCATTTGATCGTGCTGCAAAGAAAGAAGGGCTTTATACTGCAACATTTAGCGCAGATGCTTTTGCTCATGAAACTCGTGCTATGATCATTGATGAAATTAAAAAGAATGGCAAGAAGGTTGACCTTGTTGTTTATTCTCTTGCTTCACCTGTTCGCACAGATCCTGATACAAAGGTTCTTTATAAGTCTGTTTTGAAGCCAAAGGATAAGCCTTACGCTGGTATGGGTATTGATATCATGACCGATTCTTTGAAGGAAAGCGCTGCTGAACCTGCAACTGAAGAAGAAATCGCAAATACTGTAAAGGTAATGGGTGGCGATGACTGGCGTCTTTGGATCAAGGCTTTGAGCGAAGCTGGCGTTTTGAATGAAGGCTGCCGCACTGTTGCTTATTCTTATATTGGACCAAAATTGAGTCATGCTATTTATCGTGATGGCGCTATTGGTATGGCAAAACTTGATCTTGAAGCTGCTGCAAAGGATTTGAACAAACAGCTTGCTGATTCTGTTGGCGGTGCTGCTTATGTTTCTGTAAACAAGGGGCTTGTAACTCGTTCTTCTGCTGTTATTCCTATCATTTCGCTTTATCTTTCTGTGCTTTTCAAGGTTATGAAGGCTAAGGGAAATCATGAAGGTTGTATCGAACAGATGGAACGTCTTTTTGCTGAACGTCTTTTTACTGGCGAAAATTCGGCAGCTGGCAAGGTTCCTGTTGATTCTGAAAACCGCATCCGCATTGATGATTGGGAACTTCAGGATGATGTTCAGGCTGAAGTAGATAAGCTTATGGATGGCATCAACAATGAAAACCTTAAGGAACGCTGTGACCTTGAAGGTTATCGTCATGACTTCCTTGCAATTAACGGATTTGATATTGCAGGCGTTGATTATGACAAAGAAGTAACAAATATGGCTTCCCTTGACTAATTGATTTAGTCAGAAAGCGGTATGAAAGGCAGGTGTGCACTTCAGTGTGTCCCTGCCTTTTTTTTGCCTTTGAATAAGGTGGTTCCGCCCGAAAGCCATTGGGATAAAAGCGCATAGAACGCAAACCGCGATTTGCAATTAGGCTCACATAAAAGC
>JAEDGP010000110.1 GCA_016297405.1 Treponema sp.
CATCAACCTTACAAAGGAACAGCAGGACGACGTTATCGCTCGTACTTGCCACGCATCACTGTAATATGATGTGGCCGGTGATTTAAGTGGGGCAGGTTAAATAACCGCTTGTCGAAATCACCTTATACAATCCCGCTGCCGGTTTTCTGGTGGCGGGATTTTTGTTTGACGCAGAAAACTTATTTATATGTATCTTTTTTGAATTTTATTTGTTATATTAGTAAATTTATCTTAAGGAGATTTTTAATGAAAAAAATTGCTTTGATTTTAACTGCTTTGGCTGGGATGGTTTTTATGGGTTGCAAAAGTGCAAATACAATAAAGCTTGAAGGCAGCTGGGAAGTTTCTGAATTTGAATTGAATGGCGTGGCGCAGCAGATTTGTGTTTCTGATATGACTGTAAAAGCTAATGGCGACAGTGTCATTGATATCAATGGAAATTCTGGCGTAAACATTTTCTTTGGTTCTGCTGATGTAAATGGAACTTCTGTGAAGATTCGTGATAATCTTGCAAGCACAAGAATGGCAGGAGAACCTGCTGCCATGGAATATGAAGATAACTTTATAGCCACTCTTGCCGGTTCTGATACCTGGAGCGTTACTGACGGAAAGCTTACTGTGAAAAACAGCGCAAACGGTGGCACCCTGGTTTTTGTTAAGAAATAACGTTTGAATAGGGAATGTCATGACAGAAGGATATGTTCATCAGTTTGAAAGTTTTGGTTGTGCCGATGGACCTGGAAGCCGCTTTATTGTTTTTTTAAGCGGCTGTCCGTTGCGCTGTAAATTCTGTCATAATCCTGACACATGGGATATGGCAAAAGGAAAAAAGTATTCTCCTGAGGCTGTGCTTAATGAAGCGCTTTCCTGTAAGAGTTACTGGGGCAAGAAGGGGGGCATCACTGTAAGTGGCGGAGAGCCGCTCATGCAGCTTGATTTTCTTGTGGAGTTTTTTACTCTGGCAAAAGAAAAAGGCATAAATACCTGCATCGATACAAGCGGGGCTCCATTTACAAGAGAAGGTGAGTGGTTTGCAAAATTTCAGAAGCTTATGGAAGTGACTGACCTTCTTTTGATGGATATTAAGCATGTGGATGAAGATGAGCATGTTAAGCTTACTGGTCAGAGTGGAAAGAACATTGTGGATATGTTCCGCTATCTGGATGAAACTGGTAAGCCAATCTGGATCCGCCATGTGCTTACTCCAGGCATCACAGATAACGATGAATATCTGGAGAGAACCCGGGATTTTATTCGCACTTTGCATAATGTTTTGCGAGTTGAAGTGCTTCCATATCATGGACTTGGTGCCATGAAGTATAAGGATTTGGGAATCGATTATGTGCTGAAAGATACTGAAAGTCCTGCTGCGGAAAGGGTGGCCAACGCAAAGTCCATTTTGGAATGCGAAAAATACGACGGCTGGAAGAACTAGCTAAAATTATAGTTTGATAAGAAATGAAGGTGGCTGGCAACTGTGCACTTTTTTATGTGCATTACACTTTTTGCCTGGCCACCTTTTTTTTAAAAGTGATAGAAATTCCGGGCAGATTTGAACATAAGATTTTCAAAATCTTTGGAAGGAATCATGTTTTGAAGCTGGCTGAAATAAGGCACGTATATTGAAGGTTTGCCCGCTTTATTTGTGGCGTAGGTGTCCAGGCCGTCGATTGGCATGTCGGAGCCAAACATAAGCTTTTCGCTGCCGCATTTCTGGATGAATTTTATGGCTTTTTCCACTGGAACCCATGCGGTATCGCCAAAAAGATTTTCCTGTTTTGCGCAAAGTTCTATTGCTTCTTCGTTGTCTGTGCCAAGTCCCAGGTGAGCCATAACAAAGCGCACGTCCGGATATTTTTTGGCCATGTTGTAGACTCTCTTGCAGCATGAAAAGTCATCGTCTGCTGAATGGGTGATGACTGGCAGCTCAAGGTTTTGGGCAAGTTGAATATAGCTTTCTACTTTTGGGTCATCAAATTGAAGTGCAGAATAGAAAGGGTGCACTTTTATGGCTTTTACAAGTGTTGGATGAGCTTTTAAAAGATATTCGAATTCAGGGGTAGGCTGTTCTGTGTGCGGCTTTATCCAGATTGCAGCGTAAATTTTTCCAGGATTGTCTTTTGCAAAATCGATAGTTTCTTTTGCGGTGTCTACCTGGGATTTTTGAAGATTCGCCGGCAAAAGATTGTGGCTTGTGTCGGCTTCTACGGATTCTGAATTAGAAACGATAGCTGCGCTTACATCGTATTTTTCCATAGCTGTAAGCACGGTTTCCTTTGGCATTTCAAAGCCTGCGCTTTTTCCGAAATGTACATGTGTATCTATGAACATAGCATTGTCATTATAGCATGAATTTTAAAAACCGGCGAAAAAAGTTTGGCAATAAATTTAATTTGAAAGGATGTTGTAAGAATATTGGAAGAGAAAAAAATAAGGGCTGTTCCGAAAGTTAAATAAGCAGTGTTTTAGCTTATTGTTCTTTTTGGAAAGACAGCCCTTGTGTAAATGACTAGAAGCGAACGCCTACAGCGAATGCTGGTGTCATGCAGAACCAGCTCTTTGATTCAGTTATAAGTTCTGAATCGCCGGCAAAAAGCACTGTTGTCTGAATGCTTGGCTTAAGATAAAGGTTTTTTGAAAGATAGATGTCGAAATCTACATCAACGCCAATACCAAAAAGTGATGTGCTATTTGAATAGGTTTGTTTTATACCACCACCCATGTTGATTTCTTTCTTGTCTTTTTCTGTTACGAATGCAAAGCCTGGGATGATTGTAAGGCCAAACTTTTCCTTGTTTACAGGTTTGATTGCAACACCGAAGAGGCCGTTGAATCCATACCATTCGTCAAGGTCTGACTGTTCAACTGTTATTGATTCGTCAGAGCCTTTGAGTTCTTCCTGCAAAGGCCAGTAAACACCAAGGTTAGCTGCAAGACCGAATGTTTCTGTGAACATGCCACGGAATGATACATCAAGTCCGAATCCAGATATGGCGTCTGAATCAACTCCGTCTGGACAGTCAAGGTTTCCCATTACAGGGAACTGAATTCCACCATCAATATAGAATTTTGGAGCATCTGCAGAAGCTGCGGATACTGCGAACAAAGCTGCAATTGCAGCAATAAGAAGTTTTTTCATAGTACTCTTCCTCCATAAAATATGGAGAAAGTGTACTATAATTCTGTTATGTAGTCTAGAATTCATTGCCTGAAAAGCGAGGAATTAAGTCTGTGCTTTTTTTGATGTCTGCATCTGTTGGAATGTAGTCGCTCATTGTGCCGTTGTTGAATGATTCGTAGGCTTTCATGTCAAAGTAACCGGTGCCTGTAAGACCGAATACAATGTTTTTTGCTTCCCCTGTCTCTTTGCATTTAAGCGCTTCGTCGATTGCGACTTTGATTGCATGGCTGCTTTCTGGGGCTGGAAGAATTCCTTCGATTCTGGCGAACTGCTGGGCTGCCTTGAAAACTTCTGTCTGTTCAACGGCACGGGCTTCGATGAGCTTCTGGTGGTAAAGTTCGCTTACAATGGAACTCATTCCGTGGTAGCGCAGGCCGCCGGCATGGTTTGCAGAAGGCATGAAGCTGCTGCCCAATGTGTACATTTTCTGCAGAGGGCACACTTTTCCGGTGTCGCAGAAGTCGTATGCATAAACGCCGCGGGTAAGACTTGGGCAGCTTGCTGGTTCTACGGCGATGATACGGTAGTTTTTTTCGCCCCGGAGCATTTCTCCGGCGAATGGGCTTATAAGTCCGCCAAGGTTACTTCCGCCGCCTGCGCAACCGATGATTATGTCTGCTTTGATGCCGTACTTATCCAAGGCGGTCTTTGTTTCCAGGCCAATGATGCTCTGATGAAGCAGAACCTGATTCAATACGGAGCCAAGAACGTAGCGATAACCTTCGTGGGTAACTGCGTGTTCAACGGCTTCAGAGATTGCGCATCCAAGGGAACCTGTGGTGCCAGGGAAATCTTCGTTCATTTTGCGGCCGATCTGTGTTTCCATTGATGGGGATGGGATTGCTTTGCCCCCATAGGTCCTGATTACTTCTCGGCGGAATGGCTTTTGTTCGTAAGAGCATTTTACCTGATAGACAACGCAGTCCAAATCAAAGTATGCGGTGGCCATTGCCATTGCTGTGCCCCACTGGCCGGCTCCGGTTTCTGTGGTTACGCCCTTAAGTCCCTGTTTTTTTGCATAGTAGGCCTGGGCGATTGCGGAGTTGAGCTTGTGGCTTCCGGATGTGTTGTTGCCTTCGAATTTATAGTAGATGTGTGCAGGGGTGCCAAGCTTTTCTTCAAGGCAGTAGGCTCGAACAAGTGGGGAAGGGCGATACATTTTGTAGAAAGTGCGGATTTCCTGTGGAATCTGGATGTATGGGTCTTTGTCATTCAATTCCTGTGCTACAAGATCTTTGCAGAATACGTGTTCAAGTTCTTCTGCGGTGCAAGGCTGGTGAGTTTCTGGATTCAAAAGTGGAGCCGGCTTTTTCTTCATATCGGCGCGCACGTTGTACCAAGCTACTGGCATTTCGTTTTCATTCAAATAAATTTTATAAGGGATTTCGTTTTTTTCTGCCATAATATTCCTCCTGGCATTTTTTT
>JAEDGP010000111.1 GCA_016297405.1 Treponema sp.
AGTCCAGTGGACTGTTACAATGTGAACGCCTCCATAGCAGAACTGCGTTCAGCAGTTCTGCGTTTATTCTTTAGTCGTTTGCCATCACTTGTGCAGAAAGCTTCATGATCATATCATAAATAGGCTTTCCACCAGGAACCATAGGCAATACCATTTCATCCTTATCAACAACAGCATCGATTACGGCAGGCTTGTTTGACTTAAATGCTTTGTCGAACACTTCAGCAAATTCCTTTGCATTTGTGGCACGGTAACCCTGAATTCCGTAAGCATCTGCAAGCTTTACCCAGTCAGGACCGCGGTCCAATGTTGTGTTACTAAAGCGCTTTCCGTAGAAAAGGCGCTGCCACATACGAACGTTTCCAAGAGCGTTGTTGTTTGGAACAACGATTACGATAGGAAGATTGTAGTAACCGATTGTTGCAAGTTCGTTACAGTTCATGCGGAATGAACCGTCACCTGCAATGTGTACTACACGGCTGCCAGTTTTTGCGCAGGCAATACCCATGGCAGCGCCAGTTCCGTACCCCATAGTTCCCAAACCACCAGAAGTAACAAAACGACGCTTTTTGCCGAATGGATAGAACTGAGCTGTCCACATCTGATGCTGACCAACTTCTGTTGTAATAAAACAGTCATCACCTGCAACTTCATGAATATGTTCGCAGATATATTTTGGATTGATTGAATCTTTTGGATTCTTATCGTAACAGTCAGGATAAGTCTTTTTCCATTCATTGATCTGCTTAAGCCATTCTGCCCGGTCTTTCTTTTCAATTTTTGGAATAAGGGCATTAAGAACAGCCTTTACATCACCTACTATACTGGCATCTGTATCAATGTTCTTGTTAATTTCAGCCGGGTCAATATCAATATGAAGAATTTTTGCACGGTTAGCAAACTTAGAAGCATCACCGTAAACACGGTCGCTAAAGCGGGCTCCAATAGCAATTACAAGGTCGCTTTCTGTAATACCCATATTAGAAGCGTAAGTTCCGTGCATACCAACCATCCAGGTACAAAGAGGATGCGTTGCTGGGAAACAGTCGCGGGCCATCAAAGATTCGCTTACAGGAATGTTAGCCTTTTCTGCAAACTTAAGAAGTTCTTCTTCTGCACCAGAAATCTTAACACCACCACCTGCATAAATGATAGGGCGTTCTGCAGCGTTAATCATTTCTACAGCTTTGGCAAGGTCTTCTTCCCTTGCAACAGGAACTGTAACTGCACGCTTAAAGTTTGTCTTGTTTAAAACTTCAAGTGCGATTGCATCTGGATTTTTAGAAGGTTCAAATTCGTACATGTTGTTAAGGGCTGTTACGTCCTTAAGAATGTCGATAAGGACAGGACCTGGACGGCCAGATTTTGCAATAAGGAAAGCTTCACGGATTGTCTGTGCAAGGTCCTTGATGTCTTTTACAAGGAAGTTGTGCTTTGTGATTGGAAGAGTTACGCCAGTAATGTCGATTTCCTGGAATGAATCGCGGCCAAGCAAAGCCTTACCTACGTTACAAGTAATTGCAACAATAGGAATTGAATCCATGTAAGCTGTTGCGATACCAGTTACAAGATTTGTGGCTCCAGGACCAGATGTTGCCATACATACACCAACTTTACCAGTTGCGCGGGCATAACCGTCAGCCGCATGGCTTGCACCCTGTTCATGTGCAGTAAGAATATGTGTGATGCGTTTTGAATTCTTATAAAGTTCATCGTAGATATTCAGGATACATCCCCCAGGATAACCAAAAACAGTATCTACTCCCTGTTCAATTAAACATTCAATAACAATCTGTGAACCGTTAATTAACATCTTTTTCCCTTCAAATTTAAAATATTGTGACAGTGATTTTATTGCTTTTTCACGTATTTTTCAATGACAGATTCTGTTTCAAAAACTCATTCACCTTTTCCATTGTAGCAAGTTCGGAAGAACAGGCACTGGCTGATCCAGCACACACCCCCATCTTCAGCGCCATTTCATAATCATTATTCAAAAGATAGCCTGCAATAAATCCTGCAACCATGGAATCACCAGCTCCAACAGAATTCACAAGTTTTCCTTCAGGAGCCTTTGATTTATAGACTTTTCCATCCTCACAAAGCAAAACAGCCCCCTGAGCCGCAAGGGAAACAAGCACATTCTTTGCACCCATTTCCAAAAGCTTCTTTGCATAAGGAACAACATCATCGCCAGTTTTCAGATCAACTCCAAAAACTTCACCAAGCTCAAAATTGTTGGGCTTTACCAGAAAAGGCCGGTGCTCAAGGGATTCAAGAAGAAGTTCTTTCGTTGCATCTACCACAACCATCACATCTTTATCCAAAACCTTCTTCATCAGCCGGCCATAAAAATCTTGTCCAAGCCCAGACGGAATGCTTCCTGCAAGCACAAGCACATCCTTTTCCCTCAAGGCATCAATCTTTTTCTCAAGTGAAAGAACTTCCTCCTGCTGCACAAGCGGTCCCTGCCCATTTATTTCCGTTTCCTCCCCAGAACGAAGCTTCACATTGATTCTGGAAAAACCTTCTTTCAAAAAAACAAAATCAGAGCCGATTCCCTTTTCAAAAAGCCGGCGCTCAATCTCCTTGCCTGTAAAACCAGCCAGAAAACCTAAAGCCACGCTTTCAATGCCAAGATTTTTAAGCACAAAAGAAACATTCAAACCTTTGCCGCCGGCGTTTATTTTTTCATTGCAGCTTCTGTTCACTACGCCGTTTTTAAAATCCTTTACATCAACAATATAATCAAGGGAAGGATTAAGTGTTACCGTATAGACCATGCTCTACCTTTTCAAATCATCAAAAAAATTCAGAATTAATCCATAAAAAAATCCGCCGCTTTTACACGACGGATCTGATTATATCAGGGAAAAAAGTCCCAGCCGCCCACAGCTTAACACGACCGCTTCCTGCATGGCGGCCGCACAAGTGGTCTAAAGCCTTTTTGGAAATCCCCTACTGCAAAATTGCACCTTTGTCTGCAGAACTTACCAGTTTAGCATAGCGGGCAAGATATCCAGTCTTAACCTTAGGTTCTGGAGCAACCCATTTTGCCTTGCGGGCAGCCAATTCTTCATCGCTTACCTTCAATGTAATCTTATAGTTGTTGATATCAAGCTCGATCATGTCGCCTTCTTCAACCAAAGCGATTGGACCGCCAACAGCAGCTTCTGGAGAACAGTGACCAAGAGAAGCACCGCGAGTAGCACCACTAAAGCGGCCGTCAGTAATCAAGGCAACCTGCTTATCAAGTCCCTGACCTGCAAGAGCGGCAGTTACAGCAAGCATTTCCCGCATACCTGGCCCTCCTTTTGGACCTTCGTAACGGATAACTACAACGTCGCCGGCCTTGATCTTTGCTTTCTGAACAGCTTCCATTGCTTCTGATTCATCGTTGAATACCCGGGCTGGACCTGTGTGCTTCATAAGTTCCTTTGCACAGGCAGAACGCTTTACAACAGTTCCGTTTGGCGCAAGATTTCCAAAAAGTATTGCAATACCGCCATTGTCACTGTATGGATTTTCAATCGGACGCAAAATTTCAGGGTTACGGTTCTTAACACCTTTAATATTTTCTGCAATTGTCTTTCCAGTTGCAGTAATAAGTTTTGTATTGATAAGTTTTTTCTTTGCAAGTTCTGCAAGAACAGCCTGAACACCACCGGCATCATCAAGCTCGCACATAAATGTGTGACCAGCAGGAGCCAGATGACAAAGGTTTGGAGTCCTGTTAGAAATTTCGTTTACTTCGTGAAGATCAATCTCAACTCCAGCTTCGTGGGCAATAGCAGGAAGATGAAGCATTGTGTTACTTGAACAGCCAAGAGCCATGTCAGCAGCAAGACCGTTTCTAAAGTTTTCTGCAGTCATCATCTGGCGTGCAGTGATTCCCTTCTTGTAAAGATTCATTACAGCCATACCAGCGTGCTTAGCCAAAGCAATGCGTTCACCAGTTACAGCAGGAATAGTTCCGTTACCAGGAAGACCAAGACCCAGAACTTCTGTAAGACAGTTCATTGAGTTAGCAGTGAACATACCAGAGCAGGCACCACAGCCAGGGCAGGCACGGTGTTCCATTTCCTTAAGCTGTTCTTCTGTAACCTTACCAACAGCAAGACCACCAACAGCTTCAAACATATCAGTCAAAGAAAGATTTTTTCCAGAATATGGATTTGAAGGATCATTTCCAGCAAGGTGACCTGGCATCATTGGACCGCCCGATACAAAAACAGTTGGCAAATCAAGGCGGGCAGCAGCCATAAGCATACCAGGAACGATTTTATCACAGTTAGGAATCATAACAAGAGCGTCAAACTGATGAGCCTTTGCAACACATTCAACTGAGTCAGCAATAAGCTCGCGAGTTACAAGGGAATATTTCATACCTTCGTGGCCCATGGCAATACCATCACAAACGCCAATCGCAGGGAATTCAATAGGAGTACCGCCGGCCATGCGAACGCCAGCCTTTACAGCTTCAGCAATGCGGTCAAGCTCAATGTGACCTGGAATAAGTTCGTTTTTTGCACAGATAATACCAACCATTGGCTGATTCAATTCTTCATCAGTGTAACCTGATGCGTAATAAAGTGAACGATGTGG
>JAEDGP010000038.1 GCA_016297405.1 Treponema sp.
CGGTGGTTGAGTTTATCGAAACCACCACATTTAGTGTAGCAGTCATTTCGACGGGTGGTTCCTGAGCCTGTCGAAGGGTGGTTCCTGAGCCTGTCGAAGGGCTCAATGAGCGCTACACTCATTACTTATTGGACAGCCCCTTTTCTATTATCGTAAGATTCTGGCAATCAATTAGAATGTTGCCAAAGTTCTTTCAATTCTTTCAATTGACTTTTCTACACCAAGAATAAGGATGGAACCCATAAGTGGTGGAGAAACGCGGCTTCCTGTAACAGCCATACGGATTGGCATCATAAAGTCGCCAAGCTTAATTCCCATTTCTTCAGCCATTTTCTTTGCAAGTTCTTCCTGAGCTTCGTGTTCAAGACCTGGAAGAGCCTTAACAAATTCCTTAGATTTTTCAAGAACTTCCTTAGTTTTTGCAGCATCAAGCTTTTTAGGAACAATCTGATCAACTGGTGGAACAGCTGGTTCTGTAAACAAAAAGCGAACCATTTCTGCAGCATCTGTAAGATACTTAAGGCGTTCCTTAATAAGTGGCATAAGGCCCATAAGCTTAGCCTTTACTTCAGCAGAACTCATGTTCATGCTTTTATCAACACAAACAGGTTCACCATCTTCACCAAGAGCGATTCCAGAATATTCAGGTCCAACTTTTGGAGCTGGCTGAGGATTTTCAGGATTGATTTCAAGGGCAGCATCTCCAGTTCCTGTGATGAACGGAAGAGTCCATTTGTAAAGTTCTTCATCGCTGAGCATGCGGATGTAGTTTCCGTTGTAGTATTCAAGCTTTTTGTAGTCGAATACAGCAGGTGCCTTGTTCAAATGTTCAAGCTTAAAAGCCTTTGCAAGTTCTTCAAGAGTATAAAATTCCTTTCCTTCTTCGTAAGAACAGCCAAGCATAGCAACGTAGTTTACGATAGCCTGTGGAAGATAACCCCGGGCACGGAATTCGTTTACAGAAGTTGAACCGTGGCGCTTAGAAAGCTTCTTTCCGTCCTGTCCGTTTACCATTGGAAGATGGCAGAATTCAGGGTGTTCCCATCCAAATGATTTGTACATCTGAACGTGAAGTGGAGTTGAAGGAATCCATTCCTGAGCGCGCATAACATGGCTGATCTTCATCATGTGATCATCAACAATGTTTGCAAGGTGATATGTTGGGAATCCGTCAGACTTAAGCAAAACAGGATCTGGAGAAATATCTTCGTTCTTCCATTCAATGTCGCCCAAAATGTGGTCGTGGAATACAGTTGTACCTTCCATTGGAACCTTAAGGCGGATTACGTATGGTTTTCCTGCAGCAAGATTAGCCTTAACTTCTTCTTCTGTAAGGTGACGGCAGTTGCGGTCGTATCCTGGAGCCATCTTGTTTTCAGTCTGGATTTTGCGGATGCGGTCAAGGCGTTCTGCATCACAGAAACAGTAATAAGCTTCGCCGTTTTCAATAAGCTTCTGAGCATATTCCTTGTAAAGCTCAAAACGTTCACTCTGAACGTAAGGACCAAAATCACCGCCCTTTGAACCACCTTCATCCCATTCAATGCCAAGCCAGGCCATTGTGTCGTAAAGGTTAGCTACATATTTTTCATCAAAACGAGTGCGGTCAGTATCTTCAAGACGAAGAATGAATTTACCGCCTTTTGAACGTGCGTACAAGTAATTAAACAAAGCTGTTCTAACGCCACCAATATGCTGCATACCAGTAGGTGAAGGAGCGTAACGAACTCTGACTTCTTTATCTGCCATTATATAACCTCTAAAAAATTAATTTCAGTTTATCTTCTCCATTATAATGAAAAACAAAATGCTTCTCAATCACATAAAAAAATGGAAAAAACAACATAAATCTTCTGGGCATTTTTGCCTTACGGCAAAAACCGTGGTGTTCCGCACTTCGCCTTTCGGCTCATCCCGCCCCTTTGTGGCGGGACTAAAGGTGCTCCATACCACTTGCCTGTGGCATAACTAAAATTCCATCGCAAAAAACCATCTTTTTTCCAAAACCTCACATTCCATTCTGATTTTCGACTTTACTTTTCTAAATTACACGCTTATTTTAAAAGGAGAGAGATTTCATATTAACTTCACGGAGGATTTGCATGAACAAAATTGCATTTTATGACACACGGTCATATGACAAAGAGTCGTTTTTAAAAGAAAACGAAAGAACTGGCTTTGAAATTGATTTTTTTGATTTCAAATTAACCGAAAAAACTGCAATGACAGCAAAAGGATTTGACGCAGTATGCGTCTTTGTAAACGACACTGTAAACGCAAAAGTCATTTCCATTTTAAAAGAATGTGGCATAAAAATAATTTTGCTTCGCTGCGCAGGCTTCAACAACGTAGACCTTGTTGCTGCACAAAACGCCGGCATACCTGTTTTGCGAGTCCCAGCCTATTCACCACATGCTGTTGCAGAACATGCAGCGGCCCTACTGCTTTCTCTTACAAGGCATATTCCCCAGGCATATTTAAGAACAAAAACAGTAAACTTTAATATTGAAGGTTTGACCGGCCGCGATTTATACGGCCTTACTGCCGGCGTTTTTGGAACAGGAAAAATCGGGCGATGCATGGCAGACATATTAAGCGGATTTGGAATGAAAGTAATCTGCTATGATCCTTTTGAAGATAAAGAATGGGCAAAGCAAAAAGGTTATTCCTACGTTGGAGTAGAACAGATTTTCAGGGAAAGCGACGTTTTGAGTTTTCATTGTCCGCTCACAGATGATAACCATCACATCGTAAACCACGACAATATAAAACTGATGAAAAGCGATGCGGTCATCATAAATACCAGCCGCGGCGCTTTGATCGACACAAAAGCGCTGGTGCATGCACTCAAACACAAACATCTTGGCGGAGCTGCACTTGATGTTTACGAAGAAGAAAGCGCTTTCTTTTTTAAGGACTGTTCTGCAGAAATCATAGCTGATGATGTGCTTGCAAGACTTTTGACTTTTCCAAATGTACTTGTTACAGGACACCAGGCTTTTCTTACAACCACTGCCCTTTCGAATATCGCAGAAGTAACGCTGAAAAATCTCAATGATTTTCTGAAAGGCGAAAACCTTACAAATCAGGTTTTGAAAAAGTAATTTTCATCTTATTTTCTGATTTTTATGCAAATTCCAGCTGCATTGACGGCAAGTGGAACAAACCTTGTGTGCGCACTACAATCAGGTTCAAAAGTAAAAATCCTGAAACTTAGCCACAAGCAGTCAATCGACAGCTTGAATTCTTTCTGGGTTTATGTTGAAATAATGGAGAACGCTGTAACCACAGACGGTAAAAAAGTTCAGAAAGGAACAAACGGATACTGCTTTTCAGTTTACCTCGAATAAGGTTTTTTGATTATGATTAAGAACAAGTCTTTTTTTGCATATTTTTTGATTCTAGTCCTTTTTGCCAGTGTACAGACCAATGCCCAGAATTACGCAGATGGCAATGGAACAATATTAAAACAGATTGAAGATAACGAAGAAAACGTATGCTTTAGAAAGCATGTTCAAAAGATTACCCTTGACCAGGCAATGAACTATGAATCATTCAAGGTTTACGAAAAGCCTGGAAGCGGCAAGTCAAAAGTTTTAGGATACCTTTCTTACGGTGATACCATCGTATCCCGCAGAATCTTTACAAAAGGTAAATACAACGTATGGCTTGAAGTGCAAAAACCCGGCTTAAAAGGATGGGTGAAAATTGATACCCCAGATCCTTACAGCAACAACACCTGGGAAATTGTGGAATATCTTGAATCAAGGGGCAAAATATGGACTGTACGCCGGCTTAATAGCAGTATATGTGTTTATCATAATCTGAACATCAGGAACAAACCTGGAATTGAAGGCACAAGAATTATCGGAAAAATAAACGCAAACACTTTTGTGGAATATTCAACAATCACAGAAGAAACTGATGAAATCGACGGAATTAAAGATCATTGGATCCGAATAAAACACAACGGCATTTCCGGCTGGATTTTTGGCGGCTATGCAGATGTGGAAAGAGGCGGTCCAAAATATTTTATCCCGGAAAGCCTCATCTACCTGGCATTCATGCAACTGTAAGCCCTTTTATACTACATCCTTGATCTTGCTTTTTACAGGTTTTAAATAAAGATATTTGAAAGGATGAATATCAAAAGAGTTTATATACCAGCCACCTACCTGATTCAAATCAATCACATTCAGGCTTACAGGATGAATTATTGTAATTACTTCCGCACTATCCAAAAGCACCTGTTCAGCCTGAGCCAGGTACTTGAAGTGGTTTTCGTCTGTATATAGTGAAGCCTTTTCCAAAAGCTCATCGAACTGCGGATTCGACCATCTGGAACAGTTTAAGGTAGAGCCTGTTCTGAACAACTCCAGAAATGCCAAAGGATCAGCAAAATCTCCGATCCAGCAGTAATAAAACAAATCAGCATCTGTAGAATCAATTTTTGAAAGATATTCGTTATTTGGAACGGTTACCAGTTCCATTTCAACACCAAGAGGCTCCCAGGCTTTCTTCAGGATTTCGGCAAAATCGGCCTGACGCTTACCACCATCAACCGCATATTTAACCACAAGCTTTTCATCTTGAGAAATGCCATGCTTTTTTCTGGCTTCTTTCATGATAAACATTGCTTCCGTAATATCAGACTTGGAATAGCCGTTTACTTTAGGATAGCCATACAATGGATAAACAAAAGTTGGCGCATTTACAAAAGAGCCGTTTCCCCGGATTTCATCCCATGGAACAGCTTCAAGCAAAGCTGCTCTGAAATCAGCTTCCTGCCAAACCCTGCCCGTCTGGTTTTTAAAGAAAAGATATTCAGTTCCATACTGAGCACTCACATGGGCGCAATCCTTGATCAAAAGCTTTTGCACATTAACACTTGAATCTACCCAATTGGCGGCCCCAGTATTCATAAGATATGTATTTTCGCTTTCATCATCGCTTAAAACAATGGTGATTTTTTCCAAAGGTACTTTTTCTGCGTCATAATACAGAGGATTTTTTTCCATGATAAAGCATTCGCTATTTGCAGATGTAATCATAAAAGGGCCGCTAACTGCCTTAAGGTTTTCTTGAACTGCTGAAAAACAAGGCATGCACAAAAGACGGGAAAAATGCGCTACAGGAGATTTCAATTTTACGGAAAGCGTAAATTTATCAAGGATATAAATACCCACATCTTCTTTGGATCCCTGGCCAAGTCTGTATTCCATCGCGCCTTCCACAACATCCAGAAGAGAAGAATATGTTGCGTTCGGATTTTCTATCAATGAGATCCAGGAATCACGAAAACTTTGGGCAGTGATCAAAGTACCGTCACTGAACAAAGCGTTATCCCGTAAAGTAAATGTCCACCGTTTTCCGTCCCTTGAAATGCGATAGCTTTTTGCAATGGCATTTTCAGGTTCCAGATTGACTGGATTATATGTAAAAAGGCCTTCATATAGACCTGTCAATATCTGAGCTTCACTGCTATAGGAAGCAGTATGAGGATTCAAATCATATCTGAATTTTGGAATCACCATCACAAAGTTTTTCTGGTATTCCTTGTTAATAAAGTTTCCTTCATTCGAATCAGCCAGGGGGTCCACTACATCTTGTGACAAATCCTGATTCTCAGTGATTTCGTCATCATCCGAATAAAAGTCATCATCAAAAAATTCTTCAACTTTGGGATCTTCTATAATAGACTGGCCAAAAAGAGGTTGATATACAAATAGAATTAACGCAGAAAGTGCTATCGCCTTTAGTTTTAAACTGATTTTTCTAATCACCATATTTAATCCCCAACTTTTTCATTTGTTCAACTTCTTCAATATACGAACAGTATTCTGCGCGCTTTTGATTCGCCTTTACAACAGCATTTTTCAAAGAAACAAGATCTATTTTTAGTCCCTTAATCTTTGACTTATCTGAAGAAAGCACATGCTGCTTAAAATATTCATCCACAGCAGTAAGAAGCACAAAACTTTCCTGTGCATCCGTAATCTGTTTGCTCACAAACTGGAAAATCGCATCTTCCTCAGATGAAAGGATTTTCTTTATTTCAGCGCTTGCCTTGTTTCCAAGTACTGTCATAAACTTGGCTTTTCTGTCAATATTGGTAAGAAAAATATTTATGTCGATTGCCTTTTGGATTTTCGTTCCCTTTTTCTCATCAACGATTATCACATTGTACATAAGCGGGGGTTCAGGAATATTGAA
Organism: Treponema sp.; assembly: GCA_016297405.1. Taxonomy (GTDB): domain Bacteria; phylum Spirochaetota; class Spirochaetia; order Treponematales; family Treponemataceae; genus Treponema_D. Next base: position 6,214 of record JAEDGP010000038.1, read on the forward strand.
AGAGCGGCGTATTGCCCGTTTGAATTTTTCAAACAATGTATTTTTTTCTGCTAAAAGAACATCTCTATTTGTGACTAATTTTGTTACAATTTCCGCATACACAGGCCCCACTGCCGCAAGGGGCACAAGAGCATCCATAATCAAAACTTTGGTATTTACTGTATTTTGTTTTTTGTTTTCTACCTTCTGCTTTACTGAAAGCTTCTTCAATACAGCTTGCTGCAAAGATTCCCTTTGAGAAGAATGATCTTCTTCGATGATCTCAGAAATCAACTCACTGTAAAAAGGAATCTTTCCCATAACTTTGGTAAAATTCTTTTTTATTTCAGAAAGTTCCCCTTCTGCAGAAGAAGCTGCTTTTTTGGCATCAAAATCAGGATGATTAAAAATATCCAGGCGCACATTCAGCTTATATTCTTCCCGCTTGTAATCCGAAAGATCTTTGAGGCTAACTGTGATTTCTGAAATTGCCTGAGAGCTTTTTGAAATTGAATCATTTATGAGACTGGCAGTCATCTGCGGAGCATTTTTTCTAGCTTCAGTGATGAGATTTGCAAGACCACGAGTATTTGTTTTAGAACTGTTCAGCGTCATGTTGCTCCACTGAAAAGCTCCATTCAAATCATTCAATTTTTTAATTTTTATGAGGTCGAAATTGTCAGTTGAAAATTTGAAATAGGTACAGATAAAATCAAGCATGCCTTCGTAATCAGAAAATCTGGAACCGATTACCATAGCCCTTTCACTTTCTATATACGGTGAATCGTCCGGCACAACAATGTCTGAAATTTTGCGCTCAAGCTTATATGGGTCAGATTTTATCAACGAACGCTTGATAAGGGTCTCATAAAGATTTCGGACACAAGTATGCAAAAGGCGATAGTTTTCCAAAACCTTTGGAAGTCCAGTCATGTTGAACCATTCGCCTTTCTCATGAATTGCGTCCTTAAATGCAGTCAAAAAATCTACAGTTTCGCTCATAAGTATATTATCGGCAGAAATTACCAAAAATCCACTTAAAACGCAGGATTTTGCTTAAATGATTGACTTTATCCTGAAACCCTTTATCGGATGCTCATTTCTGGAAATTTTAAAAACAATGAAAATGGAAACTGCCATACAGAAAAGGGTCATAAGAAATTTCCACACCTCTTTGACTGGCAAATGCAACATGCCCAAAATATACGGACTTGCTAAAAGAGCAACAAATCCAATTACTATGGGAAATAAAAGAGCGGCAAATCCATTGAAAACTTCCATTCCTCGTGAAAAACCAATGGTCACTTTCGAGCCTATTCCTACAGGCAAATTTTCAACATTCATGACCTGAATTCTGGCTTTTGCTTCCTTTTCAAACTGTGGGTCTGAAAGACCTTTTGTAAGTGGAAAAACAATCACTTTATCATCAAGTATTTCGCTTACCACATAGATTGTTTTCAATTGTTTCCTCCGCTGCTTTCAATTTCCCGGATTCGCATCTGACATTCGGCAAAACCATTATCGTTCTTAAGTTCTTCGTAAGTGTCCCTAAGATTCACCAATGCATCATAATAATATGGATTGATGATTACCGCAGTTTCAAAATTCTGGGCTGCAACTTCATATTGCTGAATATGAAAATTTATTACTCCTAAAGTATTGAAAAGATGGGAATTCATATTATTTTTTGAAAGTCCTTCCAGACAATAACCCATGGCATTTTCATCATCTCCCATTTCATGACAGACGATGGCAAGCATTTCAATTACGGATTCATCTTCATCTTCCAGTTCATAGGCTTTTACCAGGGACTTGCGTGCTTCCTTCATATTTCCGCTATCTCGATAGGTAAGACCAAGATTGAACCACAAAAGATAATTATCGCTTTCAATCGTGATTGCCCTGGTTATGCATGCAATTGCATCAGAAAAATTGCCGTCAGCAACAAGGCGAACAGCTTGATTATTCAACATTTCGGCAGTTTCAATCATTTTTTACCTCCTGGAATCATATCTTTAAAAAGCTTTTCTATTAATGTAGCAGTTTGACAGGATTTTTCAAATAAATTGGCAAGATCTGTACAATTTTTTTCAATACAAATCTTTCCTTTCTGCAAAGCTTTCTGTATTGCTCCTTTGCTTTCAAGAATGGCAATACATTCTTCAACCGCTGGGCTTTCAATCCCTTCATTTGCTGCACGAATAAAACAGGATGAAATTTTTTCCTGATCTTCTGGATTTTCCTTCAGATGAAGAAGCACGGGAAGGCTTTTTTTTCCTTCCACGATATCATCCCCCCGCTTTTTTCCAGGGTTTCCAGTGGTAAGGTTTTGAACATCATCAAGAATCTGGAACCCTTCACCTATGCCTGCAGCAATAATTCCAGCATTTTCAATCTGAGCCTGATTTGCGCCGCCACAAAAAACACCAGTTTTTGCAGAAAGGCTTGCAAGGGTTCCTGTTTTCAGATGAACCATCTGGGTATATTCCTCGACAGCAGGAATCACCTGTGGATTTCTATGCCAGTAAATGTCCATTGCCTGCCCCAGGTGAAGGCGGCGCAGTTCATTCATATAAAGACTGTAAAGCCTGTTCTTTGTGTCCTGATCACAATCCAGTTTTTCAATGCAGACACCAGCTTCAAAATATAGCCAGGCACCTGCGTTCAATGAAGTATCAAGCCCAAAAGTAATATGGGCAGCTGGCTTTCCGCGTCTTGTATCAGCACCATCTTCAATATCATCATGAATCAAAGAAGCTGTATGCACAAATTCCACAAGTGCTGTTACATCGTAAGTCTGCTCAAGGGTGAATGGACTTTTTTCACAACATTCCCGGGCCATCTGGGAACACAAAACAAGCAAAAGCGGTCGCCACCGTTTGCCTCCAAGATCCATCAATAAGCGGCATGGTTTTATAAGATTCGAAACATGACTTTTCTTCAACGCAGCACTTAGGCCACCAAAAGAATCAGATAACCATTGCTGATTTGATTCCAAAGGTAAAGCCCTTTGAAGAGAAGCTTCGATTTTTTCAAGATACGGTAAAAAAACTTTGTCCATAGCCACAGTATAGCATAAAAAAGGGGCAGAACAAATTGTCTGCCCCAATATTTATTGAAGGAAATATCTATTCCTTTATGAAAGCAAGGCCGCTTTTCTGTAGCTTAAGGTTTCCGTTTTCCATTGCAGAAGCAGAACTTAAAAGCAGGTTGCTTCCATCAAGGGACGTTGGCACAGTTACTTCCTGTTCGCCACAATTCATGAACAAATGGATTTTTTCCATTCCATCTTCAGAAACTTTTACAAGATGAACCAGGCGATTTTTTCCTTCTGCATCGCAGGGATCATAAACAAAATCCATTTTCTGGCTGACCATCGCATTGTGATTCTTTCGCAACGCAATAAGCTGTTTCATCCAGTCAAAATCCTGAGCAAAGGCTCCTTCATCAATCTGCGTCCAAGGCATGCAACGGCGATTGTCTGGATCATGTTCGCCTTCCAGCATGATTTCTGAACCGTAATATATACACATTGCTCCAGGCATTGCAAACATCATTGCCAGCGTTCCTCTGGCAAGATTTTTATCATTGCCGCAACGGTTCAGAATACGAATTGTATCATGGGAATCCATCTGATTGAACAAGACCCTGTTCACCTGCTTATAGTACATGGAATAGCAGCGGTTTATGGCCCATTCGAATTCCTTTACAGAAAGTTTTTTGTTCACACAGAAATCGGCAATGCCATTCTGTAAAGGATAGTTCATTACAGAATCAAATTCGTCACCCCTAAGCCACGGCAACGAGTTGTGCCAGATTTCGCCAACAATATAAAAATCGCTTTTTAAAGCCTTCATGGCTTTGTTCAGTTCGCGACAGAAAACATGGGAAATTTCGTTTGCTACATCAAGGCGAAGTCCATCAATATCATATTCCTTCACCCATTTTTCGCAGATATCTATGATATATTTGCGAACTTCCGGATTGTTCGTATTCAACTTTGGCATTCCATCTGCAAAGGCAAACGAATAGAACTTTCCCTTACCTGCATTGCCTTTTGCGTACCCCATGGATGGCTTTTCAAAATCAAAGTCATTGATCATGAACCAGGAAGCATATTTGCTTTTCTGCCGGTTTTCCCAGACATCCTGCCAAAGTTTATTAGCCCATCCACAATGATTAAAAACGCCATCCAGAACAATGCGGATTCCTCGTTCATGAGCTTTCTGAACAAGTTCCTTCATAGTTTTACTGTCGCCAAAGGATCTGTCTATCATTTCGTAATCAGTTGTATCATATTTGTGCTGAGACGGCGATTCATTGACAGGAGTCAGATAAAGACCTGAAATGCCAAGCTCCTTAAGATAATCAAGACGATCAATGATTCCCTGAAGGTTACCGCCATAAACATCTTTGTAGCCAGCTTTTTTCTTTCCGTCTTTTGGCCATTCCATCATGCCTTTCGGTATAAAATCGCTTTTTCCACGGCAGAAACGAGACGGAAAGATCTGATACCAGACAGTACTTTCTGGCCAGGTTGGGATTTTGCAAACATCGCCTGGATTCATCCAAGGGAAAATCCAGCAACCTGTCCATCCGCAAAAATTTTTCATGTCTTTTGCGTCAACAAATCCTATTTCAAAATAGCAGACTTCACTGCCATCTGTTCCTTTTATCTTAAAATAATATTTAATTCGCTTGAATTCAGGTTTTACTACCACAGACCATCTGTAATGAGACTGCAATTCCTTTTTTTCAGTGACCGGAACTTCAACGCCATTCCACTGCCAGTTTCCACCCAAAATGCCGGCAGAAAAAGGATCACCCCATACCAGAACAACTGACTCAACGTCTTTTGCTGTAAGAAGACTGATTTCAAGTTCATCTTCATTCAAAGGATAACAAAAGTTATCAAATGCACGATGCTGTATTGCTGCTATATTCATACATTAATTCTACATTGACATTATTCAATTTACAATAAACTGTAAGTATAAAAATCAAAATATTCTATTCAAACTCATATTCTTCAAAGGGCGGTAAAGATGGGGTGTTTTCTCCCCTTTTGAAAGTCTGCTTTACAAGCCTGCAATTCAAGACTCTTTGATTTTCCCCATCATACTGCACTTTCAGCAAAAGACAGAAACGAACTGTACTGGCGTTAAAAAAGCCTTTCTGTTCATAGATTTGGACCTTGTTTGAAACATCAATTTTTTGCCCGCTTTTTTTAATCTGCTTTGATTCGATCAGAATCTCCTCCAGAAATTTTGCTTCTTTATCGACTCCATAATCCGTTACGTCAAAATTTTCCATATCGATATTTTCAAAAGCCAAAATCGGACCGTTTTCAACCACACAGCAGAATCTGGAATCTGCAAACTGAAATTCTATGGAACTCCACGGACTTCCACTTTCCGTTTTCCATTCCAGAAGATTACATTTCACCCCAAAATGACTGAAAGGACATTTTCTATAAGAATAGCCACTGTTGTTCTTCTTGATCCAATCCTTTACCTGACTTTCTGTGGAATTCCAGGTAATTCCATTCCAGCCGCCTTTGAGCAGCACTACCTGACGAATCACATAGACAGGCATAGAAATAACGAAAAAAAGGCAAATTGAAATAAGCACAACTGCAACTTTTTTATTTTTTACCATAAAGAAATTGTCAAGCTTTCTCTGGATTTTATAGACATCATGAAGATTCTTTGATCCTTGAGAATAAAGGTCCGCCTCTTCCAGTGGAACAAAATACTTGCCGTTTCTGCATATAAGGTTTCGTTCAGGTTCCAGATTGAAATTGAAAATATAATTCAAGTCGCTTGCAAAAAGAATTCGATTGAAACCTATGGCATAGAATTCAAGATAGAAGGCAATGACACAAAATGTAATGGCCACAAAACCTGCATCCCCCATAAGTCGCGAAACCGTTCTGATGTTTTTTAAAATTGCCACAAAAAACAAAAGCGCAAAAGCCAGCGCAGAAGTGGATTTTGGACCAAAGGCCATCATACAGAAAATAGTTGCCGCAAGCAGCAGCAATCCAATATCGCTCTTAAGAATTTCAATATAAGAAACCGGATCTGCCCCAGTTTGCGGAAAAAGCACCACTTTAATGAAAATGGAAAGAAAAAACGAATGAATTACAATCGAAACAATGGAACAGGCCAGGTACAAGGCTTTCTTTTTGGTTCTGCAGAATGAAGAAATGGTTCCACGATACCACAATATTAAAATGAAAAGATATGAAAAAGATGAGCAGACAAGATCTGGTTTTTGGTAGACAACAAGAGTTTGCTTTTTAGAAGCCCCAAAAAGCATCAAAAAAGCGCCCCACAGATTATCAAAATAAGGAGTATTTACTTCAGACTGAACTGGAAGTAGAAAAAACCATGAAGAAATCCATAAAAAAAGCAAAGCCAAAAGTTTTGCCCCATCTAAACATCGCCACCATCTTCTCATAATGCAGCCTCTCCTGCAAACAAGAATACCACAATATTCATAAATGTTGCAAAACTTTCCTTCGCCAAATTGCTAAAGATATGTTACGGTTTCACTCAAAGGTTTTCTGCTTGTATGATTTGGCAAAGGCCCTGTTCCTTCAGCCGCATACCCCAGATCCAAAAGCATGAGCACTTCCTCATTTTCAGGCAATCTAAAAGTTTCATGAACTTTTTCAGGATTAAAACAGTTGAGCCAGCAGCTGTCCACACCTTCATTTGCAGCAGCCAGCATCAGATGAGTAGCAACAATAGTTGCATCTTCTGCGCCACTTGTGCGGCTGCTTCCAGGATATGTAAAAACATTATTTTTATCAAAACAAACCATAAGAACTGTGCCAGCTCCGTAACGGCAGGGAGTACATTCATCCACTTTTGCAAGACTTTCCGAAGATTCAAGCACATAGACATGCTGTTCCTGAAGGTTTTTTGCCGTAGGAGCAACTTGCCCAGCCTTTAATATCGCTTCGATTTTTTCTTTAGAAACGCTTTTAGTCGTGTCAAATTTTTTGCAAGAATAACGATCTTTTACAAGTTTTGAAAATTCCATAATATAAATCTCCTGTAAATGGATGAAACCTTCAGTTTTTCAAAGATTATACTATTAATTTATGCAATAACCAACACCACGGACAGTTTTTATCAGATCATCATTGGAAAGCTTCTGGCGCAAAAGCCGCACATGCACATCAAGAGTTCTGCTTTCCACTTCACCTTCATACTTCCACACAGATTCCAAAAGATATTCGCGCTTTACAACTTCGCCCTTGTGTTCCAAAAGCATGACCAAAAGATCATATTCTTTTGCAGCAAGGGGAACTTCATGACCAAAAGAAAAAACTTTGTGCACTTTTGTATATACCGCCACATTCTGGGCTTTCAAAATTCTTTCGCTTCTGGAACCCAAACCCTTCGCTGCCACATAAGCTTTGCGACTGCTTCCTTCATAAGTAAACGAAAGCGACTGGACGATTCCATAAACACAGTCGCCGGCCTTTTCGATTTTTCGCACAATATCCATATAATCAAGCTCGGACTTTACATCGCTGCCAGCTTCAATTCGCTTGCGGCTTGCCTTCTGCAAATCCTTTTTGGTCTGGTCAATCCGCTCTTCCAGCTGCATTGAGCTGAATTTTTCATCGTCACTTATTCCTAAAGCCACAAAAATGCAAGTCTGCTCAAAGAATATTCGCACCTGCTCCAGGTAATTCAGAAGCTTTTTCATTTTGCCGCTTTGCGGATCAAAGCTTTTACGCTCCGTATATTTTTCAACCGTATGCATCATGGAACAGCATTCGTCGCTCAAATCTTCCAAACCTTGCGTTACCTGCATAAGACGTGCAAAATTTTCCCTGTCTCTGTGATTTGCATTCGGCAGCCGGGAACAAGTCTGCAGAAAATGCGTAATGGCATCATGCATTTCGTCTACATAGTTTTCATCATCGTTAACTTTCTGGCACAATTCCCGGGCAGTTTCATTGCTGGTGCTAAGCCCTTGGGCAATGCTATCCATCATTTCCATAACGCGACCAGACATTCTGGTGATTTCTTTCTGAATCTGATAAGAATAAAGATCAGCACTCATGTGGCTGAACGGCAAAATCGCAGGAAGCTTATAATGAGAATCAGCTTCCTGCTGGCTCTGCCTGATGAACCTGGTAGCAAGCTCTGCAATCTGATTCACAAACGGAAGGAAAAGCAACGTAGCACACATATTGAAAACCGTATGCAGCATTGCAATATGGGTAGTTATATTTTGAGCTGGTTCAAGGGGTACAATAAAATCCACAAGGGCAAGAAACGGATTTAAGCAAACAAGAGCGATCAAGGTGCCGCACACATTGAAAGCCACATGCACTGCGGCCGTTCGCTTTGCATTTGTGCTTGCCCCAAAAGAAGACATTACCGCATCCACCGTTGAACCAATGTTGCTTCCAAGCACCATTGCGGCTGAAAGCTGCCATGAAAGGCTTCCGTTCGCCGCCATAGTCAAAATGATTGCCGTCATTGCAGAAGAAGAATGAATAAGAGCCGTAAAAGCTGCCCCTAACAGCACTCCAAGAAAAAGTCCACCAGCTCCCATTGCATCAAATGCTTCAAGAAAAGTCACTGACTGCGGATTCAATTCCATTGAAGTTTTCAAAAGTCCAAGTCCCATGAATAAAAGGGCGAACCCCATAAAACAATCGGCAAAATTATGAAGCTTTATTTTCCTCAAATATTTGAGGACAAAACCAAATCCAAAAAGCGGAATGGCAGCTTTTTCAATGCTGAAGGAAAAGCCAAAAAGGCTTACAATCCAGGCAGTAACAGTGGTACCAATATTAGCACCAAAAATAATTCCAATTGCCTGTGTAAGATTAATCAGCTCTGCATTAACAAAACTTACCACCATTACGGTAGTTGCTCCAGAAGACTGAATTATGGCTGTTACCGCAATTCCCGTTAGAACGCTTGTAAATCTGTTACCAGTAATTTTTCCAAGAAGAGTTTGAAGACTTTTTCCTGCTCCCTTTTGAATACCATTTGAAAGCATATCCATTCCAAAAAGAAGGATACATAGAGAACCTGCAAAAGCGAAAATCTGACTAAAAATGTTTATTACCATCTATGTTAGATAATAAGGATTATAAGGAAAAAAGAAAATGAAGGAAATGTTAATTATTTGTAAATTCAACACTTCCTTAATTATGATAATAAATCAAAAATTTTTTATAAGATTTTTTAAGTTTTAAGAAAGCATAAGCCTATTATATTACTTTTATTTTTTAGACTTCTACTCTTGTAAAAATTAAGAAAAGAAAAATTAACCGCTCCAGCTAAAAATATATGAAGCGGTTATAATTTTATGACATTGCAAAACAGTTATTTACTTTGATTGCATAAAGAATTATCCAACCAATGTTTCTTTTGCATTTACATTCATACTATGAAATGCGTAGCTATAAAATATTTCCGCTACATCACGAAGAGGTTTTCTGATTTTTAAGCCCATTGCATAAGCAAATTCATTGGCAGCCTTTGTAGCTTCTGGATTCCAAAGTTTTGCATTTTCAAGATTTATAAAAACAGCTTTTTCGGTCTGTGCAATTGCATTTATATGAGCATTCATAAGTGCCAATTTTTTGTTTCCTGCAGGATTATTTATAGAAATCAACGCAATTCTACAATCTTTATTCACCGCCTTTATTTCATCAAGCAAAGTAAGATAATAATTATCAAAAGCTGCGGAATCATTCTGGAATAAAGAAATATCATTTTCTCCAAGATGAATGATTATTCCTTCTGGAATCATTTTCGCAATATTTTTCTTAAAGTATTCCAAAGCTGCAGGCAACGTAATATTTTCACAACTCTTATTGTAAATATCAAAATTAAAATTATATTCTCTTGATAAATCTGCAACCGGAATATTTTTATCCAGACTGCCTCCAAACAGAATAACAGCGTTCTTATTTTCTACAAAAGATTTTTCTCCATTAATCAATTCATCCAAAGAATTTGTATAATTAAGTTTTATTTCTTCCTTAGCCCTTTCAATATCCTTTATATCAAGCTTCTTAATCTTTATGTTTTTACTTCCTGAAGATTTTTTATCAAGCCGTTTATTTCTGATATAAACAAAAACATTTGCAGAAACAATAGCCAGATTCAAAAAATAAACACCAAGAACATAATTAAATTGATTGTTTATAATCTTTGCAGAAATGCCTGCAATGTAACCAGTAATTATTAAAATTATAAAAGCCAAACTTGTACCACTTGCAGTTTTTGCCCTGTAAGCCTTTACTACATTCAAAGGCCATGAAAAACCAAAACATACCAGCATTCCAGCTTCCAAAAGATGTGCTAAATTCATTTCTTACACTCCTTTAAAAAGTCAAGAAGATTGTTTCAACAATCGATTGACTTTTTACGCTGTTCCGTAATGTAATGAGGAACAGCAGTTCAATAATAAGTTTGCAACGCAAACTTCAGGTAAGATAAAGCCGCGCTATTTTAGCGGTTTTATCTTACACTCCTTTAAAACCACTTATAAAATAGTTTTTAATTAGTAATCAGACTGAAACACTACTATCAAGCAGTTCTCAATCTTTTTATTACAACAACATCATAGCAATCAGACAAAAAATCTCAATTTTTTGAAAGAAAAGAATTTTATTTTAACTAATCAGATTTTTTTTACTTACAAAAGTTCTTTATTTTTTTATTTATGATAAACTTAAAATATGAAAAAAAAGAATCTCGGCAATCTCAATTCCATTCGCAAAGCTATTCAGCGGACTCAGCTTATTCTTATTATTTCCATTACAATTTTTTTAAGCATTGGCGGTTTTTTTATCAATCTGCATATCAACAACAAAACTTTAGATCAAAATCTTCAGAATACTGCAGAACTCATTACAAGGCTTTATTCTTTTTCCAGAGATTTTTCTCAAGAGGATTTATGCGATTATATGGACAAAGTCGTTCAAAACCTGTCTGACGTAGATATCATCTCCATTATTGGATCAGACAACATTCGAAAATATCATACACATCACAACTTAATAAATACGAAATATAACGGAACAATTCCTGATTTTAAAAACCACCAGAACAATTATTACACAGAAAGCAATATCGGTCCTTCTGGACCCCAACTAAGAACCTATGCCGCAGTTTATGATTCCCAGGGTGATTATAGCGGCTTTATAATGATAATCCGCCTTAAAACTTCTATTTCCGCAATTACTACACATATACTCATATTATTTCTCATTGTTACTCTTTCCGCTATTATCATTGAAATCGCAATTTCAGGATTTTTCTCACGCAAAATAAAAAAAGAATTTCTAGCCTTTACAGAAGATTTTGAAGGTACAAAATTTCTTGTAGATTCAATGAGAGCAAACAATCACGACTTTACAAACAAACTCCATGTAATTTTAGGATTAATTCAGATTGGACAATACGATAAAGCAGTTTCTTATATTCAGAACATTTCAATAATCCAAAGAGAAACTATTAGCAAAGTTATGAATTCCATTGAAAACCCTTCTTTCGCAGCCTTAATCGTAGGAAAAATAGCACGTTCATCAGAATGTAATGTAAAATTCATTTTGAACGAGGGCTCGTGTTTAAAAAATGAAGACATTTCTATACCTTCCGAAGCTCTTGTTACTATAACCGGAAATCTTATTGATAATGCACTGGACTCTATGAACAAGGATACATCAAAAAATGAGAAAGAACTTTCGCTGGGAATATACACAAGACCAGGTGAACTACTGATTATCGTAAAAGACACAGGAACAGGCATTCCAGAGGAAATAAAAGAAAAAATTTTTGAAAACGGATTTTCCACAAAAGGCCAAGGACGAGGAATCGGTCTATATCACGTAAAGCAGCTTGTATCCAGTCTTGGAGGAACAATTACAGTTGAATCACAGGTTGGAACAGGAACCTGCTTTATGGTAAATTTATAAAAAACAATTTTATGTAAGAAACGCGAATAAAATATAAACAAAAATTAATGTTCGCAGGAGTTCATAAATAGATGAATTATTCTGTCTTAATAGTAGAAGATGATCCAATGGTTTCTATGATAAACGAACAATATGTTCTTAAATGCTCAGATTTTATAATAGCAGGAACTTGCCGTAACGGACAGGAAGCAATTGAATTTCTAAAAGCCCAGAAAGCAGATTTAATACTTCTTGATGTTTTTATGCCTGTTATGAATGGCGTTGAAACCTTAAAAAAAATCCGTGAATTACAGATTTCTTCAGACGTAATTATGATAACAGCTGCAAACGACACAACCACAATAGAAGAAACAATGCATCTTGGTGTTTTAGATTATTTAATCAAACCTTTCGCTTATGAGCGCTTCAATGTTTCTCTTCAAAAGTTTAAAAATAAAATGCACGTCATGGAAGGAAATCAAAATCTTGACCAGAAAAGCCTGGATTCGCTGATTTCAAACAAAACAACTTTTTCAATATCAGAAGATGCAGACATATTACCAAAAGGTATTCAAAAGACCACATTATCTCACATTCATAATTATTTTAATCAAACCCTAAACTGGCAATCAGTTGACATGATTGCAGACGCACTTGGAATATCCGTAGTTACAACCCGCAACTATCTTAACTATCTTGTAAAAAAAGGCTTCATTCTGGAAGACATAAACTACAACACAGGCGGAAGACCAAGTATGCTCTATAAAAAAAAATAATGCTATTAAATAAGTAATAAAACTAACAGTCATTGAGTCCTTTTCCTGAGCCTGTCGAAGGGCTCAGGAACCACTCGTCGAAATAAACATAACAATAAACGAAATGTTTTCAACACAACTCAATAACCGCAGAACATATTTTTCAGGCAACCAGATTAATTTTAAGCAAAAACAGACTTTTATCTGGTTTTAACGCTTTTTGCCAGATTTCTAGGCTGATCCACATCACAACCCAATTCTTTTGC
>JAEDGP010000004.1 GCA_016297405.1 Treponema sp.
TCCTTGATCGATCTTCTTGATCTCCGTGAACATCTGAATAAAAAAATCGACATGCTTTCTGGCGGTCAGAAACAGCGTGTTGCCCTTGCAAGAACTCTTGTTATGAAACCTAAGATTCTTCTTCTTGATGAACCGCTTTCTGCTTTAGACGGAGTAATCAAGGAATCCATCAAGGAAAAAATCGTGAAGATTGCCCGGGACTTTAAGCTGACCACAATCATAGTAACCCATGATCCTGAAGAAGCCCTTACAATTAGCAATAAAGTTTTGATTATCAACAAAGGTCATATTGAACAGTTTGCCGCTCCGGAAGAAATTATAAAAAAACCCGCCAGTGAATTTGTCAGCGACTTTATTCTCAAGCAGCTTACCATAAAGAAGAACAACATATTCAAGCTTTTTGAAAGGCAGTAGAGTGAGGTGCAGATGATTTCAAGGATTCAGAATAAGCAGGTTAAAACTGTTTTCTACTTGGTGTTGGTTTTCTTTGTCCTCTTTATTGCATGGCCTGCATTCACGCTTTTTAAGAATGCCTTTGAATACAAGCATGCTTTTTCTTTTCAGAATTTCAATGCTGTTCTTGGCGGCGGAAAACTTGCCTTGGCATTTGCAAACAGCTTCAGGGTAAGTTTCATCAGTTCCCTGATAACTACTGTTCTTGCTTTTGCTGTGGCATACACTGTCTGCTTTACCAATATTCCGGTCTGGCTAAAAAAAACTTTAAGGACTCTTGCCGTTTTTCCAATGCTGCTGCCGACCATCACATATGGATTTGCCATAATTTATTCCTTTGGAAAAAATGGACTAATTACAAAACTGTTTGGCTTTCAGTTTTTTGATTTTTATGGATTCTACGGACTTATTTTTGGTTATGTTGTTTATACGTTTCCAATCAGTTTTACGCTGCTTAAAAACACCATGGAATACATTGACCGCCGTTTCATTGTTGTCTGCCGTGTAATGGGGGACAGTGGGTTTAAAACCTTCATCACGTCTATTTTAACTCCACTTCTTGGAACCATTGCCGTTTCTATTGTCCAGAGTTTCTTTCTTGCTTTCACTGACTTTGGTATTCCAGCATCCATCGGTGGAAGATACACCGTTATTTCCACAATGCTTTACAACACAATGCTTGGAAGTCTTCCGGATTTCCATCAGGGAGCTGTCATTGCTTTGTTCATGCTGCTTCCTTCCATATTCAGCATTCTCCTTCTGGACTATCTGCAGAAATTTAATATCCGATACAACAGAATTTCAAAAGATCCCATGAGAGAAAATTTAGTGCGTGATTCGATTCTGGCTTTGTTTTCTTGTGCAGTGGTTCTTGTAATCATTTCAATTTTTGCAGTTGTCATGGTTTCGCCGTTTGTAAAATCCTGGCCTTATGATACTGCATTTTCACTTGCCAATCTTTCAAGCGTAATGGGAGACAAATCCTTAAACAGAGTGTTTGGAAATTCCCTTGTCATCAGTTTGCTCACTGCCTTGTTTGGAACTGGACTCGTTTTTGCCGCAGCCCTGTGCTGTGAAAGAAGCAGCGACAAACTGCACGGAACAAAAACACTGCTTGCAGTTGCTCAGATTACAAACACAATTCCAGGAATGGTTCTTGGTATTGCGTTTCTTCTTACGTTTAGAAAAACTTTTATTCACAATACTTTAATTATTATTGTTGCATGTAATCTAATTCATTTTTTTGCAACGCCATTCCTCATGATGAAGGGTGCTCTTGAAAAAATGAACTCCAGCTGGGAAACAACGGCAGCTGTTCTTGGAGACAACTGGATTAAAACTGTGGTGAGAATAATCGCTCCAAATGCTCTTCCGACTCTGCTTGAAATCTTCTGCTATCTTTTTATCAATGGTATGGTTACTGTAAGTGCCATTGTTTTTATTGCAGGTGCAAAGACCATGGTAATTACCACAAAGATTCAGGAACTTCAGCATTTTGCTAAGTTTAATGAAATTTTTATTCTTTCAATCTATATTCTCATTACAAACCTTGTTCTGAAGGGTGTAAAGGGAATCATAAATATGAAAATACTTAAGAGGAGTTAATCCATGAAGAAAATTTTTATGGCAGCAATTACAGCTGCAGTGTTTTTTGCAACAGGCTGTTCAAAAAGTTCAGTTGCAAAGCAGGTGGTAATCTATTCCAATGCTGATGACGAAGCTGTTGTATCTGTTAAGAAAGCTTTGGATACCAATGGTTTTGAAGGAAAATATATTTTCCAGTCATTCGGAACAAGTGAACTTGGCGGAAAACTCTTTGCCGAGGGTACTGACATAGAAGCAGACCTAATTACAATGAGTTCTTTCTACATTGAAAGTGCCCAGTCAATAAACGATATGTTTCTGCCTTTGGCATTTGAAACGAAGAAAATCAATGCAACTCCTGATTTCTATACTCCCTTGCTTGCCACACAGGGCGCTGTGATTTATAACTCTGATCTTATTTCTAAATATAATCTTCCTGTTCCTTCTTCAATCAAGGATATTGGAAACAATGAATACAAAGATCTTGTTAGCGTTGTGGATCCAATGGGTAGTACAACGGCATGGCTTATGGTTCAGGCATTGGTAAGTGAATATGGGGAAAGTGGAACAAAGGATGTTCTTAAAGCCATCTATAAAAATGCCGGCCCTCATCTTGAACTCAGCGGTTCGGGTCCAATAAAGAAGATCCGCAGTGGTGAAGTTGCCGTTGGTTTTGGCTTACGGCATCAGGCTGTACGTGACAAGAAAAAAGGGCTTCCAATTGATTATGTGGATCCTGTTGAAGGAAACTTTGCCCTTACAGAAAGTGTTGCTGTTATTAACAAGGGAAAGAAAACAAATCCATTGGCAATGGAGATTGCAAAGTGCATTATTGAAAATTCCCGATCAGACATCATCAAGGATTATCCCGTAGTTCTTTATGAAGGTGAATCGGTGGAAGAAGAAAATAGGGCAACAAACAGCAAAACTTTTGCACAGCCTTTAACAACAGAACTTCTTAAATCACACCAGCAGATAAGTGAAAGTGTAAAATAAATTAATCCTGAAAAAAAATAAAAAAAACTCCCGTGGAAAACTTAGCGAGCATACTTGGCATGGTTCTTTTCGGGAGTTTTTTTCTTTATTTCTGGTTTTTTAGGTTTATCTCATCCATTATTTTAATCATATAATCTGCAATATTTTTACCTGCATTTCCCTGGTGCATCCAGGCGGTTTCCTTCGCAATTTTGCGCTGTTCTGCAAGTTCCATGCTGTCTGACATGGATTGAATTACATCTTTTATGTTTTCAAACTGTTCTTCCTTAAGTTCAGTTCCAAATTTTTCAAGGACTTCATACTGCCATAGCTTTTTGTTAAGATCGTATGCATCATACGGCCTTAAATCCATGCCTGCATTTACATACATTACAGGTTTGTCGCAAAGGAAGGTATAGTCAAAAACAATTCCTGAAAAATCGGATATCATGACATCTGCTTTTTTTAAGGAGAAAATGTTCTGTCTTTCGTAATCCCAAATTATGTTGGCGTTGTTCTTGTATCGTTCTTCAAGGCGTGCAAGCATGTCTGCCTCGGATTTTTTTGACTGTGGGTGAGGGCGAACTATAATTCTCCATCCTGTTTTACTCAATGGATCAAGAAGTTTTTCCCCATACTTTTTAAGAATTCCAACATCACCCCAAGACGGCGAAACAAGCACTGTAAATGGATGATTTTCTTCTTCTGGGATTTCTTCAATGTTCTTTTTATACACATCAAGATAAGGGCAGCCTATTGTAACAAGATCCTTCTTTTTTGTTCCCCTCATTTCTTCCAGTGTACGCAAATCTGTTGCCTGATAATCACCGCTTAATAATACTGAATCAAAATAATCAAGGCCAAAAAGTCTGTATGTAGTTGCATCATTAGGCATATGCAGTACATGACTGTAATGCTTTACATTCTTGCTTCGTTTGAGCTGGTAAACTTGGAGTCCAGGAGTTGTCATGAGAACAAAACCTGCAGAAACCAAATTCAATTTTGCAAATGCGGAATTTCCTTCCCCTATGAATTCAGGTTTTATGAACTTCCATTGGGTTTCAAATACTGGATCGTCTTTTGCAGATGTATAGAACGAAAGTTCAATTCCGCGGTCTTCAAATTCTTCAACAACAGGCTTGAAAGTGTTCCAATACTGTTTTCCTTCACTGTAAATCAGGTATTTTTTATACGAAGAATCTACCTGTATGCCGTCCTTCCTACCTGAAAAAATAACCTTTAGTTTTATGATTAGAGCTTTTGCCAGAAAAAACAATGTAGCGGCAGCACCAATCATAACGGAAAAAAGCATGCTTCCTGTTCCCGGATCAATGTATAAAATCATCATAATTAAATCTCCAAATTAAAATTCCTTAGGTTCTCTTTTCCAGTTGCTGCAGTCGAATACATTGTCCCTGACTCTGTACCATGAGTTTTTGTCTACGGTAAAAATATACTGACTGCGCGTATGATGAGGCATGAACATGTGTTCATACGTAATAAGGATTCCATCTTTTTTCATGGAATTGTCGATTTCCTTTCCTGTGAAAGGATTGACAGGGGTGAATCCCAAATTCCTTGTGGCAAGATATGGAACTTCCGCATTCGGCATGAATGTTTTACTGTCAATTTTTGGTTCACCGGCAGCGTTGAAATCTTTTACAAACATGAGTGGATTGTATGCAGTTGGTCCTTCAGTTTCAAAATTATCCCATTCGTCAATAAGACCGTCTGTGTATCCACCTCCGTGATCGGCATACAATATGATTCTCGAATTGTCATAGACCCCGTTCTTTTTGAGATATTCAAGGAATTCGCCTATTCTAAGCAGGGCGGCGGTCTGTGCATAATAACTTTGATCGTACATGTACTTATGCATTTTGACGTTTGTTAAATCAAACTCCTTTGTAACTTTATATTCAGGAGGTTGAACCGGCATGAATTCATGTGTTGTTGAATTTGTAATTGAAACAAATGAATTTTTTTCGTTTGTAAAATCCGTAAGCTTGGAAAGATATTCAAGAACAGAATATGATGCCAAAAAGTCATCTGATTTTGAAGTGTCGGAATTTGTTGACCAGTATCTTCCGGCATTGTAAAAAGCAGGACGGAACAGCAGAGGGGACAGCTTGAATAGGCCATACCACAAAATGTTGCGCTTTAAAATCTGGCTTGTAACATTCAGGTTGATCGAATCGGAATTGTCCTTATACCAGTTGTCAAGGTAAACACCCTGAGTTGCTATGGCATTGATTTTTGGATATCCATCAAATATAGAAAGGTCGGAAATCCAGCTGAAATTTGCCCATGAAGGATCAGTAATGGTTGCAGTAAAATCTGCCTGTTCGGAAAAAATTCTTGGAAGCACAAGAAGGGATTCGTTGTGTTTTTCAACAAGGGTTTTTTCTTTGTTTTTGTTCATCTGCTCGGGTGTATATTCATATCCTCCATATGAACATGAAGATGCAATAAGGGTAGAAGGATTGCATGAAATGGAATTCGAATAGTTTGTAAATCCCGTAAACTGGCTTTTTAAGACAGGGGATTCTTCAAGTTCAGTTTCAACAAATCTAGCCTGCGCCCTGTCCAAAAAAATCAGGATTACATTTTTTCCGGTTTTGGAAAGGTGGAATACAGGCTTTATTTCCGATATCCTGTTGGAAGTGGAAGAAACTTTCAGATAATCGGAATATCCCCTGCGAATTTGCGATATGTTTTTTGCTGAAACTGCTGCAAAACCAAAGCATAGGAAGACAGAAATGTATGCCAGTGCCTTTCCTGCGCTTTTATAAAGAAGAAAGAGAATGAGCAAAGTTAGCAGTGCCATTGCCAGAATGTTCACAAGAATCATTGGAATTGAAGAGTAAACGTTTGGCGTTCCCGTGTATACAAGATGCTTTGAAAGTATTCCATAGTTGCCAAAAAAGACAAATGAATTTACAAGGGACAGCATAAGGGCCGTAAGAAAAGTAAATGTAAGCAGTGTTTGAATTCTTTCCTTAAAAAGAAAGTAAACTAATGTTGGCCATACAAGACATAATCCCAACGCCTGGAAGAAAGTGTTTTTTACAAAGAAGATAGGTGAACCCAATCCGTCGATGTTGGAAAATTCCATTGGTGAAGATGCAATTAACTGCGTTGGTATGTAAAGTCCAAGAAGGAAAACAATGGAAAGCGTTGATGCAATAAAAAGAGAAAGCCTTCTTTTTCTGTCGGTTTTAAGTGCGGCAAGGTATTTGTCTATTACAATTGAATCAATGACTTTGACAAATAAAGGAGTGAAATATACAAGAGAAAAAACACAGTCGATGATTAGGGCCTGCTTAAGGGAACAGGCTTTTGTAATATGCATCCATGCAATCAGGATTGTAACAAGAATGCATGAAATTCTGTAAAGGTTCTTAACCGGATTCTTCATCTTGTAGAAAACATTTTTTACAAGTGAAAAAATATTATTCATTGTCCAGTAGACAACAAGACCTGCAGGACTGGCGTAAAGCAAGGCAAGAAATACGAATGCAAGACCGTAAGTTTGAAGCTTGTCTCTTAGTGGAAGTCCCTTCAAATATATGGCCGCTGCAACAAGATTGATTATGGTCATGGTAATTGGAAGAATGTTTACAGGAAAAGTTCCAATCATGAATGTTGCATCCTGGGCACCCAAATCTTTTATAAAAAGGAATGAACAGTTCTTTAATGCAGTCATTGAAGAAAGGCACGAATAAGCCGCTGTAAAAAAAGGTATCTGAATTAAAAGTCCGAATGCGGACCGCAATGACATGAGCGGATGGTAATGACACTGACTGTAATAGGTTGTAAGAATCATGTACTGTTCACTTCCCTTGAACGTACTTTTGATTCTGTCTATCTGGGGTTTCATTTTCTTTTGGGTGTTGCGCTCAACATTCTGCCATGCTTCGGCAACAATATATAATGGAAGCGTAAGAAGACTTACTGCAAGACTAACACCGATGAGGGCAATTCCTTCGTTGTCAAAGAGTTTATTGCAAAAAGAAAAAACCAGTTCGATTATCTGTGTTAGAGGATAAATCGTTATGGTGTATAAAAAGTTTCCCATAAACAAGTATTATAACGAATCATAAGTTTAAATTCAATTTTTGGCTGTGATTTCCTGAAGGTAAAACTGCCAAAACCCTGGTGTTGACAAATAATTATTGCATTTGTTCCCAGTTTGAATCATTGAATATGGAATCTTTTACTGTGAAAACCCTGTTTTTTTGGAAATTTACGGTTGTTCTGTTCTGTAATGGGCCAATTCTAAAATCATCATTCACAAAAATTTCAACTTTTTTTATGTCAGAGATGCATTTGAATTTATTGCCCGTGAATGGATTTGTGTCCGAAACAGGCAGGTCTTTTCTTGCAAGGTTCAAAGTTTCTGCATTTGTCATGAAATTGCCGTCAGTAATAATTTCGCCGTTGGAATCAAAATCCTTGAACAGAAGAAGTGGATTCATTGCCGAAGCTTCCTTTGCGTGAGTCATTCCGTCAAAGACAGGTAGTGGAAGTTCTCTTCCGTGATCGGCAACAATAATTATTCTTGTATTGTCCCAGATGTTGTTTTTCCTTAAATGGTCAAAATATTTTCCAAGTTGAATTAGTGCAGAAGCGTTGACAAGATATGCCTGGTAGTCGTTGTCATTTCCAGAAAATTCATCGCGCCTGAATTTGTAGGAGCCTGTAGTTCCCTTGTTTTCCAAAGTTATCTTACCTGGTCTCAGATCAGGCATTGCCAATGTTGTATATTCGTGGGTTGCATTGTTGCCAATGTAAGTAAACGTTGGTCTTGAACTGGTAAAGTCAGTGGCCTCAGGAAGGTAATAGAGTGAAGAATATTCTTCTATAAAGGATTCGTTCAGTGGATATAAAAAAGCGTCGTAAAAATACTTGCCATCGTAGTAAATAGTACTGCGCAGAACTGGAAGTGCAATCTGCAAAATCGAAAAATACTTTGAACTTTTAAAAATGTTCCTGTCGCTATTGTCAGGAATTCCATTTAGGAATTCCTTCTTGTATTTGTCCGAATATTTTTGGAAAGTGGAACCAAAATCAATGTTTTTGTATTTTTTGAATGCAGAATAGTCGCGGTCGGTGTAGTCCGGATATGGAAGGTTTCTCATTGTTGCACTCCAGCCGCTGTCTGCGAATAAGGTTGGCATGACAAGAAGTGATTCGTTGTGTTTGTCTTTCAATAGTCTTGTTGTATCAACGCTTAAAGCTTTTGGAGTGTATTCGTACCCGCCGTTCATTGCCGGTGTTCCAAGATTTGTATACGCACCAAAACTGATTGTGTTCGGATAATATGTAAAGCCTTTAAATGAATTCTTTACCTGTGGGAATTGATCGGCAATATAAGGAAAAAAAGATGAAATGGCGCGGTCCAAAAAAAATACAATTACATTTTTTTCAGTTCGGCTTAAATGGTAATCTTTTTTTAATTCAAGGGAATTTGTCTTTATTTCCTCTTGTATAGAATAGAACTCTTTGTTTACCGATGAAATTTTTGAAAATCCAAGGATGCTTCCGGCTAAAAGAATTGAAGCAAATATGGTCGTAAGAATTCCGGTTTTCCTGAATTTCATGAATGCAAAGAACAGGGTCATAAATATGGCAATTGCTATCAATGGCAAAATGGAATAGAAAGCCGAAACATTTTCGAGAACTTCCATGTTGTTTAGCGTGAAAGTAATTGAAAGTGAACCGTAGTCATATTTGAACAGAAAAACGTTGGCAAGGGCAAGAGAACTAATTGTAAAAAACAATAGTGATTCAACCCGTCGAGTTTTTTCATCAAACATTCTGTAAATAACTAAAGGCCAGAAAACAAACAGTCCAAAGAAAAAGTAAATGCTTGACCATATATAGGCTGACGGGTTTGGTGTATTTCCATGGAATGAAAATTCCGTTACGCCGCTTGCTATAATGGAAGACGGAATGTAAAGACCTGTCAAAACCCAAAGGACAAGACTTGAGCATAAAAAAAGCGGAAATGCTGATTTTAAATCGATGGAAGGGAGTCTTGGAATGATTTTTGCTTTCAGGAATTTATAAATGAAAGGATATGCCATTACAATAACAGCTGCTGCAAAGACCACAGCCTTCTTGTAAAGACGGGCATCCTTCATGAAGAAAATCAGGTAAAGACAGAGAGCAAAGGAAGCTGCAGAAAAAAATCCATAGACGATTTTTCCTGGATGCTTCATTTTAAGTACAATATTTTTGAACAGGGAGAATGTATTGTTCAAAATCCAGTAGAAAACAAGTCCCGATGGGCTTTCGTATAAAAGCACAAGAAAGACAAGGGCAAGAATATAAGTCTGGAGTTTTTCCCTTAATGGAGCTCCCTTTGTGTATACGGCGGTTGAAATTCCATTTATTGTAGTCATCAAGATTGGAAGAACATTTACTGGCATTCCGAATACGGCAATAAATCCGTCCGGTTTTCCTAAATTTTTAAGGAATAGAACCGACTGACCGTTCAAAGCTGAACAGTGGGAAAGAAAATGATATGCAGCAATAAAAAATGGAATTTCAATGAGGATTGAAAGGGCCGATCGTACTGCATATGCTGGATGGTAGCCGTTTATTTTGTACCAGGCATTCAGCATCATGAACTGTTCGTCGCCTTTGAAAGTAGTTTTTATTCTTTCAATTTGTTTTGCCATTTTCAACTGTATTTCTCTTTCTTTAAGTTGAAGGGATTCAGCTTTGTTGTACAGGGGAAGGGCAAGAAAATTAATGGCAAGGCTTACAGCTATAATTGCACCTCCCACACCTAATGCTGAAAATTCTCTGTATGAAAAATAGAATATGAATTCAACAAGGCTTTCTATGGGAAGTATGATTATGCTGTAAAGAATGTTCATAGCGACTTATCCTAAAATTTTATTTACTGCATCAAGTATTGTATAGCTTTCATCAACAAGAATACAGTCCCTGCAACCGGCATTTTTACCGGCTTCCATATCGCGGTGGCTGTCCCCAATCATATAGGACTGGCTAAGGTCAATGTTAAAATCCTGGGCGGCCATTTCAAATAGTCCGGACTTAGGTTTTCTGCAGCAGCAGTTTTTTTTGTATGCAGCACGCTCGCCATCAAATCCCTTGTCAGGATGGTGCGGGCAATAATAGATTCCGTCTACAAAAGCACCTTCTTTTCCAAGCTGGGTTTCCATTTTGTCATGCATTTCATAAAGCTGTTCAAATGAAACTTCACCTCGGGCAATGACAGGCTGATTTGTAATGACAATTGCAAGATAACCGCTTTTATTGATTTTTTTTATGGCTTCCTTTGCATTGTCAAGAACTTCAAGGTCATCAATTGTTCTGCAGAATCCCACATCCTTGTTTATTGTTCCGTCGCGGTCAAGAAAAACGGCTTTCTGCTTTGAACTTAAATTCCTTGCGTGAACCTTTCCACTTTTAATGTCCCCTTCAGTTTCATAGTAACGGTCTGGCGTTCCCATGTCCTTTATGTATTCAGGAGTGTCATATGCAAAAATTTTCCCGCTTGGAATGTTGAACTTGAGTACATCGCGGTCAAGATCTATTTTATCAGGATTGTCTGCGTGTTTAGGCTTCCATGTTCCTTCAGCTTTTGCTTTCAAAACTGCCTTTAAAATTTCCGGCGATAGAATTTCAAGGCCTGCGTTGACCCTGTTCTTGTAGAAAATTCTTTCATCTTCTTTTGCAAGCCACCTGGTAACTTTTTTTGTGTCCTGCGGAAGTTCACCTTCAATGGCAGGTGGAAGAACTTCGGTTACAAGAAGGGAAGAGTCATATGGATGTCCGTTTGGATGGGACATTAATGAAGCCCATGCTTTCTTTTCTTTATGGAATTTTATAAAGCGGTTGAAATCAATGTCAAAAATTACATCGCCGCACAGAAGAAGAAAATCGTCATCCAGAACCGTTTCACATTCTGCAGAAGGAGAAAGCATTTTAAAAAGTGCACCTGCAGTTCCAAGCGGGGTTGTTTCATTAAAGTATTTTATTGAAACACCGAATTTTGAACCGTCTCCAAAATATTTTTTTATCACATCGCCCAAATGTCCGATTACAAGGGTTATGTCTGTAAGCCCGCATGATTTAAGGTTTTCAATCTGATATTGTAGAATAGGTTTTCCGCAGATTTCAATCATTGGTTTTGGAACATCAGAACGAACTGAAGCGATTCTTGTTCCCATTCCGCCTGCCATAATTACTGTTTTCATTCTGTCAATCCTTTAAATATGGTTTTAAAATATCATATATTCTTGCTGCCGTATTTTGCAGCGTGTACTTTTTTAAAATTGAATCAGGTGAAGCCACCGGTTCTTTTAAAAGTTCAGCCAAATCCACTTCCGGTTTGTCCGGGTCAATATAGTAGGCACAGTCTCCGTAAATTTCCGGGAGACTTGTTACATTTGAAACGATTACTTTTGCACCTGAACTCAAGGCTTCAAGTGGGGGCAGCCCAAATCCTTCAAAATAAGTTGGAAGCAAAAAAGCCTTGCATTTTGAATAGATGGCCTTTACTTCTTCATCCGAAAGATATCCAAGCATGATTACGTTGTCAAGATTTTTCAAGTCTTCAAGTTCCGGCGGAACTACGGAAGGCAGCGGTTTTCCCGAAACGGCAAAAAGTTCATCCGGATATTTTTTTGCATGCTGAACTATCCATTTGAAATTTTTTCTTGTTGATAGGCTTCCCAATGTAAAATAAAATTCCCTTTCCTTTAAGATTGGAAATTTTTCAAAAATTCCAAAATCCTCTTGAACATTGTTGTAGCCGCTTACACCTGAATAAACAACATTTATTTTTTTGGGATTTGTTCCATAAGCCTTGATTATGGTTTGCTTTGTATATTCAGAAACCGTGAAAATTTCTTTTGCACGCTTTGCTATTGCTTTGTACATGATGTTGGAATACAGATGTATAAGCCTGTCTCTTTTGCTGCCTTTAAAGTCCTGCGGGTAAAGATAGCTGAAAATATCGTGGATGAATTCAAACCCAGGGCAAAAAAAGGGGCATGTGTTTGAAAAGTTAAAACTGTAACGGTTTTTCGTCAGACAGTATTTCTGATAGAAAATCTGAGTCCATTTTGGGAAAAAATTTGCTTCAACTGGAATTGTTACTATTGAAATATTATTAAGTTCCGGGAGATTTTTTGCATTTTCTGGCACTATAAGTTCCATCTGCTCCGGGTGAACCATGCCGTCAAGATATTTGACAACCTCGACAGCAAGGCGTTCAATTCCAGTCAGGGTTCTGCAAAATGATTCACCATTGATTGCAACAATCTTTTTTTTCATTCTCATACAGGGAAGAAATAGTTTTCAACCATTAGACAGAGTGCATGGTAGACTGGCAGGTGAAGTTCCTGAATCTTGAAGGTTTCATTTTCAGGCACAACAATGGAAATGTCGCAGAGTCCCTTCAATTTTCCGCCGTCCTTACCAAGAAGACCGATTGTCCTGAGTCCCCTGGCCTTTGCAACTACTGCCGCATAGACAACATCCTTTGAGTTTCCGCTCGTGGAAATTCCCATGAAGATGTCCTCCTTCTTTCCATAGCCCATTACCTGCTGGGCGAACATTACGTTGCCGTCAACATCGTTCAGGCTTGCAGTCATGAGACCTGTCTGGTTGCACAGTGAGATTGCAGGTAGGGACCCCTGAAGCTTGTCCCCAAGGTATGCACCCGTGTCTGCATCGATTTCTGCAAGCTGGTCAAGGAACGACTTTTCAGGCTGGCGTTTCTTTATGAAGGACTTTAAAAGTTCTCCGCAGATGTGGTCACTGTCTGCACAGGATCCCCCGTTACCGCACACTAGAAGCTTTCCTTCGTTCTTGTAGGATTCGATGATTGCATCGCCTGCAGCCCTGATTTCCTTTTCGCATGATGCCAATACTGGATAACGTTCGATGAGTTCCTTTATGTACATGGTTTATACCCCTCCATAAATTATTTGTTGTATTCTTCTGGCCCATAGTAGATGACCTTGGTGCCTTCGTTTTCAAACTTGAACGGAACGTAAAGCTGTCCTGCAAGGGATTCCGTTACGGCAGCCTGCTTTTCAAGCGGAACATAGAAGAGGAGGAAGCCGCCGCCCCCTGCACCAAGAAGTTTTCCGCCGAGGGCACCGGCCTTCATTGCCCTTTCATACTGCTCGTCGATGGAACCGGTGGAGATTCCGCTGGAGATTCCTCTCTTGAGTTTCCATGTGTAGTCAAGGAGCTTTCCGAATTCGTCAAGGGAAACGCTTTCGTCCGTGAGGATTTTTTCTGCATCGTCAACAAGGGCGTACATCTTCAGAAGTTCCGCAGTCTTGTCCTTCATGGATTTTTCCGTACCCTTCTGGATGTCGGAAGAAAAGCGTGAGAATCCCGTGAAGAAAAGCATCAGGTGGTCGTTGAGCTGCCTTTTGCGTTCCGGCGAAATTATGACCGGATTTACCGAGTATCCGTCCTTTGAAAAGTTTATCCTGTTGAATCCGCCAAAGCTTGCCGCAATCTGGTCCTGGATTCCGCCTGCTTCCTTGCAGAGTTCGCGCTCAAGGTAGATGGCATCGTCTGCAAGCTTTCTCTTGTCGGCGTACTTTCCCTTGAGGGCATAGAAGGCTTCGATCATTCCGACTGCAAATGAAGACGAGGTTCCAAGTCCGCTGCGGGCCGGAAGGTCGGATTCATATGTCATGCGGATGTCGTGCATGTCCATCCATTCCATGGCGTTGCGGATTGCAGGATGCTGGATTTCTTCGTTGGAATTGACCTTTTCTTCCTTTGAGTATGTAAGGTGTGTCTTGTATTCAAAGAATTTTGGAAGATGGCGCACAGTTACGTAGCAGTATTTGTCGAAGGTGGTTGAAAGTACTGCTCCGCCGTGTTCGTTAAAAAATCCGTTGAAGTCTGTTCCGCCTCCAAAAAAACTCATGCGGAACGGGGTCTGGGTTATGATCATTAATGTCCTCCATTTATATCATCAACTGCGAGTTTTAATGACAATTTGTTGGGATATTCGTATGCAGTGTAATATTCGTCATTATATACGATTTTTCCTTTTTCAAAAGCACTCTGGGCCTTTTTTGTTATCTGACTGTTTGGCAAAACAAGAACCGTTTTCTGGTCATGTTTATAGTCAAAATCTTCTACACGTTTTGAAGCAAGCCACGACCATTTTCCAAATTCTGCATTTTCAAATTCATTTGCATAGAAATTCAGGAATTCAATTTTTCCATTCGTAAGGAACTGCATTTTAAGTCCAGTCCAATAAACTGAAAATCCAGTTTCATATTCGGATTCATTGAGGAATTTTGAAATTCCCTCCTGATTTCTGTCGGAATTGTTGTTGACCAGAACAACCAAATTCACAAAAGTTCCCCCTAAAAATACAACTGCACAAACTGCTCCAAAAACATAGCGGTAAAAGCCAAGGAATTTCTTTTCTTCAAGGAAAATTGCTATGCATGGAATCACCATCATTATGTAGGTGAGAAAATATCTATCCTTGTAGAAATTAACATGGATGTTTATGAATGAATTCAAAATGAAAGCAATGGCTGAAAAAAGAATGAAAAAATTTGCGTTGTCTGCTTCAAAATGTTTTAGTTTCCTGATTGTAAAGATTAGGAACATAATGACAAAGGCATAAACCAGAATGTCATTTATTCCGCCCGGTGTTGTGTAGGAAACGTTTGCTCTGTATCCTATGATATTGAAAATTGCACCAAGCCATCTTAAAATTTCTATATTTCCGAAATTTGTAAAAACATCAACATTGTATGATGCACCGATTGAAAAGAATTTTGAAAGAACAAAAACATTGACAAGATACCCGGATGCACAGGCAAAAAGTCCCGCCATGGAATAGAAATTATGGGCGTTTTTGATGAGAAATTCCCTTGGCTTGAATTCGTCGCTGGTTTTGAAATACTTAATCGTGTAGTATGAAAAAAATCCAAGAAAGAGTGGAAAATGAAACTGAATTAAATATCGTATGCCTGCCATTCCATTTAAAACGGAAAGCGTAAAATAGGAGGCAGCATAAAATTTTTTCCATGTTGAACTGTCGTAATCTTTTATCGAAGCGTAAAACAGGCCTACGGTCAAAAAAGACAAGGCCACATGAGGAATGTAGTAGCCTCCAAACTGCAGAAAATCCCAGTGGTAAACAGTCCATGGTGCATAGCTTATGAGACATGTGAAAAGTTTTATCCATAGGGTTTTGATTCCAATTTGATTTAAAAGGAAATACAGCGTGAGGGGAATCATTGCCGAGGAAATGAAAACTGTTATTGCTTTTATCGTCAACCAGCTGTTGGTGAAAAGAAAAAGAGGGGCAGCAATAAGCTGGTTGTTTATGATTCTGTATTCAGTTGCGTATTCCCATGTGCGTGGCATGAAAGTCTTGTTTATAAAGCATTCTTTTGCCAGGCTGATTTCTGCGGCCATGTCATCGTCTATCCATGAATTGCATCTGAAGTAGGCAATCCAGAAAATGAAAAAAGCAACAATGAAAAAACATACGGAAAGCAAAATGATCTTTGCCTTTGAGGAAAATTTAGGGAAGATGACTGCATCGATAAAAACTACTGCAAAAGCGGGAAAAGAAATCAATGATAAAATAGTGTTTCCCCATTTTGCAATGTCAAAGTCACGGTGAAATACCTTTTCCGAAAGAAATTCTGCAAGGAATGTGAAAATTTGGTTTGATCCCAGCAATATGAGCGATGAAAGAACAATGCCGAATATTGACAGAGAAAGCAGTACAATATTTGCTTTGCCGTCAAATTCCTTTACCGAATGAATTCCTGTCAAATTGCAATTTGAATTTTCATCAGCTTTCATCAATAGGACCCCGTATCCAAATTTGAAATTGTTTGGTTTTCGATTTTTCTGCCTGCATCCAGATGAAAATGATTTACACCTGGCTTTACATGGTCGCTGCAAATTTCTTCCGGAAGAACAATGCCCGGGTGGAAAAGAACTTCAAGATACCATCCTTTTTTTTCTGCGGCTTTTTTTAGCACTGGAATCATGATTTTGACCCGTTCATCCATACTTCCGCTAAAAAAGACGCCGGACATATAATGAATCGGAATGGAATTCTTTTTCATGAATTTCCTGACTTTCATTGAGTAGAAATTCAAAATCAGGCATTTTACAACATTCACTGGATTGAATTTCTTGAACTTGGAAAGGTTCAGCATGTATGGAAGAACAGGATCCTGGGAATTCCTGATGTATTCGGCCTTCCAGTTGTTGTCCCTGAGACAATTTACTATGGCATCCATCACAACAGGAATCATGTGGGTGTGCTGATGGCTGTCGATCCTGAGTTTCTGTGTGTCGGCCAAGCCGAATTTTACAAGTTCCTCTACCTGGAATTTAAATTCTGTCTGCAATTCCTTCCTGATTTTTGTGCGCAAAAAGGGAATGTAGTTCCATATGAAAAGCTTTCCCCATGTTGTGGCCATCATTCCGTTTTCATCGCAAATGTGAGGACACAGTTTTTTCCCGGCAAGACACTTTCCTTCAATAAGATTAAAGTGGATGCTTACATTCACCTTTGATGGAAATTTTTCAGATGCCTTCAGGAAACTTTCTGCAGCTTTACCAGAGCATCCCATGTTTGAAAGAAAACTTATGCTGTTTATTTTTCCGTTGATGCAAAGTTCGTCTATGCATTTTGCTGAGTTTATGGAAACTCCATAGTCATCTGCATGATAATATATTTTACTGTTCATCTTAAATTCCAAATACTCTTTAACCAAATGTTTAATTAATTGTTCGATGTTATTCTATCGTTACGTCTTCCTTTACGATATATGCCGGACGACCCTTTTGTTCTTCATAAATAATTCCGATGTACTTGGAAAGCATGTGGATCACTAAAAAAAGGATGCCGCATGCAAGAAGGACAACTGAAAGGGTGATGGCAGAATTATCGCCTTTTATTATGTTTTTGAAATTCAAAATTGTGGCGGCAATAAAACCAAGAATAAACAAAACTGCAGGTGCAAAAGAAAGCTTCAATGGAAGGGTGCTGAAGCTTGTGATTCCAGTTTCTGCAAATTTAAGCATCTTCTTCAAAGTGTATTTAGTCTTTCCCCAGTGCCTCTGCTCAGGCATGTAAGGAATTCCAACCTGGCTGTAACCAATCCAGTTGACCATTCCACGGAAGAAAATGTTTGGTTCCTTCAGGGTTTTGATTGTGGCCTGAACTTTCCTGTCGATAAGGCGGAAGTCTGCAGAACCGGGATTCAGTTTTAGGGATGTCACGGCATTGATCAAATAGTAGAAGGATTTTGAAGTAAAGCGCTTGAAGAATGAAAGTGTCGGATCGTCCTGTCTTATGGTAAAGACAATATTGCACTTTGTTTCCTGCCATTTATCGATCAGGGTCGGAATCATCTCCGGCGGATGCTGAAGGTCGCCGTCCATGGAAATAATGCAGTCTCCGGTTGCGGCATCAAGACCACACTTTAGGGCATGCTGGTGTCCAAAATTGCGTGAGAATGAAAGGCATCTTACGTTTCCCCTGTTTTTGCAGCTGTCCGGGATAACGCAGGAATTGATCTGGGCAAAAGTATCATCCGTACTTCCATCGTCAACAAGAATAATTTCAAACGAATCATATTTTTCAAGAACTTCAAAGAGTTTTTGCAAAAGAAGATGGACATTTCCGGATTCATTCATTACAGGAACTACTATGGATACTTTCATTTTTCACCTCGTGCTGAATAAAACCAATGATTTTAGGCTGCGCCGTAAAAAGTAACCAGCACTATATAAATTCTAATTTTAATGGAAAATCGGGAAAAAATCTATATGACAGCGTTTTGCATGTAAATGCTTCTTGCCAAAAGAAAACAGCTTTTGCATAGGCTACCAGTACAATGTCTTTGGGCGGATGATATTGTATTTTTTTCGTCTGTACAGTCTTAATGCTTCGTCATCGTATTCACTGCATCTTGCTTCCATTACAAAGACATAGTTTTCTAGCACAACAGGATAATCCTTTGCCGCTACAATGAATTCACAACGGCTGTTTTTGACAAAATCATTCTGAAGGTAAATGCCGTCATCCTTTGGAATGGTCAGAAGTACAAAACTCCTGCATTGCGGAACAATATCCGAATATGTATAAACGCCAAGGTCAAGCATTCCATAGTTAAGAACTGTCTGGTCGCTGCTTTCCTTTATTATTTTGTCGATTTTATGTTGAGGCAGATCTTCCACCTTTAGTTTGAGCAGATTTTTGTTTGGCGTCATATACAGTGCGTATGAAGTTGAAATAACAATGGAAAGAATTCCATAAATCAGGGATTTGGTTCTTGTAAAGCTGATCCTGTTAAAAAGCGAATTGAATGGAAGCACGGCAAAAGATGCAAAGGAATTAAAAATAAGCGAGTAATATGGATGCTCCTGTCCGCCCTGGTAAATGAAAAAGGCAGTTGTAAAATAGCATAAAAGAACGTGAATCCTTATTTTTTTGTCTTTTTCAAAGCGGAATAGCGAAATGAAAGCCGTAATGATTAAAAAAAGCAGTGGCATGTTTCGTCTGTATGTGCGGAACATGTAGAATCCCATGAAGAAAAATTTGACTAAAATATTGTTTGTAATGGAATATGAAAATATGTTGTCAATGAGGTAACCCTGAACCAGATCTTTTAGGGCGCCGTTTATCCCAAAATAAATCAATGGCGGAAGCGTGGAAATTGCAAGGCCTGCAATAATGAATGCAGCCGACTTTAAAATTTCCATGTATTTCTTCTGCCGTATGTAAATGAATATGGGTACGACTATCCATGCAAGAAAGAAACCGTCCATTGAAAATTTGATCCAGAATACGGCACCTGCAAAAATTCCGCACATTATCAGCTGCTTTATGGAAAGTGTTCTGTTTTCCTTGAGTACTTTCATTGAAACGTAAATCGGATATGCAAGAAGGGGAAGACAGAATTCTTCTGCAGAGTCTCCAAACCTAAAGCAGTATGCCGAATAAATCAAGGCGATGACAGGTGCCACGGCAAACAGACAGGAAGAACCCGTGTAAAGCCTTGCCGTCTTGTAGAAATAAAAGCACAGCATATATGTAAAGGCGATTTCAAAAAAATATACGCCAAGGAGATTTGTATGGCTTACCGGATATGTCAGCGCATGCAAAAAATAGAGCAGTGGGCCCTTTTGTTCAAGAAGATCCCTGTAGGGAACTTTTCCGTACCAAATGCTTTTTCCGACCGTAAAAAAACAGTGGGGATCAACCCATGGGTTAATTGGATAAATGGGCGAATCGGTGGTTGTTACAGTAACTATGGCAACAGTCGTAAGCAGAAGGTACAGTTTTGCAAATAGATTTTCATGCTTTTTGGAAAAAAGAATTCTATCTTCATTTTTATTTATGAAAAAAAATGGAAAAGGAATAAATAAAACCAGCAGGAAAATTTTTATTCCGTATTTAATGCACCTTGCTCTGACAGTATCAAAATCATAGTTAAAACCAAGAATTGGAAAGATGCCTACAAATACATGCTGAACCGGTTCAAGGTAAAGCGAAAGTCCAAAAGCAAGTATCAGAAAATACAGGACAATAAAAATCCTGTTTTTGGAAAAAGAGTTGAAGTCAAATATTTTAAATTCAAAGTTCATATAAATCCTATTCTTCAGTGGCGGAAATGTATATGGGTCTCTGCTTGATTTCCGTGTAGATTCTGGCAATGTACTGTCCAAGAATCCCTATGGAAAAAAGCTGGACTCCAGAAACAAAAAGAATTATGCAGACCAGGGAAGGCCAGCCTGAAGTTGGGTCTCCAAAAAGAATTTTCCTTATTATTATGAAGACAATGAGTGCAAAAGCGGCAAACAATGAGAAAATGCCAAAAAGACTTGCAAATGCCAATGGTTTTGTAGAAAAGCCCATGATTCCGTCGATGGAATAGACAAAGAGTTTCCAGAAGGACCATTTTGTAGTACCTGCAGAACGCTCGACATTTTTGTATTCAAACCATTTTGTCTTGAAACCGACAAATGGAAAAAGACCCTTTGTAAATCTGTTCCGTTCCCTAAGCCTAAGAAAGGCATCCACATATTCCCTTGTCATCAAACGGAAGTCCCTTGCTCCGCTCACAACTTCAATGGAAGTCATTTTTCCCATTATTTTATAGAACAGGTTTGAAAAAAAAGATTTTATGATAGGCTCGCCGTTTCTGTTTGTTCTTCTTGTGGCGGCGCATGAATAATTTTCGTCCCTTATGGCCTTAAGCATTTGCGGAATAAGGTCCGGTGGATCCTGAAGGTCTACGTCCATTACGGCTGTGTATCTGCCACGGGATTTTTCAAGGCCTGCAAAAAGACCTGCTTCCTTTCCAAAATTTCTTGAAAAGCTTACAAAGTGTACGTTGCTGTCCTTTGAGCGAAGTTTTTTTATTTCTTCCAGGGTATTGTCCTTGGAACCGTCATCGATAAAAATGAATTCGTATGAAGAAATTTCACAGGAAGAAATCAGGGAACTGACCGTCTTCATTGCTTCATCATAAAAAATTCCAACAGTTTCTTCTTCATTGTAACAGGGAACAACAAGTGAAAGGTCGCATGGTTTATTATTCACAATAAAACTCCGTTTTTTAATTAGATGTAGTCCAATCAGGCTTTTGCTTAAGGAATTACAAAAATCAAAATTCCCGTAATGATTACGGATATTCCAATAAACTGCTTCAATGAAATTCTTTCCCTGAAAAAAAGCCGGCTGAAAATAAGAATGAAAACATAACTTGAAGTTTCAAGTACGGGGACAAA
This sequence comes from Treponema sp., assembly GCA_016297405.1. GTDB lineage: Bacteria > Spirochaetota > Spirochaetia > Treponematales > Treponemataceae > Treponema_D. The sequence goes on from JAEDGP010000004.1 coordinate 20,812, forward strand.
AGAAATGCTTACAAATTTAAGGGCATACATGTCTGCAAAAACTGCGCCAAAAAACATTGCATAGGCAAGAATGACCTTCCAGTTTAAGTATTCAAAAACAATGCTTCTGTGGCTTTCAAGGGCGGATTTTTTTAAGAGCATTTGTGAAACCGCAGCTATAAAATTGGAAAGGAGAAGAAAAAGACAGTAGATGTTATTGTTCATTTTTTTCTCCTTTTGAATCGAATTTTGGTGTGATTCCAGAATCTTCCTTTTTTCCGCCTGTCATAAGGATGAAAATTCCAGCGCCAATGACCAGTGCTCCTGCAATTTGCCTTACGGTTGTTTTTTCGTTGAAAAACACAAGTCCCCAAATCATGGCCCATACAATGGTGATTGATTTGTTTGAAAACGCAATGGAAATGTCAATGTGCTTTAAAACCTGCTGCCAAAGGATTGCGTATACCCCAAGGATAAAAATCATGATGCAGTACATAAGACAGAAATTAAAGGACATGAACTCGTATTTTGATGCGTATTTTCCAAGTATGGTGTATAAACTGTAGAAGATGAAGCCTGCGTGCATCAAAAGAAATACAGGCGCTTTGCTTTTCATAAATGTCATTTCTCCTTTAGCACAATATAAAAGATATTTTCGTTTCCGTAAATATCATGGAATTTTGTGTTTACCAAAAGTGGCATTCCGTGATTGCTTGGAATATCTATTTCTTCGGCTATAATGTTATATTTTCCAAGAACATAATCGTTCCAGTCAATGGAGCGTTCCGTCATGATGCTTCCGCCTATAATATAGGAAATTACTGGAAAATTTTTTGAAGCAATGGCATTGTTTTCCGTATTTCCACAGGTTCCTGTAATTTTATAGAAGAATTTTCCATCCTTGCAAACCCTGTTCAAGTCTGCTATCAACAGTTCTTCCCTGAATGTGTCGTACTTTTTCTGTTCGGCAAGGCAGGTTCCATAAACATTCATGAAAACTGTGCAGCCATAAAACAGACAGAATACGATTACCCTGGAAATTTTTGACTTGACTTCTGAAATTGCAAATAGTGAAAACATTGCCACCCAAACGTTGAACCCCATTAGCGATCTTGGTGTAAAAGGAGGGTGTGAAAGAATAAGGTATGGCCCGTATGAAATGGCAAATGAGAAAAAAAGTGCAAAGACTGCCAGAAGAACTGCCGTTGACTTTTTCTGCCTTGAATTTTTAACTGCCCCGTAAATGAAAGCACAGGTTGAAAGAACAGTGAAAATCTTTATCCACGTTCCACCATGGAATTTACATGCAACTTTTATATATGTGATTATGTTCAAAAGCATGTTCTGAACTTTTATCGAAGCGTCAAAATACCCGGCATCGGTGACTTTTTTTGCAAGCAGAAGATAATAAAAGATGTATGAGGAAGCAAAGGCTGCAATTGACAGCACTGCGAAATTCCAGATTTCCTTTTGCCTGAGGTTGTCCTTTTCCGAAAGTTTTTGAAGCACTATGAAAACAACCATTATGACGTAAAGCATGGTTCCTGCCTGGTAAGTTATGCAGGAGAAAATTGTTGCAATGAAAGAGGCTACAAAATAGGTCTTGCTGTCACTGATGAATAAAAATGGAATTGCCGGAAATAGCAGTGACAGTACCATGTAAACACAGTCATATCTGTAGGAAAAATTCTGTGCATAGCATGGAGAAATAAAAATTAGGCTGAGTACAATCAAGTCCAGTAGTCTGATTTTCTTGAAAATTGAATAATCTATGACCGCGTTTGTCAAAACCATAAGAAAAAGGGAGATGAAAAAAAGAAGCGGAGCACAGTCTGAAATTTTGATTGACGTATGGAAAATTATTGAAGAAAATTCCGATATGTATCTTGAAAATTCAATCCATGATCTGTCGCCCTTGTAGTGCCTGAAAACGTCATCCTGAAACAAAAAATCGGCATCGATGACTTTAAAAAACACTATGTACAGGATGATGAAATTTATGACAAGCGACGTGATGACTTCTTTCTTTTTTAGTTCCATCATGAATGCTTTCAAAGATTGAACCATTTCAGTTTTTACATGTTTTCCGCACTCTGAGAAATTCAGGAAACCCAATATGAAAACCATGGTTGCACATAGCATCATGAGATGGAAAAAAATGTCAGTCCATTTTGAAATGTCCCTGAGTTCCCTGTGGAGAATGGCTTTTTCTGCAAAGGAAACGGCGGTATTTTGAACCGGTGGAAGGGACGCAAATATAAAACCTAAAAATGCAACTGCCAGAAATGAAAATGAAATTTTTTCTTTTTTTGTTTCGATTGAAAGTACCAATTGTTTCTCCTGTAAAATGGAATCTTTTAGAATTTCAGTTTTTAGAGATTCCCTGTTTTTTGTTCATGTTTTTATGCATTCCATGAACCTTGCACAAATAACATTCCAGTCACGACCGGAAATGTCAAAGGAATAGTCCTTTTTTTTGTTTTCCAGTGCCTGCCGTATTTCATTCAGAAAATCATCATAGGAATAGGTCACGGCAACACCCGCATCCTTAAGTTTTGGGGTGTCATGGTAGGCAACAATAGGCTTGCCTGCTGCCATTGCCTGATAGTATTTTGCCGTGATTCCCAAGGGCCTGTCTTTGTAAAAATCAGTCACATAGGGAACCATCACTACGGAACAGTTGGTAATCCAGGAAGGAACTTCATCCGGCTTTATTCCCGGAACATAGGTAAGGTTTTTATAGTTTAAAAGCTGTTTTTTTATTTCTTCTGGAGGATAGTTTGGACATACGACGATAAAATTGAATTCAGGGTTTTCTTTTGCCCCGCGGAAAATCAAGGACCATTCAACTTCCCAAGCACCGACATAGAGAATGGTGTTTTTCCTATTCAATTCTTCCGGAATTGGATAGGACTTTGTATATGATTCTATATCTACGCCGTTTGACAAAACTTCATATTTTACCTTGCCTTCGAAATCAGGAATGGCATTTTTGTAGGCTTCAAGCCCTTCCTTGTTGACAATAAGATTCAAGTCTGCATTTATAAGCATTTCTTTTTCTGCATTTTTAAGGCGCTGTGGTACCGAACCAAAAACCATTGGATCGCTTGGTCGGTAAACTATCTTTGCATCTGGAAAAAGTCTACTTATTTTTTTTTGAAGGTAGACGCATTCATTTGACTCAAATACAAAAACATCTGTGTTGTCTAGGTGTTTCTTTGCGAAGGTTCTGAATGGAACAAATCCATGGGTGGCAAGCCAAATTGCCAGTTTTTCTGGAAGTTTTTTTGTTATACCATCTGGAAGCCTGAAAGTAGGGTAAGTGATGTTTAGAATTTTATTGCCTGAATTTCCAACTGAGCATAGTTCACCTTTTGAAAGTCTTTTTAATACATTCCTGTTCAGCTGTTCACGGTGCATGAAAAAACTGTAATAAGGACGCGGAAAGCTGAAAAAAACTGTTTCGTGGCTGTTTTTGACGCAAAATTCAGCAAATTTATGAAACCCGCCCTGTCTTTTTGTATTCCAGTTATGGCCTGTAATAAAAGTTATCTTCATTATAGCCCATTATAGAACATGTAATTTTTTTTTGCTATAATTTTACTATGAAAAGAATCGATATGGGCTTTGTGGTTCTTCATTATCAGGCTTTCGATATGACAGTTGAATGCATCAAGAAAATTGAAAGAACCTTCAGTAAATGTGAATATTTCATTACTGTCGTAGACAACAAGTCTCCCAATGGTTCCGGCACTATGCTTGAGTCCATGTTCATAGATAATGAAAAAGTCAAGGTTATATGCTCTAAAGAAAACCTGGGTTTTGCAAAGGGAAATAATCTTGGGTACAAATACCTTCGTGAAAATTTCCAGTGTACTTTCATAGTTGTAATGAATAATGATGTCTTGATAGAACAGGAAAATTTCTATGATATACTCAATGGAAAATATATGGAAAAACCATTTCTTGTTGCAGGTCCAGATATTTTTGCCCCAAAGATGAACACCCATCAAAATCCTATCAGAAAAGCAGCATATTCCAGGGAAGAAATACTGAAGTCAATTTCGATACTTGAGCGTCAATTAAAAATCTACCCCTTGGTTTGGTGCAAATCAAGACTTGGTCCCATAAAGAGAAAAGTGATGGGTATGCTCCTTGGGAAAAACAGTTTTGAAAAACCATGGCAATTGGAAAATCTTTCCGGCTGTATGCTTCACGGAGCATGTTTTATATTTTCCAATGAATTTATCAAGGTTGAAGAAAATGCCTTTAATCCGTGCAGCTTCATGTTTTGTGAAGAAATAATATTAAGTTATTATTTGTGTCAAAAATACGGGATTGACTCCATTGAATATATTCCACAACTGAAGGTTACCCATCTTGAGGATGTAAGCACTGATACAATTTTCAGGTCATCCTATGGAAAAGATTATTGGAAGGATAGGGAGAGTTTCAATTCTCTTAGGAATTTTGCAGTGGAAAACGGCTGGCTTTGCAATTAGGCATGAAAAATCTATGTAATGCTTTAATGTTTTCGAGCCATAGTTATCAGGGGCATTTTTCTTCATGTCCTTTGTTTAGAACATTGCTTACATAGACTTATTGTTCATACTGTGCTAATCTTTCCTTATGATTAGAAAAATTCTTAAGAAAATAAAATCTATTGTAAAATTGCTGTTCTCTTCAAATTTAAGCGAAACCATCCGCTTGAGGAAATTCTATCCAAAAGGTGAAGTGTTTCCCGGTGGAAGTTTTTATGCAGAAGAAAAAGGCTGCATGGAGGGAAAATCTACATTCAGGTTTAATGCATCGCACTACATGGGCCACTGCAAAAACTACGTCAGAAATGGAGTTTTCAGAATTTTTAAAGGTGGAAGAGTTGTGCTTGGAAATGATGAAAAAGGTGCCGTTACTTTTTTTCAGGGATGCAAAGTAGATGTATTTCCGAAAGGAACTCTTGAAATTGGTGAATTCACTTTTATAAATGACAGCTGCAGAATCGGTGCAAAATGCAGTGTAAAAATAGGAAAGAATTGTCTTATTGGTGACAATGTGTCGATTCATGATTTCGATGGTCACAAACTGAATGGAGTTGAAGGCATAAAACCGGTTCTTATTGGTGACAATGTTTGGATTGGGGAAAATGTTACGATTCTTAAAGGTGTAACCATTGGCAGAGGTACTGTTATAGGTGCGGGAAGCCTTGTCTGCAAGGATATTCCAGAAGGGGCACTTGCCGTTGGCGTTCCTGCCAAGGTTGTTAAGAAAAATATTTCTTGGGAACCCTAATCTTTTTGTATATTGCCCATAGTTATCGCGATTTTTTGAATTGCATCTGAAAATTGTTGTAAGATTGAATAGATTATGAAGATTGCTGCAGTTGTAGTTTGGTTTAATCCAGATAAAATTAATGGGGATACTTCTCCAATTGATAATATAAAGACTTATTTAAGTCATGTAGGAAAAATTTACATTGTTGACAATAGTTCCTGCGATAACAGCAGTTTTGCCTCCAGTGTTGAAAATTCTGTATATATTTCCAACAAAAATGAAAATGGAATAGCCGGAGCATTAAATAAAGGCTGCATGGCTGCGAAAAAAGACGGCTTTGACTGGGTTTTGACAATGGATCAGGATTCAAGATTTGATGAAGAACAGCTTCTTGAATATCTGAAGATTTCAGAGGAATATTCAGCCGATGATTTGTGTGTTTCCTTTTCACTAAGGCATCACAAGGATAATCGCATTATTTCTTTCACAGACCAGATTAGATTCAAGATATTGAGTCCAATAAAGAGAAAGCTTTTGCATATTACAGATCTTCCTCCTGCCGGGTCTGATGCTCCTATAGATACAAATGTAAAGTATTGCACTTGGGAAATCATTACTTCTGCAAATCTTGTAAAGCTTGAAGCCTGGGAAAAGGTTGGGGGATATGATGAATCCCTGTTTATTGATCTTGTTGATGTTGACTTTACATACAAACTGAATCTTGCTGGATACAAGATATTGAAATTTCCTTGGCTTTATTTTCATCATAATCTTGGTGAACCTAAGCAGACTTTCTTTTCAAAAAAAACTCCAATGGAATCTGATTTCAGAATGAGGTATATTTTCAGAAATCTCATGATATTGAAAGACAGGTATCCTGAACTTGGCTGCATAGACCATTACATGAAGAAATATATAAAGGAATACTGCATTCTGAACCCTAAATTCCCAAAGTACATAGGAATTTTTCTTAAAGCTAAGAAAGAATTCCTGGAACTGAAAAAAAAGGGAATGTAGCTGATATGTGTGGATGTATAGAACATTGTGTTATTTAATACAAGGTGTAACTATAACTTCCATTTAATTTCAACTTCTGTTATCTTCTGTCTTCCTCTCTGATGATTTTCTTTGCGTCTCTGATAGCCTTGAGAATATTGATGATGTTTTTTACAGCATGTATGTTAAAAAACACTGAATCAAAGGTGAATCTCTTAAGATCTGATATTGTATAGGCTGTGTATTCAGGGTAGCGGTGATTTACAATTATCATGTTCCTGAAGATATAGTAAATTCTTATTCCGTGGTGGGTGAGTGCCCTGGGAAAGAATGTCCGCTTTTTGTCTCCAAGATGGTGGTTTAGAAAAACTTTGTTATTTCTTCTGATTTTGTATCCGTGTTTTAAAAGCCTAAAGCAATAGTCGTGATCTACTTCATCAATAAAAAGCTTTTCGTCAAACCTTCCGATTTTATTCCATGTATCAAGGCTGATAATGTTTCCGCTGCACATGACATAATTAGGGAACTCCACTTCTGCTCGTTGTATGTCGCGGTTTTTGTAGTGCCGGCCAAGCACTTTTCTTTTCAATAGTGCAAGAACATTGAGTACTACAGGATCATTCATGTTTGGCCCAAAGGACTTTATGGATGGATCGGATTCGATTATTTTTTCTGAGTCAGAAATGTATTTTTCAAGCTGTTCAATATTCCAATATGAGTCCTGATCCATTGTAAGTGCAGTATCAAAGCCGTCTTCAATGGCCTTGCAACATCCGCGGTTCAGTGCTGCTGCAATGCCTATATTTTTGTAAAGTGGTACATAGATAATTCTGTCAGAAAACTCGGAAGAAATGAGGTTTTCATTCGATGAAAAGGAATTATCAATGACGTAGGCTCTTTCAATTCGAGGGCATGCAAGAACTGATTTTAAATTGCCGGCTGCTGATAGATTGTCTTCAATATTCTGTGGATTATACCACACTGTAACTGCACATAACTTCATACTAGAACTGGAAATAGATAAACTGAGTTTCCCCATGGGAAGTAAAATATGAATATACAATTATAATCATAACTGCATAATAACAAAGCCATCTGATGACAATATTCTTTCTTCTTATTATGGCAAGACCGCTTTCTTTTCTTGTATAAAGTCCTACCATGAAAAGAATAAATACGTAGAAAAAGGAGATTATAAGCTCAGTCATGGCATGACCCGATAGCCCATGTTCCAGTAAAAGTAGTGCCCTTAAAGATTCCTTGAGTCCATATTCAGGTATGCACGATAAAAAAGCTTTAAGTTCAGTAAATAAGTTGCCTATTTTGCTGAAGATAAGGGGAATGTCATGAATATTGTTTGCCCTGAAGAAAATCCAGGCAAAGCAAACGAGAATATAAGTAAAACCAATGCGGAATAAAAGCAGGCCTGTTCTACACTGGCCGTCAGAAGAGATTAAACCGATTCTTGCAAGTAACCTGTTTCTTGCTTTTATGGTGGAAAGACCTATAATCTGATATAGACCGTGAATAACTCCCCATAGGATAAAAGTAAAGTTGGCACCATGCCATAATCCACTTACAAGGAATGTAATGAATAGATTGATGTAACGCCTTGCAACACCTTTCCTGTTGCCACCAAGAGGTATATAAAGATAATCCCTGAACCAAAGTGAAAGACTTATATGCCAGTTACGCCAGAAGTCAACTATTGAAACTGAAAAGTAAGGCTTATTAAAGTTTTTCATAAGTGAAAATCCAAGAATTTTGGAAACACCAATGGCTATGTCAGAATAACCAGAAAAGTCACAGAAAATCTGGATTGAAAAATAGAAGGTTGCCAACAGAACCGATGCACCTGTAGCTCCTGGAAGATTGTTGTATATGCCGTTAACGTAAAGTGCAAGATAGTCTGATATAACAATTTTCTTGAACAGCCCCCATGCAGAAAGCTTTAGGCCGTCAGTCACTCTGGCATAATCAAATTTGTAGTCAGATTTGAACTGAGGAAGAAGGTTCGTTGATCTTTCTATAGGACCTGCAACCAGCTGAGGAAAGAACGTTACAAAAAGGGTATAGGTCAAAAGATTTCTTTCTGCCTTTAAAGTGCCTCGGTATACATCCATGGAGTAGCCCAATGCCTGGAATGTATAGAAGGATATTCCTACAGGCAGAAGTATGTTGAATTCTGGAACGATTTTATTCGTGCCAAAAAGTGAACCTATGCTGTTTATGGTTCCGCCTATGAAATTGCTGTACTTGAAGAAAACAAGGATCAGCAGGTTTATGAACAACGAAGCAAAAAGAATGAACTTTTTTACAGGCGGTTTCTTTTCCATTAGTATTCCGCTTGAGTAGGTAACAAAAACCGAAAGAAGGATTAGGCAAAGGTATTTTGCATTCCAGCAGGCATAGAAATAAAGGCTTGAAGCAAGGAGAAGGAGCTGCGAAATGAAATTTTTTCTGAGAAAGTAAGTGTTTGCAAAATATAATGATGAAACAATCAGAAAAAAAACAAGGAATTCAATTGAATTAAAGAGCATCTGTTATTCTCCATACTTCTCTTTGATTTTATCTGTGATGAATCTTGTGTATTTTCTTGAACCGGAAGAATTCATGTGACCGGAATCATAGAAGTCAATGTCATCATCAAATTCATCGGCTATATCAAAACCATTGATGAAAAGGCCTCCCTCAGATTCAATGATGGCACGGCAATTTTCTGAATGCTTATCTATAATCTGTGGAGCAAATGCATAGAAAGACTTGATGCAAGGACTTTGTATAAAGACAAATCTTATTCCTTTGTTTTTCATGTATCTTGCAATATCCCGCAATATTTTATAGCTGTTTTCATCAGCTGTATTGCCAGAAATGTTTTCCGTTTCTTCATAAGAAGTAGGAGAATCGAGGATAATCTCTTTTGCACCATTTTTTTCGGAAACCTTCTTAGGTATTTTCTTTGAATCCAGATTAAGGGAAATTCCACCGTAGCTGTCAGTATGAATGTCAAATGGGGTACCGGTGTTTGTAGCAAGTTCCTTTTCGTAAATTTCATTTATTGAAAAAGCATTGTCCTTTGTAGAAAAGGTAAAGGCCAAAGGTAAAAAATGGGGATTTCTCAGGTATGAATAAAGCCTTAAATCAGAGGGAATGTTGATTCCGTTTGATTTTACCCTGAAGTCTACAAGTCCACTGGAAATGAGCACAGTTTTTGGCTTTGAAAGAGGAATCGCAAGTTTTGCCATTTTATAGATATCCTCAAGGCACATTCCATGCACCCCAAGGTTCAGGTAGGAACTGCTAAGTTCATTGCAAATGGTTTTACTGTCAAGATTGACCAAAGTCAGACTTGAACCTATTGCCAGAACTTCCTTTTTCTTTTTGCTATGGGCATAATCAAAGATTTTGTAATTAAGAAGCGTGTAGTTTGTAAAAGGAATTATCTTGCCTTTGAAAGCAATGTTAAAACATGAATCAACGGCAAGGAAAAAAAATATTACGAAAAATAACTTTATTAAAAATCTTGAGAAATCTTTTTTTTGTAAATTCATTTATGACCCGATTATAATATAAGTTTAATTAAGTGAACAAAAAAAAGCAAGGGAATGAAAGGATTGCTTTAAATGCAGGTGTGTTAACTCAATGCATGGATTTGAATATCATGGTATGTTGTATGAAATCGGATATTTTGATAATGTTATAATGATAGAAAGTTAACTCGTTTCATTTTTATCATGGAGGGAATTGCATGGTAGCTGTTGTTATGTGCACCTACAATGGAGAGAAGTTTGTTGGGGAGCAGATAGAATCGTTAATCAATCAAACAAAAGTGCCTGATTGCATATTTATTTCTGATGATAAGTCCACTGATTCAACTGTTGAGATACTGAACAGATATGCTGAAAAATACCCTGATCTTATTAAGGTAAATGTCAACGAAAAAAACCTAGGATATAGAAAGAATTTTGAAAGTGTATTTACCAGAGCAAAGGACTATGACATCATTTTCTTCTGTGACCAGGATGACGTATGGAAAAGCCATAAACTGGAATTCATATGCAATGAGATGGATAAAAATGGATATGATCTGTTTTTCTCTAACGCAGAGGCAGTTGATGCCAATTTGAATCATATTGGAACTGCATTTGATGAATTTTTCCCAGAAAAAAAGAAGAATTTGTTTAAAAAGGCTCCTGTAAAGTGTCTTGGTTTTGGAAGTACGGTTACAGGATGCACTATGGCAGTTAGAAATACCATGTTCAATTACTGTGTACCGTTTGTGGATGATTATGTTCATGACGAGTGGATTAGTGCCATTGTATCCTGCATTGGAAAAGTCGGTTATACAGATGAATGTCTTGTTCTATACAGGCAGCATGAGAACAATGTCATCGGAATGAACAGAAAGAAGGATTTGGATGAAGTTGTAAAAGAGGCTCCGAAAGTCGATAAACCTGAAGGAAAAGCTGAAAAGAAGAGCCTTAGGAAAAAGTTGCTTTATGTAGGCAGCAAGGAGTCTTACGAAAGGGAACTTGAATACCTTGATTTCATGGAGGGGCGTGTTAGATTCATTAATTACGTCGATCGATACAATGCCTTGGCTGAAAGAATAGCATCTATAGCTCCAAAAGCAGTTTCTAAAATTCCACATAAAGTAAACGGTTTGAAATTCCTTGAATCAATAAGGGAAAGTTTTGGAAGGAATTTGTTCTACAAAATCTGGTTTTTTATGTCGAATATTGTTCGTTATGTAAAGTTGAATATTCCCTTAAAGCATGCGTTCAGGTGTATTTTTATCTGCAAACATTAATTATGGATTTGTATGGAGTCAGAAAAAACAATTCGTATTAGAAAAATTATCTCTATAACTCTTGTTGCAGTGTTTTGCGCCTTGGTATTTATTCCTAATTTGAATATCAATTATAAGGATACCAAGTCTGAAAAAGAAAATAGAAGCCTTGCTTCCTTTCCTAAGAAAAACAGTCCCTATTTTACAAGAGAATTTGAACAATGGTACAACGACAGGTTTTTTGGCAGACGTTTGTATATTTCAATCATGGAATTTTTCAGACTGAAACCGAACCAGAAAGTAATTGTTGGAAAGGATGACTGGCTATTTCTCAATGGGGATGAAAAATTTGTTGAAGACTATATAAACGGGAAAAAATTTTCTGACGTAGAATTGAAAAACATCTCAAGCTATATATGCAGTTTGTCTGACTGGTGCAAGTCAAATGGGAAACAATTTCTTTTTGTGATTGCCCCGGACAAAATGCGCGTTTATGGAGAATTCTATGCTGATTATGTAGGAAAAATTAATCCTGATTCCCAGTCTAAAACAATGCAGCTGATTGATTATTTCAATAAACATACGGATGTGAGACCGGTCTATTTGATTGACGATTTGCTTGATAAAAAGAAAAGCAGCAGTGAGCTGTTGTATTACAAAAACGATACTCATTGGAATGATTACGGGGCTTACGAAGGCTACAAGAGAATAAATAGGGAATTGGGTACACATTCATCTTATGTCATAAAAGTTGATAGCTGGACACGTGGAAAAAATAAAAAGGGAGATCTTAATAATCTGTATCCGGAGGGAACTTCTGAGGACAGCAATTCAGATTATCTTTTTGCAAACTATGATTATACTTTTACTTCAGAACACAATAATCCAAAAGAACCCTTGGCCTATGATTCTAAATGTGCATCAGGAGAAAAATCCCTTGTTGTTTTCCGCGATTCTTTTTTTAATGCAATGCATCCATATTTTTCCCAGCAGTTTGCATCTGTAAAGGACTATTGGAAGAAGGAAGTTGCTCCAGAGGATTTGGAATATATAAAAAACAATGGGGATTTGGTTATTTACGAATCTGTAGAAAGATTTTTGTTTCTTCTTGCCCACATAAAATTCCCTGATGGAACTGAAATGGAGGCTGAATAATGCTTTTTTCTTCAATTGTTTTCCTTTTTGTTTTTCTGCCTCTTGTTCTTCTCTTTTATTATATTCTGCCAAAGAAATTCAGAAATTATGAACTTCTGTTTTTCAGCTTTGTTTTTTATGCTTGGGGCGAACCAAAGGCATTCTTCGTAATGCTTGCTATTGTTTTTATAAATTATGTCTTTGCAATTGCCATAGAATGCAGAAAGGATTCTGTTGCCGTCAATAAAATTCTTCTTGCTGTCTGCATTGCCCTTAATCTTGGTACATTGTTCTATTTTAAGTATTTGGATTTTGCTATTTCCATTGTAAATAAAGTCATGCGAAGGGATATTCCATTTTATCATATTGCTTTGCCTATTGGAATTTCATTCTTTATTTTTCAGGCTTTGTCATACACTGTTGATGTTTTCAGAAAGCAGTGTGCAGCCCAAAAAAATCCACTTAAACTTGCTCTTTATGTAAGTCTTTTTCCACAGCTTATAGCAGGTCCAATTGTCAAATATCATGATGTGGCAGACCAGATAGACAATCGTTGTGTCTCGTTGGAATCTTTTTACAGCGGAATAAAAAGATTCATCTATGGATTGGCAAAAAAGGTTCTCATAGCAAATTCCACTGCTTATATTGCTGATAATGTTTTCAATAACTATGAACTTGTTTCCACAGGCTCTTTATGGATAGGCATTATTTGCTATAGCCTTCAGATTTACTACGACTTTTCAGGATATTCGGACATGGCTATTGGTCTTGGAAAAATGTTCGGATTTGATTTCCTTGAAAATTTCAACTATCCATACATTTCTTCTTCAATTACAGAGTTCTGGAGAAGATGGCATATTTCCCTTTCCACATGGTTTAAGGAATATGTATACATTCCTCTTGGTGGCAATAGGGTTTCAAAGTTGAGGAATGTATTCAATGTTTTTGTTGTTTTCCTTTTGACTGGTGTTTGGCATGGTGCTGCAAATGTCTTTATTGCATGGGGATTGTGGCATGGAATTTTAAACATTCTTGAAAAGCTGACAGGATTCAACAAAAAGTCAGAGAATAAAATTGTGCTGGTGATTCAGCATGTATACACTCTTTTTGCGGTACTCATCGGATGGGTTTTCTTCAGGTCTTCATCAATGAAATCAGGTGTCAAATACATTCTTGGAATGCTTGGTCTTGGAAAGAATGTAGTTGCCTATAAAGTAGGATATTTTGTTTCTGGAATGTCCATTATGTGGATATTGATAGGTATGGTTCTTTCATTGCCACTATATAAATTGATTTTCGGAAAAACTGATGAGTTGAAGTCAAAAAATAATAAACTTTCCATTGCCCTTGATGTTATGGAAGTTGTTTATCTTTTGTCTCTCTTTGTTTTGTGCGTTTCGGCTCTTGCAGGAAGCACATATAATCCATTTATATATTTCAGGTTTTAAGATTTTGAATGTAAATCTTAAAAAATTGCAATTTTTTAAATTGCCTAAAATTTCTGGCTAGAGGCTTAGTATGAATAAATTGAAGAAACTATTGCAGGAAATGCTCTATCTTATGACTAATAAGCAGCGTGTGATTTCGCTGTTTATGTTTGGACTTACTTTTTTCAGTGCAATTTTTGAATGTATTGGTGTTTCTGCTGTCATTCCTTTGATCAGCGTTATTCAGAACAGGGATAACATTTACACAAATAAATGGCTTTCCATTATTCCTGGTATTGAAAAATTTTCATACAACCAGATTGTCCTTGGTCTGTGCAGTTTTGTTGTTCTTGTATACATCATTAAGAATATTTTCTTCATTTTCCTCTCATGGATGCAGATAAAGTTTTCTTGCAAGATGCAGCGTGAACTTGGAATTACAGTTCTTAAGGCATACATGAAGTATGGATATTCTTACTTTGTTAAGCACAATATCGGTTTTCTTGCCAGGGGAATTTCAACGGACGTAATTAATTTCTATAGCGTTCTTGTTACGACTTTTGGCTGTTTCAGTGATATTATTCTTTGTGTTCTCCTTTGTGTACTTCTTATAGTTACAGACTGGCAGATGACTTGTGCCGTTGCCATTGCTGCTGTTATTTGTATTCTTCTCATGTTCCTTGTATTCAGGAAAAGCATGAAAAAAGTTGCTCTTCTTATCAGAGCCATTGAAGAAAAAATCGGTCTTAATCAGACTCAGATTTTCTACGGAATTAAGGATCTCATGGTTTTAAGAAAGCAGGAATTCTTTGTAAGGGAATTTTCGGAATACAGAATCAAGCATCAAAGTTATCTTGAAAAGCAGGGTATAGGAACAACTTCACCTGTAAGAGTTATTGAAGCAATTTTCATAAGCATCATTATGTTTACAATTGGAATTAAGTCTCTAGGTGTTGAAAATTCCGCAGACTTTGTTTCTAAACTTGCAGCTTTTGCTTTGGGTTCTTTCCGTATTCTTCCTGCCATTGGTAGAATTTCATCTTCCATGAACAGCATTTTAAGCCGTATTCCTTCCATTCATGCTTTGTATGAAACAGTTGAGGAGGCAAGAAAGTACAGTGAAACTCATCCGGAAAATGATTACGAAAAGAAGGAAACATACAAGATTGAAGGAGATCCATTTAAGAGTGAACTGAGCCTTGAGAATGTTACCTTCCGCTATAATCCAGATGCAGATTACATTTTCAAAAATCTTAACCTGAAAATCAAGAAGGGAAGTTCCATTGCAATCATCGGTCAAAGTGGCGCTGGTAAATCCACCCTTGTTGACATTCTTCTTGGACTTCTTGTTCCGGAGGAAGGCCAGGTGTGCCTTGATGGTGTTAACATCACCCAGATTCCAGAAACTTGGGCAAAAACCGTAGGCTATATTCCTCAGTCTGTTTTCCTTACAGATTCTTCCATTAAAGTCAACATTGCTTTTGGCGTTTATGAAAAACAAATAGATGAAGATAGGGTAAGGGCTGTCATTAAGCAGGCTGAACTTGAAGATTTTGTAAATTCCCTTCCTGAAGGAATAAATACTTTTGTCGGGGACAGAGGTGTTCGTTTGTCCGGTGGACAGCGCCAGAGGATTGCCATTGCCCGTGCCCTTTATCATAATCCTCAGATTATGGTTCTTGATGAAGCCACAAGTGCACTTGATAACGAAACGGAAACAGCAATCATGGATGCCATAAATTCATTGCAGGGTCAGGTTACACTTATTATTGTTGCACACCGTCTTTCCACCGTTAAAAAGTGCGACATAATCTATGAGGTAAGTGACAGGGGTCTTGTTGAAAGAAACAAGGAAGATGTGATTAATTGACTATAATTAATATTACTATATATATATATATATAGTTTTTCTTCTTGCATGGTTTAAGATTTTAATTTATAATTGTTAAAAAAAATTAATGTGGATGTTTTATATGCTTGATTTAAGTAGTTATAAGGGAAAAAGAGTGTTATTGACCGGTCACACAGGGTTCAAGGGAAGCTGGATGAGCAAAATTCTTCAGTTATCGGGAGCCGAAGTTGTGGGATATTCCCTTTGTGCACCTACGGATCCAAATCTTTTTGAACTTTGCCGCCTGTCGGATGGAATGAAATCAGTGCTTGGCGACATTCGCGATCTTGAAAAACTAAAAAAAGTGTTTGAAGAATTCCAGCCGGAAATTGTAATCCATATGGCAGCTCAGCCGATTGTAAGGGAAAGCTATAAGAATCCTGTCCATACCTATGAAGCCAATGTCATGGGAACTGTGAATGTCCTTGAATGCGTCCGACTTAACAAATGCGTAAAATCCTTTTTGAATGTAACAACGGATAAGGTGTACCTTAACAGGGAATGGCAGTGGGGGTACAGGGAAAACGAAGAACTTAATGGTTACGATCCATATTCAAATTCCAAATCCTGCAGTGAACTGGTTACTTCAAGCTACAAGAATTCATTTTTCGGCAATGAAGAAAGTCCTGCCATTACAACCTGCCGTGCAGGCAATGTAATTGGTGGCGGTGACTTTGCAAGCGACAGAATCATTCCCGATTGTATCAGGGCTGTTTCAAAGAATGAAAAAATCATGGTAAGAAACCCCTATTCAACACGTCCGTACCAGCATGTTCTGGAGCCGGTTGTGGCATACCTTATGATTGCCATGGCTCAGTACAAGGATAAAAAATATGCAGGGTGCTACAATATAGGTCCGGATGAAACCGACTGCTGGACTACCGGAAATCTTGTGGACATGTTCTGCAAAAAATGGAATGAAGTTTCATCAACAAGGGCGGAATGGGAAAACAAAAGCGATGGTGGTCCCCATGAAGCCAATTTTCTTAAGCTTGACTGTTCTAAGGTAAAATCAATTTTTGGATGGAAGCCTGTGTGGAACGTGGAAAAAGCAATGGAAAAAATAGTTGAATGGTCTGACTGCTATCTTAGGGGAGGCGATGTTTCTGCCTGTATGGAAAAGCAGATAAAAGAATATCTTGGTGACTAGACTGGAGATTGATTATGAAAGTAGTATTGCTTGCCGGTGGGAAGGGAACCCGCATAAGTGAAGAAAGTGTTCATAGGCCTAAACCTATGGTTGGCATTGGCGGCATGCCAATTTTGTGGCATATCATGAAGGAATACAGTTACTATGGGTTCAATGAATTCATTATCTGTGCCGGATACAAGCAGAGTTACATTAAGCAGTGGTTCAATGAATATTTTGTAAGTCAAAGCGATGTTACCTTTGATTTTACCAATGGCAATAAGATAATAACCCACGAAAGCCATGTTGAACCATGGAAGGTTACTGTAGTCGATACCGGCTATGATACTTTGACGGGAGGCCGTGTAAAGCGCATCCAGAAATATATCGGAGATGAACCTTTCATGCTTACTTATGGCGATGCTGTCTGCGATGTTGATATTTCCAAGCTTGTGGAATTCCATAAGTCAAATGGTAAAATTGCAACCATTACATCTGTAATTCAAAAGCAGGAAAAGGGAATTCTTGACATAAACGATTTTGGAATTGTTCGTTCTTTCCGTGAAAAAAAAGCTTGTGATGGGGCCCCTATAAATGCAGGATATATGGTTCTTGACTCGAGGGTCTTTGAGTATCTGCATGATGACAGGGATATTTTTGAAAAAAATGTGCTTGAAAAATTAAGTGACGAAGGGCAGCTCATGAGTTACCGCCATGAAGGATTCTGGCAGTGTATGGACAGCATGAGGGAAAAGGAAATCCTTACAAAACTTTGGGAAAGCGGCAAGGCTCCTTGGAAAAAGTGGTAAAGTAGTTTATTGATTTCTTTTAGTTGATAGGAAAGCAGTATGTTTGAAGACAAAGCACAGGAAGATGCAAAATTAGAAATTCTTGAAGATGTAAAAGCATATTATAAAAAATACATGGTAAAGGGTGAATACAAGGACGGAGACCGCATCAGTTATGCAAGCCGTGTATTTGATGAAAAGGAAATGATGAATCTTGCAGATTCCATGCTGGAATTCTGGCTTACAAGCGGCCGCTATACAGACCAGTTTGAAAAGCAGCTTGGTGAATATCTGGGCACGCCTTTTGTTTCTCTTGTAAACTCAGGTTCTTCTGCAAATCTTTGCGCTTTCATGGCCCTGTCATCTCCACTTTTAAAAGAGCGTCAGGTTAAGCGTGGTGATGAAGTCATTACCGTTGCCTGCGGATTTCCTACTACAGTAACTCCAATTCTTCAATATGGTGCCGTTCCTGTATTTGTTGATGTAACGATTCCCCAGTACAATATTGACGTAACCCAGCTGGAAGCAGCTCTTAGCCCAAAAACAAAGGCTGTGATGATTGCCCATACCCTTGGAAATCCTTTTGATTTAAAGGCTGTAAAAGAATTCTGTACTAAGCATAACCTTTGGCTTGTGGAAGATAACTGCGATGCCCTTGGTTCTGAATATACGCTTGATGGCAAAACCTATAAGACTGGAACTGTAGGCGACATTGGAACTTCTAGTTTCTATCCGCCACATCATATGACAATGGGGGAAGGCGGTGCAGTTTATACGCGTGATCCGCTCCTTCATAAAATCATACGCTCTTTCCGTGACTGGGGACGCGACTGCATTTGTCCTTCAGGAAAGGACGGTGTCTGCAATCATCGCTTTGACAGGCAGTTTGGAACCCTTCCTCTTGGCTATGACCATAAATATACATACAGTCACTTTGGCTACAATCTTAAGGCAACTGATCTTCAGGCTTCCATTGGCTGTGCCCAGCTTGAAAAATTCCCTTCTTTTGTTGAACGCCGCAGGTATAATTTTGACCGTCTGCACAAGGCTCTTGAATGTGTTCAGGATAAATTGATTCTTCCTGAACCGGTTGCAAATTCAAATCCAAGCTGGTTTGGCTTCCTCATTACATGCAAGGAAGGTGTTGACCGTACGGAACTTGTAAAGAAAATTGAAGCTGCAAATATCCAGACTCGTGCTCTCTTTGCCGGAAACCTTACTCGTCATCCTTGCTTTGACCAGATTCGTGGAACTGATGCCTACCGCGTGGTTGGCGACCTTAAAACAACTGATCAGATTATGAAGGATACATTCTGGGTTGGCGTATACCCTGGAATGACAGATGCCATGATCGACAGAATGGCAAAGGTAATCAAGGAAAGTTTGTAATATGGGTGGCATTCGTTTGTTGGATTGTACCCTCCGTGATGGCGGGTATATCAATGACTGGGAATTTGGACGCAATAATCTCCTTAGCGTTTACGAAAGACTTGTTTGCAGCGGTGTTGAAATCATCGAGGTTGGATTCATAAACGATTCAAGACCTTTCGACATCAACCGTTCGATTTTTCCGGACACTGAATCCATAGGAAAGATTTTTTCGCCGGTCACAAAGAAAGCTCCCATGACAGTCGGAATGATTGACTATGGAACTTGTCGCCTTGAAAACATTCAGGATGCAAAGGATTCCTGGATCGAAGGTATCCGTGTTATCTTTAAAAAGCATCTGATGAAGGAAGCCCTTGACTTCTGTGCTGAAGTCAAGAAAAAGGGATATAAGGTTTTTGCCCAGCTTGTTTCAATCACAAGTTATACGGACGAAGATTTGCTTAAGGTAATTGAACTTGTAAACCATGTTGAACCTTATGCTGTTTCCATGGTTGACACTTATGGCCTTTTGACTCCTTCCGATTTACTTCACTACTATGACATACTTGATAAGGGCGTAAATACTTCAATTGAGTTTGGTTATCATGCCCATAATAATGTTCAGCTGGCATATGCAAATGCTTTGACCTTCATTCAGAAGAAAACGGAAAGGGACATTGTTGTTGATGGAACTCTTTATGGCATGGGAAAGTGTGCAGGTAACGACCCTATAGAACTTGTTGCAGACTTTATGAATTCAAGAATGGGAACTTCCTATGATGTTGACCAGATGCTTGAGTGCATAGAAGAAAGCATCGCCGACATATATAAAAAATTTCCTTGGGATTATAAAACTTTTTTCTATCTTTCTGCAAAAAATAGATGTCACCCAAATTATGTTTCATATCTGCAGGACAAACTGAATCTTAGTGTCACTGATCTTGACAGACTGCTTTCAGAAATTCAGCCGGAAGATAATAAGCTTCTATACAAAAAAGAAATCGCTTCCAATTTATACGGTGACTATTTGGGCCGAATAATGGTAAATGATGAATGCATAAAAAAACTATCGCTTGAACTTCTGGATAACGAAATTCTTCTCATTGGCCCTGGCAAAAATATTAATCTTCAGAATGACAAGGTTCAGTCTTTTGTTGAACAAAAAAAGCCGATCGTAATTTCAATCAATTACATTCCGGATAATGTTGATGCAGATTTTCTGTTTGTCACAAATCCAGCAAGGTATCTTCAGATGACGGAAAAGCTTCTTGTAAATAAGGACTTGAATTTGAAGATAATTGCAACTTCAAATGTGACCGCAAGATCAAAGAAATTTGATTATGTAGTTAACAGGGAACCATTGCTTGAACGTGATGAGCAGATTATCGACAATTCATTCCTTATGCTTTTAAAAGTATTGAAGGCCGCCGGTGTAAAGAAAGTCAGCTGTGCAGGGCTTGATGGATATTCTGACAGGGAAGGAAATTATTTTGATCCAAAAATGGAATACAGTTTTGTAAAGGCTGAATCTGCAAGAATGAACAGGCACATAAAAAATGTGGTTGCCCAGATGCGTAAGGATATGAAGATTGAATTTGTAACTTATTCGCATTATGAAGAAAATGAGGATTAGGGGACTAAAAAATGAAAATCAGGGTTGCTGACTATATAGCTAATTTTTTATCTGATAATGGAATAACAGATGTTTTTACTGTAACAGGCGGAGGGGCAATGCATTTGAACGATGCCTTTGGACATCATCCTAAAATTCATTGTACCTATAACCATCATGAACAGGCCTGTGCAATTGCTGCAGAAGGATATACAAGATACAGCCAAAAACTTGCCGTTGTCTGTGTTACTTCGGGACCAGGCGGAATCAATGCCCTTAACGGTGTAGTTGGCGGATGGCTTGATTCCATTCCAATGTTCATTATTTCAGGTCAGGTTAAATTTTCAACAACCCGTTCATCGACTAATGTTCCTGTACGACAGCTCGGTGACCAGGAATACAATATCATCGATTCTGTAAGGCCAATGACAAAGTATGCCGTAATGATTGATGACCCTTATAAAATTGCATACATTCTTGAAAAAATGCTTTACGTTGCATGCCATGGACGCGGAGGTCCTGTTTGGCTTGATGTTCCTTTAAACATTCAGAGTGCAATCATAGAAACTGATGATCTAAAGCATTATGACTGTGCCGAAGATTCCAGGGAAGTGCCGGAAAAAGTAACAGAATCAACAGTTAGTACTATTGTTGAAAAAATAAAGAATGCAAAACGCCCTGTGATTTTTGCAGGAACCGCCATCAGGTATTCAGGTGCATATGAATCTTTCCTGAAGATGATTGAAAAATTGAATGTTCCCGTAGTTACAGAATGGAATGCCCACGATCTTTTGTGGGACGGTCATCCATTGTACTGCGGTCGCCCTGGAACTGTTGGAACCCGTGGCGGCAACTTTGTTCTTCAGTATTCGGACTGTCTTCTTGTTCTTGGTAACCGTCTCAATATCAGAACCATCAGTTACAACTGGGAAAATTTTGCAAAGGATGCCTATAAAATCATGGTTGACATCGACCCTGCAGAACTTATGAAACCGACGTTAAAAATCGATATGCCTGTATGTGCAGATGTTAAGGATTTTATAGAAGCGGTCAATCGCTCTTCTGCTGTTTTAGATAATCATAAGGCCTGGGTTGAATGGGGCAGAAAAATTAATGAAAAGTACCCGGCCTGCGATAAATCATATTTTGACCCTTCAAAGCCATTGAACCCATATGTTTTCATCGATAAATTCACAAAAAATCTTTCTGATGGAGATGCCGTAATCTGTTCAAATGGAAGTGCATGCGTCTGCACGTTCCAGGGTGCTGTGGTAAAAAAGAACCAGCGCCTGTTTACAAATTCCGGATGTGCAAGCATGGGATACGGGTTGCCTGCAGCTCTTGGTGTTGCAGTATGCAGAAAAGGTGAACGTACAATCTGTATTGAAGGCGACGGAAGCCTCATGATGAATCTTCAGGAACTTCAGACAGTAATCTACAATAACCTGAATCTGAAAATTGTAATACTCAACAACAACGGTTATCATTCAATAAGGCAGACCCAGAAAAATCTTTTCCAGCCGCCAATGTATGGTGTTTGTTCCGACAATGGTGTAAGTTTTCCTGATTTTGAAAAACTTTCCGCAGCATTTGGATTCCCTTACTTTAAAGTGGATTCCATAGAAGGTGCAGATTCTCAGATTCAAAGTGCCCTGGGAACTGAAGGCCCTGTAGTAATTGAAGCTTTCCTCGATACTGAGCAGAATTTTTCTCCTAAGCTTTCTGCAAGAAGACTTCCTGATGGAACCATGGTTTCTCCTAGTCTTGAAGACATGTCGCCTTTCTTAAGCCAGGAAGAAATGAAAGCAATAAAAGAAGAGGCTATGAATCTGTAATGCTGAACTTGATCTGGGATTTGGATGGAACCTTAATTAATTCTGAAGATGAAGTCTATGATTCGATTGTAAAGGCAATCGCAGATAACGGCCTTGATGCAAAAAAAGCAGTGTCTCCACTGCGTGTTGGGCCAACAATTGATGTTCTTTTGAGAACTTCGTTTTCTGAGGATTACATGACGGAAGAAAAGCTTGCAGGTGTCATAAAGTCATTCAGAAAGATTTATGACAATTCAGATTTTGACAAAACACCTGCTTTTGATGGAATTAGGGAAATAATTGAAAATAATAAATTCAATCACTATGTTCTTACCAACAAGCCTGATTTTCCGTCAAAGAGAATTCTTAGGAAACTTGGATTTGATTCATTTGTAAAGCGGCTTGTTACTCCATATACCTTTGGAACTGAAAAAAAACTTGCAAAGCCGGAACTTTTTAAGCGTCTTATTGAAGAAGAAAAACTTGATGTTAATTCAACTTTTGGAATCGGTGACATGCAGACGGATGAAAAGGCTGCCCACAGTGCAGGAATAAAAGCTCTTGGAGTTCTATGGGGAACCGGAACAAAAGAAGAACTTTCTGGATGCGATGAAGTGTTTGGCAGTGTCGGTGAACTAAAAGAATTTCTGGAGAAATCAGTATGACTTCCGCAGTAATAACCGGTGCCACATCTACATTGGGTCTTGCAACATTGGAAGAACTTGTTTCCCATAATGTAATGGTATATGCACTTGTCCGTAAGGATTCCCCAAAAATTTCAAGAATCCCAAAAAGCAGTCTTGTAACTTTAATTGAATGCGATCTTTCCCAGATGAAGGATTTTGTTCCTCTGGAAAATCAGAAGGCGGAAGTTTTCTATCATTTTGCATGGGGAAGCACGGACAAAAATATCCGCGACAATCCTCTTCCTCAACTGGAAAACATGCAGCATGAAATTGATGCCGTGAATCTTGCCTTCCGTTTTGGATGCAAAAAATTCATTGGGGCGGGAAGCCAGGCTGAATATGGTGTGATAAAGGAACTGATTACCGAAGAAAGCCGAGTTGATCCCGTTACAAGTTATGGTGTTGCAAAATATGCCAGTGGAAAACTTACAGGAAAACTTTGCGGGCAGCTTGGACTTACATGCATCTGGCCTAGGATTTTCAGTGTTTTTGGAGAAGGCGAAACTCCAAATACAATGCTTTCCTATGCAATAAGGTGTGCCTTAAGCGGCCAAAAGGCAAAGTTCAGTGCCGCAACCAATGACTGGGATTATCTATATAAAACTGATCTTGCACGCTGGTTTTATGCTTTTGGTAGTGAAGAAATCCCTTCAGGAGTGTATAATATAGCAAGTGGAAAAAGCCGGGTTCTAAAGGATTACATTATTGAACTTGCAAAGGTTGTTGAAGAAGAAACAGGAAAGAAACTGGACTATGAATTTTCTTCCGATCCAATAGGGCCTTTTGTTCCATATCTAAAGTGTGACATTTCAAAGGTCGTAAAAGCCACTGGGATAGAACCCAAGATTCCTTTTGCAGAGGGAATAAAAAAATTGCTGTCGTCAATAGGAGTGTAAACGGCATGAAAAAAGTAAGCATAATGGTTCCGTGTTATAATGAGGAAGACAATGTAGTTCCCATGAGTAAGGCTTTAAAGGAACTTTTTGAAACCAGGCTTGCTCAATACGATTATGAAATTCTTTTTATTGACAACAAATCTACCGACAATACAAGAACTTTGCTCAGGCAGATATGCAGCGAAAATCCAAAGGTAAAGGCAATTTTCAACGCAAAGAATTTCGGCCAGTTCAATTCTCCTTACTATGGAATTCTCCAGACAACCGGCGACTGTACCATTCCCGTGTGCTGTGATTTTCAGGATCCCCTTGAAGAAATACCAAGGATGATTGAAGAATGGGAAAAAGGCTACAGAATTGTTGTAATGCGCAAGACTTCCAGCAAGGAAAGCGGAATCATGTATGCCCTGCGTTCCATGTACTACAAAACCGTCAAAAAATATTCCAATGTTGATCAGATAGAACATTTTACTGGTTTTGGACTATACGACAAAAGTTTTGTGCAGGTTTTGCGCGACTTAAAGGATCCAACTCCATTCATCAGAGGAATTGTTGCCGAACTTGGATACGAAAGAAAGGAACTCGAATACACCCAGGCTCAGCGTAGGGCCGGAAAGACCCATAACAATTGGGCAAGCCTTTATGATGCCGCCATGCTCAGTTTTACGTCATATACAAAAGTAGGCCTGCGTTTTGCAACCTTCGCCGGATTCTTTGTAGGCTTCTTCTCGTTCATCGCAGCCATAGTTTATCTTGTTCTTAAAATCATTTATTGGGAACGATTTTCTGCAGGCATGATTCCAGTTCTTTTAGGCATGTTTTTCCTTGGCGGAGTTCAGCTTTTTGTACTCGGTTTTATTGGCGAATACATTCTTAGCATGAACAAGAGAATCATGAACAGGCCTCTTGTCATAGAAGAAGAAAGACTGAATTTTTAGAATGAAACAAGATGAACTGTCAAATTATTCCATGCCAGTGATTTTCCAGACTGCTATTTCTTCAGTTTCCTGCTATTGATAAAATTCCTTATTGCGTCCAAAAATAGAACTGAATAAAGCAAGAATGACGAATACACCATGATGATAAACGAACCTGTGATTTTGTAATATGTTTCAAGTTTTACTTTATACGGAATTACTATGAATGTCGTTATCATTGCCAGCAAAAAGGCCGCTATATAATTTTGCTTTGATTCCGTTCTGTCATTGATAAAAAATAATGTCGGAATAATCATATAAACCAAAAGATAGGTTCCAGAAAAATCAGGGATATATGCGCAAAGGAGAGAAAGACTGGCTAGTTTTTTCCACATTTCCTTGCTGAAGGCAAATGTAAAAATCCCGATTATAAGACAGATTGTTTTTGCAAATGTAAAAATGAATTCAGGTGGAATGTTTTTTGATTTTGTCAAAAAGAAATCTGTTAGCAATATAAAATTTTTGAATGAAACATTTACACCTTCGACCGATGCTGTCATTCGCTTGCCAAACAGGATGGCCTTGAATATTGGACTGAATAAATCTTTAACAGTTAAAAAGACATTATAAATTTTAAGCATCCAAAGTATAATGGACAATAAAATCAGGGCGCAGAAAAGAGCCGTAAAAATCCTAAAAAAAATCTTCCATTTCTGCTTGTATACAAGGACAGCAAAAGGCAAAAAAGCAAGGTTGATTGCAAAAATACAAAAAAAATGCATGAATAAGATAATTGCTTTTTTTACATTGAACCTAAAATCAATTCTTAACAAAAAGTCAAGATACATGCATGTTATGTAAGAAGCAACAAAAAGAATTCCAGTGTACAAAACCACAGAAAGAATACCTTTCCAGTCTTTTTTTTCTACCAGTAGAAGAATAAAAATTCCCGGATACAGTTTCAATGAAATGGCCAAAGCCAAAAGTATGTATGAAATTCTTATTTTGCTTTCATCTTCTGATGTATAAAAGACTACAAACAAAAGTGAAAATAAAAATGCAAAACTCATGATGTTTGCACGTTCGATTGTCCAAAGCATTATTCCAGAAAAGAGAAATAAAACGGAATAAAACATTTTACGCTTGCTGTCGCCCTGTACAGTAAAAAAAATCGTAAAAAGAAAAATGGCTGCAAAGGAAAACATGTATAGCATCAGGTAAAAGGCACCATAAGAATTCATTCTTAGCATTACATTGCTTAAGTCTGGCTTAATCATGTGCAGAAGTTTAAACGGAATCATGGATAATGGTGGGTATGTAGTATTGTAGGGTGAAGCAGCCATGCTGAATAAATCCATAAACGAATCATAATCAAAAGGGTGAAGGTAAGACATCAAACCGTTCCCTAAAAATAATTCCATCAGGGATACTATGTAAACTGTCAAAAAGGAAAGAATGAAGAATCTGTTTTTTGTAAGATTAAAACTGCACATTTTCCCATGATACACCATAATCTAACAATTGTTAAGGTCTGTCTTGAACGTGTTTTAGACAAGATATGCCCTTTATTATTTTGTTAAATTTCAATATAATTTGTATCATGGTCTCCATTGTTTTAGCCACATATAATGGTGAAAAATATTTGCCGGATTTGTTGAATTCCCTAATATCTCAAACCTATTCCGACTTTGAATTGCTCATATGTGATGATGTGTCGTCTGATAATACATATGGCATTCTATCAGACTATGCTGCCAGAGATACTAGGATAAAGTTAGAACAAAATGTGGTTAATGTTGGGTTTAAGAAAAATTTTGAAAATCTATGCCTAAAAGCCAATGGTGAATTTGTCGCATTGTGCGATCAGGATGATATCTGGATGCCCAACCATCTTGAACTGCTGGTCAATGCAATTGGGAACAGCGATCTTGCCATTGGAAATGCGGATCTTATTGATGAAAATGGCAATGACATGCATTGTACATTGCGGGATTGCGACAAGATAGAAAACTATCCGTCATCAAAGGATGATTCTTTTTTTCTGCAGCTTTTCAGGCCTCATATACAGGGGGCGGCAAGTCTTGTAAAAACTTCACTGATAAAAAAAATACTTCCTGCACCTGACGGAATCATATTTCATGATCAGTGGATTGGAATCATGGCAGCTGCCGAAAATGGTGTAACCTATATCAATGAATCCGTGTTAAAATACCGACAGCATTCCGCCAATAATTCTGGAAAGCATGATAGGTGGAATTCGCTGTCAAAAATTGGTGATATCATAAAAGGAGATGGGAATAATCCCTTGTATAAAAAGCAGTATGACTTTATAAAAGTCTTAGGGAATTCAAAGTTCTCCTTTAATGACCTTCATCGGGATATGATTTCACAGGCTGAAAATTTTTTTTGTGCGCTTGTTAACGGAAAAAGATTCCGTGTACTGACGTATTTTATAGGGAATAATTTTAGGATATACAGATCTTTAAATCCTGTGTATTTTTTTGTAAGGTTTTTTAGGATTTTCGTGCTGCAAAAATGAGTAGGCTGAATGTTTTGTACTGTGCAAACGATGGTTATGCGCCGTTCATGGGAACTTCCATACTTTCTCTCTTTAAAAACAATATGGATATTGAAGAGATAAAGGTGTATTGCGTTCTTGATTCAGTTTCTCAAGATAATATAAAGAAATTAAATAGTCTTGCAAAGGAATTCAATCGGCAGATTAAAATCATTGATTCAGGTGAAATTAATCTTGTATTGAATTTTGTCGACATACCCAAGTACCGCGGTTCCAATGTTGCAAACTACAGGCTTTTTCTTGATCTCATACTGGACGACAGCGATGAACGAGTACTGTATCTTGATTCTGACACCATCGTTACAGGAAGCCTAAAGCCCCTTTTGGAACTTGACATGCAGGATAAAATATGTGCTGTAGTTCTTGATGCCCTTGCAAGCCATTATAAACGTTTTGTTGGTTTTTCAAGGGAAGATTTGTATTTTAATTCCGGTGTAATGCTGTTTGATTTTAAGAATTGGAAAAAAAACGCGTTCTTAAAGCAGACATTGAATTTTATTCGGGACAATCGTTCTAAATACTGCAATCCTGATCAGGATCTATTGAATATTGTTTTAAAAGATAAAATTGTGGTGGTTGGCCCGGAATTCAATTTTCAGCCGGTACATAGGGTTTTTTCGTACAGTGCATATACCCTTTGCTATGGAAATTATAAGTATTACACAAAAGAACAAATTGAAATTGCAAAGTTAAATCCTTCGATTTTGCACACCTATAGATTTTTAGGGGATTTTCCGTGGCATAAAGGTAAATCCCATCCCGACATCGGGGAATTTGACAAGTACCTTAGGCAGTCTCCTTGGTCTGCTTACCAGAAGCTTAATAAGCCATATTCCTTGTTTTTTATTGCGGAAAAGTTTTTGTATAAGTTATTGCCAAGGTTTATGTTTTTGATTTTCTTTTCCCTGGCCCAGCAGGTAAAATTCAGAAAGAATGATAGAAAGTTAAAGAAGGCAAGTTACTAAGCCATTTAGATGATTTTAAGAAACGTTTAGGGAGTTGTTTGATGCATAAGTTAAAATTCCGGTGTATATTGAATCTTTTTTTTCTTTGATGTAAAATTGTAGTTGTTTTTTCTTTTCTTGCGTAGGGTGGTTTTATGTTATTATCGAGAATCAAAGAAATATTCGAATATAGGGACATGATATCAAGCATGGTAAAAAGAGACCTAAGGGGAAGGTATAAGGGATCGTTTTTTGGTTTTTTATGGAATTTTTTTAATCCAATGGTGCAGATTTTTGTCTATATAGCAGTATTTGGCTATATATTTAAATCGTCCATCCCAAAATTTCCTTTGTTTTTGCTTGTTGGTGTTATGCCCTGGAATTTTTTTAATGAATCTTTGTGTCAGGGCTCTGGCTGTGTTTTTTCTCATGGAGATATGATAAAAAAAATTTATTTCCCAAGAGAAGTTATACCTTTGTCCACTGTCCAGAGTCGTTTTGTCAATTTTTTAATAAACTATGCTATAGTTATCGCCATACTCTTAATAGTTCGGTGGCCGGTTAATTACCTTCACGCTCTTATATATGTGTCGTTTATTCTTTTGATAATGTACATTTTTACTCTTGCTGCGGTTTTGATATTGTCCTCTGTAAATGTCTATTTTCGTGATGTTGAATACATGACAAATGTTTTTATGGGGGTTATTTTTTGGCTTACTC
The DNA here is from genome assembly GCA_016297405.1 of Treponema sp. Lineage (GTDB taxonomy): Bacteria > Spirochaetota > Spirochaetia > Treponematales > Treponemataceae > Treponema_D. The sequence continues at coordinate 49,751 of JAEDGP010000004.1, forward strand.
CGGTAATGTACCAGATGGATGTCGTTCCAGGTGCATTAAAAAATATTATTTCCTTGAATCCGATGACTCCCATAGTTACTGCTCTGCAGGCTGTTTTGTATCACAATTCCTTGCCGACACTTTCCAGTTTGTTAAGGGCCTTTGGACTTTCTGTTTTGCTTTTAATTGTGGCTGAATTGATTTTCATAAAACTTGAAAAGCGTTTTGCGGAGGAAATGTGATGAAAGAAGGTAATGCTATTGAAGTCCGCAACGTAGAAAAGGAATTTAGGGTTCATTTGGAATCTTCAAACCAGTTGAAGGATGCCGTTATCTTTGGCAATCGCAATAAAGTACAGGTTAGAAATGTTCTTAGGGGTGTTAGTTTTGAAATTCCTAAAGGCCAGGCAGTTGCTCTCATAGGTAAAAATGGATGTGGAAAGAGTACTTCCTTAAAACTTCTTACAAAGATTCTAAAACCAAATAAAGGTGAAGTAGAACTAAAAGGCCGTGTATCTTCTCTCATAGAGCTTGGTGCTGGTTTTCATCCTGATATGACTGGTCGTGAAAACATTTATATCAATGCCAGCATTTTTGGAATAAAGCATAAGGAAGTGGACAAGAGAATTGATAGCATCATACGTTTTTCTGAACTTGAAGATGTAATTGATACTCCAGTGCGTACGTATTCAAGCGGTATGTACATGCGCCTTGCTTTTAGTGTTGCAATTAATGTTAACGCGGATATTCTTTTAATTGATGAGATTCTTGCTGTTGGTGACAGTGCATTCCAAGAAAAGTGTTTTAACAAACTTCTTGACTTAAAGCGTTCTGGACTTACTATTGTTATTGTTTCTCATTCTCTTGGTCAGGTTAAGCGTATATGCGATCGTTGTATCTGGATCAAAGATGGTTTGATTCAGATGGATGGTGATGTAAACAAAGTTTGTGATGAATATGAGCATGATATGTTCGAAAGTAGTCAGGAGCGAGTTAAGAAGGAAGTACAACAGACTAATGATGAGACTCTTTGTGTTCAAGATGGTTCAATTGATGATTTTTCATGTTTTGAGATAACTAGCCAATGTAGTGCTTTTGCAAAGAGGGAATATGTAGGACCGGCACGGATACTCAATATAATGATGCTTGATAAAGATGGTAATCCTAATACGGTTTTTCATACTGGTGACGAAGTTAAGATTGTCGTTGATTTTGATTCACCTGATAAAAAATTGCCATTGAATGTAGTATTAGGCTTTAATAATGAAGTTGGATATTGTTTTTTTGGTACTGCTTCAGGCTTAATTACGAAGAAATATATTTTTGTAGAAGGTAAAAAGAGAATTTGTTTTTATTTCAAAAGTTTGATTATTAATAACGGTACTTATAATATTAGTGTAGCGATTAGGAATTCGGAGATGAAGTTGATTGATAAATGTCATTCTGTTATTTCTTTTAGGATGTTGGCTTCTGATGATAAGTTTTTTGGTGTTTGTTGTCAGGATTGTATATTAGAAATGTCTGAGGAAAATTAATTATGATTAAAAAAGTATTGGTTACTGGTGCTGGTGGATACATAGGTCGGTTTGTTGTGAAAGAACTTTGTGATCTAGGTTTTGATGTTATTGCTTCAAACCTATTTCCTGATGGTATTGATATTCGTGCGAAGGTAATTACGGATGATATTTTTTCGCTGGGTGAGTATGCATTTGATAAATTAGGAAAACCTGATGTGTGTTTGCACCTCGCATGGAGAGATGGTTTTGTTCATAATTCTAATGCCCATATGGAAGATATTTCAAAGCATTATGGATTTGTTGAAAATATGATAAAAGGTGGATTACATCAATTTTGTGGCATGGGGTCTATGCATGAAATTGGGTATTATGAAGGTGTTATTGATGAAAATACTCCGTGTAATCCAATGAGTCAATATGGTATTGCTAAAAATGCACTAAGGCAATCTCTTGAACTATTATGCAAACAGAATGATGTTAATTTTCAATGGATTAGAGGATATTATATCTATGGTGATGACATAAAGAGTCATTCTATTTTTGCAAAGATTTGTCAGGCTGCGGAAGATGGGAAACACACATTTCCATTGAACTCGGGTAAAAATAAATATGATTTTATTCATGTTGGTGAACTTGCAAGACAAATTGTAGCTGTGATAACACAGAATAGGATATTGGGAGTAATTAATTGTTGTTCTGGTATTCCGTTAAGTTTGGGTGAGATGGTTGAAAAATTTATAAAGGAACATGGGTTTGATATGAGTCCTGAATATGGAGTTTATCCAGACCGTCCATATGATTCTCCTGCTGTTTGGGGAAGTTCAGAAAAAATTGATTTGATAATGAGAAAATAGAAATGAATAAATTGGAATCTTTCAAGAGTCAATATGTACTTGTCGTTGGAGATTTAATGATTGACAAATATATAATTGGCGATGTTAATAGAATTTCACCAGAAGCTCCTGTTCCGGTTTTAAATCAGACTAGAGTAGAACGTAAACTTGGTGGTGCAGGTAATGTTCTAGCAAATTTAAAGTCATTAGGAGCAAATGTACGTGCTTTAGGACGTATTGGAAATGATTCAGAAGGCTGGCTTTGTCTTGATATGCTCTCAAAGGAGGGAATTGACTGCTCAAATATATGGAAGAATGAGCAGACTATCGTTAAAACTAGAGTTATTTCAGCTAATCAGCAGTTTATTAGAATAGATGAGGAAAAAATTATTTCTCCGAATGAGGAGTATCTAAGCAATCTAAAAGTAAATATTGATTCTATTTTAAAAGATATCACAGTTGTACTTTTGTCTGATTATGCAAAGGGGTTTGTCAGTGATGAGTTGACAGGTTATATTATTGACGAATGTAGCAAGAGAGATATACCTGTTGTTGTAGATCCTAAGGGTAAAAATTGTGGTAAATACAAAGGGGCTACTGCTATAACTCCTAATAATAAAGAATTTGTGGATATGTCTGGATATGTTTCTCTAGATTCTGAAGTTTCAATTAGAGAAGAGGCATTAAGGTTGGCAAATGAAAATAACATTAAGTATTTTATTCATACTCGTTCAGAAAAGGGTATTTCCGTAATAGAAAAAGATTCAGGTAATAAACTTGATTTTCCAACTCAAGCAAAAGAAGTCATTGATGTAACTGGCGCTGGAGATACAGTTGTGAGTGTTATTGCGTTATCTATTGGTGCTGGATTTGATATTACATATGCTATTGTCTTGGCAAATGTTGCTGCATCAATTGTTGTTTCTAAGTTTGGTACAGCACAGACAACAATTGACGAAATAAATGAACAACTTAATTTTACAAGAGAAAAAAATCTCTCAAAAGACAAACTTCTTGAGGCAATTTCTAACTTAAAAAAGCAAGGAAAGAAAATTGTTTTTACTAACGGTTGTTTTGATCTTGTTCATGCTGGACATATAAAAAGTTTTCAACAAGCGAGATCTTTTGGAGATATTCTTGTAGTGGCAATTAATTCTGATAATTCAATTAAACGATTAAAAGGTGAATGTAGACCTGTTGTTGATTTGAAAAATAGAATTTCATTATTAGAAGCTCTTGAATGTATAGATTTTGTGATTCCTTTTGAAGAGGATACTCCACAAAAACTTATTGAAGAAATTAGACCTGATGTAATGGTAAAGGGTGAAGATTGGAAAGGTAAAACTGTCGCTGGTGCAAATTTTGTTCAATCTTATGGTGGTAAGGTTGAGTTTATAAGACTTGAACAGGGACTTTCTACTACAAACATTATAGAAAAAATAAAAAAGACAATGGAATCCTAATCATGGATAAAGTAGGTTTTTCAACATTAAACATAGATTTTTTTAACAGTTACAAATCTCAAATTGAAGTTTTTTGGAAATATGCAGAAAAGTTAGACAAGAATGTGAAATATAACTCGACTGATGTTATTCTTTTTCGTCTTGATTTGATTGGCGATTGTACAATGTTTACAAGTGCGGCAAAAGCCCTTCGAGAGTTTTATAAAGACAGGAAGATGACAGTAGTTTGTTTGAATATTTCTAAACCAATATTTGAACATTTAAACTGCTTTGATGAAATTATTACAGTAGATTTTAGACCTCATCTCATAGATTATGAAAAACTTGAAAATGTAATTAAAATTTTGCAAACAAAGGAATTTGATATTTTATTACAACCTCAACTTTCTCGTTATCCATTAGCTGATATTTTGGCAGCATCCATAAAATGTAATAAGAGAATTGCCATAGAAGGTCGGGGTAATTCTCCAATTGAATGGATAAAAATGGTAGAGCCTATTTATGATGCTGTAATACCTTATCCAAGAGATAAAAGTAGTGAATTTGATTTTTATGCAGCTTTTGTCCGTGGTGTTGTTGGATCAGACTTTAGATTAACAAAGCCTGTTTTGAATTTTAATAAACAGAATTTTGTTAATGATGATTATTTTGTCCTTTTTCCAGCTGGTTCAATAAAACAAAAATTTTGGCCTCCTGAAAGGTTTGCTAAAGTTGCAGATTATGTTTGTAAAAAAACAAATTTGAAATGTGTGATTTTAGGTACAGATAGTGAAAAATGGGTTTCTGAATTGATATTTATGAATGTTCATAGTACAACAGAACCTTATATTATTGATTTGTGTGGTAAAACTTCAATAAATGATGTAATTGATATTATTGGCAATTCAAAATTTATTGTTACTAACGATACTTCTGGAGTTCACATTGCTTGTGCCACAAATGTACCCTCTGTAGGTATTGTTGGTGGCTGGCATTTTGATCGTTTCCTACCGTATCACATTGAAAAGATCGCCCCTACTGATAAATTGCCTCTTGTTGCTCATACAAAAATGGACTGTTATTTTTGTGACTGGTATTGGCCTACTGTTGAAAAAAGAAATCCAAAATGCTTGGAAAATTTAAAAAACGAAGATTTGAGTATTTGTATTCAGAAAATACGCACCGAACAAGTTATTGAACTTGTGGACAAAATTTTGTCTGAAGCGGGTTACTGAAATTGGCTAATACTCTTCATTTCATAAATCGTATTGATTCCTCGAATGCAGGAGATTGGAACTGTTGTCCACTTCAGTATTATTGGGATTATTTTTCTCAGTTTAATATTCGTCGTCATGATATTCGTTATATAAATTATTCTGCAATTGATAAAGATGATGTGGTTATATTTGGTGGTGGTGGACTATTTGATTATGCGGAGTTTACCAACAGAAATATAAATCGTGTTCTTGATATTGGGGCAAAGTGTATTTGCTGGAGTTCTGGATTAAACAGTCATTCAGAATTTGAGCAGACATTTGAGTCTGAAATTAAATGGGATAAATTCATTATTTGTACTCTCAGGGATTTCAATAATTCAAAGAACATTGAATATTTGTCTGATGTAACATGCAAACATCCTGCATTTGATGAGAAGTATTCAGTTAAACGAAAAATTGGAATTGCAACTCACAAAGATTACAAGATAAAGAATTTCACCTTTGATTCGATTACTAATGATAAATCAATTGAAGAAATTATCCGTTTCATAGGTGAGAGCGAGATTGTTATCTCTAATAGTTTTCACATGATTTATTGGGCTCAGCTTTTAGGAAAAAAGGTAATTTGCTATGCTCCTTTTGCTTCAAAGTTTTTCTCATATAAATATAAACCTCAATATTTAAATAGTGTTGAAGATTTGGATGATGCAATTGAGAAATGTGATATTCAAAATTTTCTTGATGAAGCTAGAAAAGAAAATAATGACTTTTTTGAAAAAATAAAAATAATTTGTGATGAGTCGTTACAAAAATCAACATTGGTTAAATCTTTTGAACAGCTAACCTTGGAAGGACTTTTATACAGTTCTGAAAAAGAGAAATCTGTTCAAGAAAATGACGGATTGGTTTCCAGATTATTTTTTGATACAGGTGATGGCTTTAAAATTGAACAAACTATTTGTTGCATAAATAATGTGTTTGAAGATAAAGTCCACAAAGTTCGATTTAACCTTGAAAAAATAGATAATATAAAAGCATTACGATTCGATCCTCTAGAAGGTCTTTTCTGTAAGATAAAAATTCTTTCAGTAAAATCAGATAATAATGATTTCAAATTAAATTCTGTATGCTGCCAGAATAATACTGACGGATTTGATTTGTTCTATACAACGGACCCGCAATATTATGGTCTTGTCGAAGGAAACATCAATTTTTTAGAGATTGAATTTGCGCTTGAGATTGCAGACGGCTTTGAAGTTCAGTGTGCAGTCTATGGTCTTAATGCCAATAAAAATGAACTTGTCAAAATAAATTATAAAATGAACAGCGATATCGGTTATTTGAACGAGCAGAACTCGATGAAATCTAAACTCATCGATGATTTGAACGGCAAGTGTGAGTGGTATGCAAACACGCTCAAAGAAAAAGACAATGCCATAAATCAGATGAACAGTGACATTGCTGAATTAGGTGGCAAGTGTGAGTGGTATGCAAACACGCTCAAAGAAAAAGACAATGCCATAAATC
>JAEDGP010000112.1 GCA_016297405.1 Treponema sp.
TGCGCAAGGCGAATGAATGCGTGGGTGCGTAGCAGAAAATCCCTGCTCGCAGGAACCCTTCCGCAGCAAAGCGAGGACAGCAGTGAGTGCGACAGGGAGTTTTGTGCGAGATCCCCCACCCACGTATGCGCAAAACGAGTATGCTAGGTGCGGGCCTGGTTTGGCGTTACGCCAAAGTGCTTTTTGAATGAGCGGATGAAATAAGAAAAATTGTGAAAGCCGCACTCTTCCGCAATCTGTGAAACGGAATCGCTGGAAGTTTTTAGCAAACGTTGCGCCTGCTCCATGCGCACTGAAGTCAGGTATTCAACAAAAGTCATGCCAGTCATTTTTTTGAAAAACTTCATAAAGTAGGTCTGACTCATTGCGCAAAGATTCGCTGCATCGTCCACGGTGATATCCTGTGCATATTTTTCGCTGATCATTGTAAGAACAGGTTTGAGCCTTGAAATCTGAGGAGCGTTCCAGCTGGAAGGAAAATCCTTCTTGATGGCAAACTGAAGTTTTTCAATTAGCATGAAAAGTTGCGCTTTTATTACAAGCTCCTGATTCAGATACTTTTTTTCGCGGCTAACAAGCAGCCGGTTTATGATTGGATAAACTTCATCATTCAGTTCGCATCCGCTTGGCAAATAATGGATCAGCTGATTTTCTATGATTAAAGGCTCAAAATATTTTTTGAACATGTAGCCTTCTTCGTCGTTTTCCAAAAGAGACAACTTGAAAAGAATATTGTAATAGACGCAGGATTTTTCCTGAATCTGCTGAATCTTATGCACGGCTCCAGGAGGAATCAGGACAATGTCGCCTTGGACACAATTGTATTTTTCGGAAAGCACCTGAATCTGAACAGTGCCGTCAGTTACACAGATGATTTCAAATTCTTCGTGCCAGTGAAGAGGGTAACCCTTTAGAAGGTGTGGGATGCGCCCCATGTAAACCGCATACGGAAAGTGTAGTTGTCCGTGAATTTTACCTTCGTGTGACAGAATTGTGTTATTATTCGCCATAATATTGCAAGATTTTACCATTTTTAGACAGTATAATGCAATTAGAACATTGAAAAAGTTCAGAGCCGGAAAAAATGGATTTCGAAAGGACGGAGGTTTTTATGGATTTGCCAAAGACCCTTGATGTAAACGAAAAAACATACAACATAGTTACGCTTTTAGGAAAAGGTAAAGGCGGTTATTCATATCTTGCCCAAAAAGATGGCAAGAAGTTCACTTTGAAACAGATTCATCACGAACCTTGCAGTTATTACACTTTTGGCAACAAGATTGAAGCCGAAAAAGCTGACTGGAAAAGACTTTCGGATGTGGGAATAAAGATGCCATCCCTTTATGAAATTGATGAAAAAAACGAACGCATTCTTAAAGAATATGTGGAAGGCCCTACGGTTGTGGAGCTTGTTAAGCAAGGTGGGATGAAGGAAATCTATTTTGATCAGATTGGCCAGATGTGCAAAAAACTTTATGCAGCAGGCCTGAACATAGATTATTACCCCACCAATTTTCTGGTTATGAACGACATCCTTTATTATGTTGATTACGAATGTAACAATTACATGGATGAATGGAACTTTGAAAATTGGGGAATAAAATACTGGAGCAAAACGGAAGACTTTGTAAAGGCATTTGGAGAATAGATTTTGAATCTATGCTGGTATGAAATTTTATGGAAATTTCATGCTGATATTACTTCTTTTTGACATTGGAGAAAATTTATGGAAAAGACTTTATTACGGCCGGTAATTGATCAGATTGCAACTGGCGAAAAAATCAAGAAAATCAGAAAGGAACAGGGTTTATCTGTTCGTGATATTCAGAATATTTTTGGATTCGATTATCCCCAGGCAGTTTATGCCTGGGAGCAGGGTAGAAATGTTCCTACCATAGACAATCTTCTGGTGCTTTCATCGCTTTTTAAAGTTCAGATCAGCGATTTGATTGTTACGCGACAGGTTGAGATTATCCTTGAAACTACCGATTATCCTAAATCGGCATAAAAACAAAGCGTGTTGAATTGTTTGCAAAATGCGGGCAGTTCCATACGCTTTTTTTTTATTGTGTGGTATATTGGTTTTATGAATGAATTGGGATCGAAAATCATTGAGTTTCCACGGGAAGAAAGGAATTGCGGTCACAGCCTGATGGAAGGAAGCGTTTTGGATATGAAAAAAGCTTTGCGCAAAAGAGCAAAGGCTGAACTAAAATCCTATTTTGCAGATAAGGAACTGGGTCGTGAATGTGCCCGTTCTGTTACCAATTTTTTTGTGTCTTGCACCCAATATAAAGATGCTTCAGTGATTCTGGCATTTATGGCAATGGAAGATGAAATCGATCTTTCTGCCATAATCAGGGCCGCGCTGAAGGACGGTAAGAAAGTTGCCGTTCCCAAAATGGTGGCCGGAACAAGTCAGATGGATTTTTACTATATTGATTCAATCGATAATATGGAAACTTCTTTTGAAAAAGATCCTGTTTATGGTATCCGGGAACCTTCCCCTTTGTGTCAGATGGTGCGCCCTGAAACATTACCGCAACATACAGTGATGCTGATTCCAGGGCTTGCGTTCAACCTTAAAGGTGCACGGCTTGGGCGGGGCAAAGGCTATTATGACCGCTATTTACAAAGGGTTTTAAGCGGACCGGATGGGAAAAGTATTGTGCTTTGCGGAGTTTGTCCAGTTAATGTGATCACCAGAATGATTCCTGTGGAAAAAAACGATGTTCCCATGACTCATTTGCTGAACGAATATGGTTTTACGGCCGTGAGCCGATAATGTTTTTCCTTGCAAATCTTTTTTACAAAACAGAAAAATATTACGAATTAACAAAAATGTGTTATAATAACTTTTTATGGAAGAAAACGAAGAATCGGTTAGAGAAAGCTTTTCTGAAGAGGCCATAAATACCTGGGCCTTTAAAATGCTTTCGTCACTTTCCAGCATTTATGCCGCGATTTATTTTTTTAATGTGGACGAAGATTCATTTGATGAAGTCAAAGCGTATAAAGATTTTCCATTTTGGAAGCTTGAAGAAAAGCTGAAAATTTCTGAGGTTTTGCGGCGCTTCTGTGCTTCTGTTGTTCAGGAAAAGTACAGGGAATTAATAGAAGCTTTTTCTGATATGACCACTTTGGATGAGCGCTTAAAGCATGAAGACAGCATTTCTGCCGAATTCATAAATTCTTCGGATGAATGGTGTCGCTGCAGACTTATTCTTACAGATAAGGACAGAAACGGTCATGTAAAGGCCATTCTTTTTACTGTTCAAAACATCAATGCTGAAAAACTCCAGATACATGATCTGGAAAATGCATTGAATCAGGCAAGCAACCTGGCATACAGGGATGCTCTTACTGGCGTAAAAAATAAAGCATGTTTTAATGATTTTCAGAAACAGTATGATACTGCGATTGAACAGGGAAACGCTGATTTTGCAGTGGCTTTTTTTGATGTGAACGGACTTAAGTTCGTAAACGATAATTTTGGCCATGGCAAAGGTGATAAGCTTTTGATCGATGCATCCGTGTGTATCTGCAAGGCTTTTAAGGATTGTCCAGTTTTCCGTTTGGGTGGCGATGAATTTGCTGTAATTATCAATCATTTTGCAGAGAAAAAAATCAGTAATTATATTCTTGCACTGGACGGCGCAGTTGATGGTGTGAACCAGAATTACGGCAAGGAATATAGAGTTTCCATTGCCTGGGGATGCGCCGGTTATGATGCTTCGAAACACAAATGCTGTGCAGATGTGTTCAAGAATGCTGATGAAGAAATGTATAAACATAAAAAGCTTATAAAAACAATTCCAGGCAACGACTGGATGATAAGAAATTAAAGGATTTGATTATGAGAAAAAATTTCGGTGCAAAAGCCTGGGCATATCCAGAGCCTGTATTTATCATTGGAACTTACGATGAAAACGAAACCCCTGATGCAATGAATGCGGCCTGGGGTGGAATCAGCGATGATACGCAGATTTGCATTTGTTTAAGTCCCAGCCACAAAACCGTTGCTAATCTGAAGGCTAGCGGCGCATTTACAGTAAGCATGGGTGATGTGCAGAACGCTGCCGCCTGCGATTATGTTGGTGTGGAATCGGGAAATGACTGCGCAGATAAATTGAAAAAAGCCGGCTGGACAGCAACAAAGTCCCAGTTCGTAAATGCGCCTTTGATTGATCAGCTGCCATTCGCTTTGGAATGCAAAGTTATCAGCTATGACGAAAAAAGCTGCCATCTTTTTGGCGAAATCGTAAACGTAAGCATGGACGAAAGTATTCTGGATCAGGATGGAAATCTGGATCTTAATAAATTCAAGCCGATTATCTATGATTCTGTTCACCATGGATATTATGAAATGGGAAAGAAGGTTGGCCAGGCATTCAAAGATGGCCTTGCTCTTAAATAGAAAGCGTTTCCCACCTGGCTGGCCTTGCTCTTAAATA
>JAEDGP010000113.1 GCA_016297405.1 Treponema sp.
CCATACCAATGCCCCTTATCTTCCACTGTGTTTTTAATTGATTCCACTACAAAATCGCAGGCAATCGATGCAGCTTCATTCATTGATTTTCCACGCAACAAAGAACCGCTAAAAACACTTGCATACACGTCACCAGTTCCATGCATGGAAACATCAATCCTATCAGTAAAATAATAGAAGAAATCAGTACCATCAAACGTAGCGCAACCAAGCTTGCCAGGCTCAAAACTTACTCCAGTAATTATCACATTTTTAGCACCCAGATTGTGCAACCCTCTGCAAATTTCCTCAATCTCAGATTTGGAATAAGCACTTTTATACTCAATTCCCAAAAGCAAGGCCGCTTCTGTCAAGTTAGGCAAAACATAGTCCGCCGCACTCACAAGCTTCACCATCTCTTTTGGAAAATCATCATCAAAACCAGCATACAATTTCCCATTATCAGCCATTGCAGGATCTACAATCTTAATTGCACCAGGGCGCGCAACCTTCTGCATAATATCCAAAATGTACGGAATCTGCGCCTTGCTCACGTACCCAGTGTAAAACGCATCAAAATCAATCTTTTCCTGAATCCATCGATTCATTATCACCGGCATTTCTTCCGTCAAATCATGAAAAGTCCAACCGCTAAAACCAGCCGCCGTATGATTCGAAAGCACACTACTTGGCAAAATCCCCGTTTCAACCCCACAAGCAGAAATCAGCGGCAACGCAACCGTCAAAGAACACTGTCCAACACACGAAATATCCTGAATAGTCAAAAGACGTTTATCCATATTCACCTCACAAAAATAAATTACACAAATTCTGGTATTAATAATATATCCAATTTACAAGAATTATTATAATATCAGATGGGCGCATTTTTTAATGTCCCAAGGAACATTAAAAAACCAGGCTTTTCGCACTTCGCCGTCTACCGCGGCTCATCCCTGCGTTTCACTTCGGGACCGTTGCTCCGGCCAAGCCGTCGCCATCCGGGTGCTACAATCCTTTGCGCATTTGAGGTACGCATGATTACAATTGATTTTTCACAACGAAATAAACTTGGGCTTTGCGAATTCCTAATCGAATCCATAAAAAATCAGATTCTGAACGGCATCCTGACCTCAGATGAAAAACTGCCGTCAAAGCGAAGCCTGGCTCAACACCTTGGAATCAGCGTAATAACCGTTCAGAATGCTTACGGTCAACTAATCAGCGAAGGATATATTTATTCACTTGAAAAAAAAGGATTCTACGTAACAAACATATCGTTTTTAGGAAGGCAGCAAAATCCCCAAAAGAAATCTCCGCAAACACACATTTTGCAAAATGAAGAGCCATCTCACTCGACCACGCAAAAACAAAATCATCTTGTAGCAGACTTTTCCAATAATTCCACGAACGGAAAAAAATTCCCTTTCACATTATGGGCCAAAACAATGCGCTCTGTTCTGAATCGCCAGGATCAGACACTTCTTGAACGGATAGACACAATGGGCGTTCCGGCGCTGCGAAAAGCAATTTGCAATCATCTGAGAGATTTCCGAAACATGAATGTGGATCCAGAACAGCTGGTCATCGGAGCTGGAACCGAATATCTTTTTTCAATCATTGTGCAACTTTTTGGCCAAAACCAGGTTTTTGCAGTTGAAAATCCAGGCTACCATAAAATTGCCTCTATCATTAATTTGAACGGCGCAAAATGCATTCCTACACCAATCGATGACCAGGGAATCATCATCAAACAACTTGATCAAAACAAGGCCCAAGTTGTACACGTTTCACCGGCTCACCATTTTCCTACAGGTATCGTAATGCCAATTCGCCGACGTATGGAACTTTTGGAATGGGCTTCTCAATCCTCAGACCGTTATATAATCGAAGATGATTACGACAGCGAATTCCGATTCAACGGTAAACCTTTGCAAACGCTGCTATCTTCAGGATCGAACAAGGACAACAAAGTAATTTTCGTCAATACATTTTCAAAAACCCTTTCGCCTTCATTCAGAATAAGCTACATGATCCTGCCAATGCAACTTGTTCCAGTTTTCAAACAGAAAATCGGCTTTTATTCCTGCCCGGTTTCTGCTTTTGAGCAATGGACACTTGCTGAATTCATACAAAGCGGTTCTTATGAAAAGCACATAAACAGAATGAAAAACTTTTACAGATCCATACGAAACGAACTCATCACCTCGCTGCAAAACTGCAAACTTTCTTCGCTTATAAAAATCCATGAGCAGGAAGCAGGTCTTCATTTTCTCATGACAATTAACAACGAACTTTCAGGAGATCAGATAAAGCAGCAACTTCTGGAACATGGAATCAAAATCAACTTGCTTTCTGACTATTTTTATGGGCAAACAACACAATCCAACACCTTTATCGTAAATTATTCTGGCATCCAGAAAGAAAACATTTCCTCCATCATTCAGGCCATGGAAGACGCACTCTTGAAACCCCATGCCAATTCGGTATAAATTAACCAACCATGCTTTACCAGTTTTTGATTGTTTGCCCACTTATTTTTATAGCCGGATTCATTGATGCAATAGCCGGCGGCGGCGGTCTCATCACAACACCAGCCTATGTGCTTGCCGGGCTTCCAATGCATAATGCAATCGCCACAAACAAGATGAGTTCCAGCATGGGAATTACGGCAGCAACCGTAAAATATGCCCGAAATGGATTCATCAACTGGAAAATGGCACCCTTTTGCGCCGCCGCCTCATTCGCAGGCTCAGCAATTGGTTCGAATATTGCGCTTTTACTTTCAGACGCCGCCTTCAAAGCTACAATGCTAATAATTTTGCCATTCATTGCATACTATGTGCTAAAAACAAAAACCTTCGAATCACAAAAAGAACCTTTTTGCTTTTCAAAAACCCTCATACTTTGCATGCTTATTGCATTTTTCATCGGAATATACGGCGGCTTTTGCGGCGCAGGAACCGGAACATTTCTTTTGCTGCTTTTAACAGGTCTTGCGCGCATAAGCCTTAACGAATCTGCCGGAACCACAAAAATCATAAATCTTTGCGTGAATTACGCCGCTTTAGCGGTTTACATAATAAACGGCAAAACCATGATTTTACTTGGCATTGTTGCCGGACTTTTCAGCATGGGCGGAAACTATCTGGGCGCCACAGCATTCACAAAAAAAGGAACAACTTTCGTTCGCCCCGTAATAATTCTGGTTCTAGTAATGTTCTTTATAAAAATAATATTGGAGTTCTACAATGAAGGAAGTATCTTTTAAAACAAGCGGCACTTGCGCCCAGCTCATCACATTCAAACTGGATGGTCAGATTATTCACGATGTGAATTTCACCGGTGGTTGTAACGGCAACCTTAAAGCAATCGCAAAACTTTGCGAAGGAATGGATGCAAAAGTAATCATATCAAAACTAAAGGGCAACATATGCGGTTCCAAAAAAACATCCTGCGCCGACCAGTTCGCAAAAGCTTTGGAACAGAACCTGGCAAATTAAAATACAAAAGACTTAAATCTTCAAAATCATTCTGAAAAGATAAAAAAAGGCCATCCAATAAGTTAATGCTTGCTATAAGCAACACCTATCAGATGGCTCCTTTCATTTCTGTATGCAAACGCTCTTCCTACTACACATCCAACTCTTATTTGAGGTAAAAATCCAAGAGTAAAATGTGCAGGAATTCTTGAAATAGCAGGTGGAAAAATCTATAAAATAGATGTAGATAGTGGTCATTTCAAACCAAATGCAAAATCGTTACCTGTATTCTTGACTCTAAAAGTATCAGAATCCTAAGATCAGGATATAATACCAGAAAAGCACCAGATTTTGACTGGAGTAATAGTGTAAAAATTAAAGCAAAAGATATTATTGCTCAGGTTGACCTTATCTGCTGACATTATAACGAAGAACGATATTTTTACCACTTGAAAGCAGATGGTAAGAAATTAAAGAAACGATATTATGCTGATGAATTGGAATTAGTCAAATGAACTACGAACAGCTGAGCAAAGAAATCAGCTATGCACTTCGACATGCACCATGGGAATATGAACTTGAAATGGATCTGGACGGTTCCGTCCTGATTTCTCAGTTACTTTCTGCAATCAATGAAGAAAACAAATATTCACAAGAGGTAGCTAAAGCTGATTTAGAATATATTATCAAAACCTCAGAGAAAAAACATCACGAAATATCAGGTGACAAAATCCGAGCTTTATATGGTCATTCCATTCCGATGAAAATTGAAAAATCGATTGGAAATCCACCCGATATTCTTTACCATGGAACAGCAAAAAGATTTTTAGATTCAATCTTACAAAACGGTCTGCAACCGATGAACAGACAATACGTTCACCTTTC
>JAEDGP010000114.1 GCA_016297405.1 Treponema sp.
TTTTCTCATAACAAAGACCGCTATGCAAGTTGCGTACATCGCTTTTTGCAGGCGGGTCTTTTTGCGTTTTTTGAAAATAACGGATGTTCGCTCATGCTTACTTCCGATATTTTACCGTCGTTGGCGGTTTGCCTTGAAAAACAGGCTATCTTACATTTGGAGAATAACTATGGCTTACACAAAACCACAGATTATTGCACAGAACGCTTCTAGCGGTTCTTATGCTGCTGGATGTCCTGCAAACAGATGTAGTCCCTATACTTCTGAATGCAAACCATGTGAGCGAACAAGATAACTAATGTTCACTACTTTACGGTAGGCAAAGCCCCGCCGTATAAAATAACGAGGGCTTATCGTATCAACTGGCATATTAATGGTTGCGACGGTTATATTTTTTTTGTTGGAGAAGTGAAATGATACCGCTGGAGAATAAAATATTAAACGAACTTAGTAAAGCACCTAACGGATTAAGTGCAATTGACATCTGGGGCAAAACAAAGCAAAAAGATGATTCAAGTCTTGCTGTGAAAGATGTCACCGATATCCTTTGTAAACTTGAAAAACAAGGAAAGGTGCGCCAAGCACGTGATATGACGACAGGTGGCACTTGGTACAAAGTGTAATGCTCTATGGTAAGCTTGCAACTGACTTTCTTAGATGATTTTTTTTGAGGAAAATTAGAAATGCTTTACAGACAAAAAAAAGACACCTATATCCGCGACTATGACGGAGTGGGCTATATCACTTCAACAGGAATTTTTAACGACCGCATGGTAAACGAAAGCGGTACTGTTTTTCTTTGCGCTTTGAGCCGTGAGCCACAGACTTTAGATGAACTTGCAGACAAAATTCTTCAGCAATTTGTTGGTGTCGATAAAGAAACAGTTAAAAAAGATGCAGAAGAATTTTACGAAACTTTGATTGAAGATGGTTTTATCATAAAAGGAGAAACTAAAGAAGAACTTGACGCCAAAGATACAGGCTTTACATACAATGCAGTTCTGCCAAAAACTGAACGCGAAGATTTTACGCCTGCAATTCAGAGGGTAGACTCCGATACGCAGGAGTTTTTGGAAAAACACTTTAAGGACAAACCCCATTTAACTTCGTTTCAGATTGAGTTGACTTCCCGCTGCAACGAGCGTTGTGTTCACTGCTACATTCCCCACGATTTGAAATTGTACGACATTACAGACGAAATGTATTACAGCACTTTGGAGCAGCTTAGCAAAATGGGCGTGCTTGGTGTAACCCTTTCGGGCGGTGAGCCGATGACGCATCCTCATTTTAAGGAATATCTCCGTGCCGCGAAGAAATACGACTTTTATGTGAATATTCTTTCAAACCTTACGTTGCTTGATGATGAAACAGTTCAAATTATGAAAGAAGGAAATGTTTCTTCCGTCCAGGTTTCTCTTTATTCCATGATTCCCGAACATCACGATGCAATCACGACAATAAAGGGCAGCTTTGAAAAGACAAAAAACGCAATCCTTAAATTGATTGAAAATGACATTCCTCTTCATGTAAGCTGTCCAACCATGAAAGGCAACAAAGATGATTATAAGGATGTCATGGAGTGGTGCCATCAGCATAAAATACGCAGCCAGACAGATTACATCATGATGGCGGAATTCAATCACGAAACTTCTAACCTTGCACACCGGCTTTCTGTAGAAGAATGTGGCGAAGTTATTAAGCAGATTGCTCTTGGAGATGTGGACTATCAGAATGCAGTCCTTGCTCCGGATTTTGTTCAGCGTTGCAATGAAAATTGTTTCAACCCGGAACGCCGTCTTTGCGGAGTCGGTATTTCAACTTGCTGTATGGTTGCAAACGGCAATGTCTATCCGTGCGCGGGCTGGCAGGAAATGGTCTTGGGAAATCTAAAAGAAACTCCGTTGCAGGAAATCTGGGACAATTCAGAAAAAATAAAATGGCTTCGCGGCTTAAAGATGAAAGATCTTGGTGGCGGCGAGTGCTGCAAGTGCGACAAGGCGGCTTTCTGCGCTCCGTGCTTAGTACGAAATGCTAATGAATCACCTACTGGAGATCCGCTCGAAATAAACCGTCACTTCTGTGCCGTAGCCGCAAAGAACAAGCAGATTGTTTTGGACTGGCGAGAGGCAAAACTAAAGGAACTGGGAAAGTCGTGATGTTGAGCATAGCTAAACATTTCTAATATTTTTTGGAGGATATTATGGGATTCAATCCGATGGAAAAAATGAAGGCTGCGGCCGCCTCAAAAGTGCAAGGCTTAAAAGATTCAGCCATGAGCAAAGCGTCTGAATTAAAAAGCGCCGCCGGTGAAAAATTAAAAGAAGGCGCACAGGCTACGGGAGCGGCATTAAAAGAAGGTGCTGCAAATGCAATTGATGAATTAAAAAACGGGCCTAAGCCGGCCAAGCCTGTTCATATTACAACTGCTGATGATTTTTCGGGTAATCTTGATTGTCCTGTAAATGTATGCCTTCTGGATTATTTTGAAAAATCTGCCTATGCAAATATGGAACCAGAGGAAGGAGATGGTGATAAAAAAGGCTACAAGTTTACCAAGGATGATTTATCTCCGGTAATTTCAGTATGTCTTTCAGAAGATGAAGTTGAAGTAGACGAAGATGATGAAGAAATTGATGAAAGTCTATATTGTACGCAATGTAAAGAAAAGACTGGAAATTATTATACATTCGTTACTACTCTCGATAAGAAATTAGAGCCTCTCATAAGCGGTGATGGAAACCGTCGCTTCTGTTCAGAAGATTGTTGTAAAAAATATTTTGAAGAAAAATATAAGCAGTCTGTTTTTGTGACTGCAGATGTTGATCGTTATAACTATCGTCAGGAAGCAGCAAAGGAATACTTAAAAACAGGAACATCTTCTTATCTTGTTAATGAATCTGAAACAGCCGACTCTAGTGATAATAATCCTGACTACAGTAATTATAATAAATCTGACTGCTGTGCGGAATGTGGTACTCCATTTGTTATTGCCGGAGCTTATTATGATTACATTATTGAAAGTTCGAACAAAGAGCAGGATAAGCTCATAAAGAAAGACAAGGAAATCCAATATAAACACTTCTGTAGTTCTGAATGTGCAAAGAAGTTTTTTGAAAAGAAATATCCTGGGGTTTTTGTTACTGAAGATAGAGACGAATATGCTGCGCGTCTTATGGCTGGACGAAAGAAGTTAGGAAATGCCTCACTAGGTGACAAATTGGCGCAGAGAGCCGCCGATAACATGAAGAATATGGAAGCAAGGAACGAAATGCTTCAGAAAAAACAGGAAGAAATGGCTTCAAAAAATAAAGCCGGTATTTTAGGAATGTTCTTCCCGTTCTTGAACAAGTTCTTGAAGTAGGTAGAATGACAGCCCGCTATGATGACTTAAAAACACATGATTTTCATACACACATCGGCCAGTACTGGAATACATACTACGACTGGCACGATGTGTTCTCTTGCCTGAAAGCAAACGGCATATCCGGCACTACCTGCGCATACCTTACGCCAAAGTTTGACGATATGAAAACGGCAGTGGAATTTCATCATGCTGTTGTAGAAGAATGGCATACGGCATTGAAGTTTGCATCTTCCATAAATCTGGAAGTAAAACCGTTATGGTGGGCAGACCCGCTTGTACTGCGTTCAGGGCTTTCTGTTTCTGATGCTTTTTTTGAACTTCCGTTTGCGGGAATTGCATTGCATCCCCACTTGCATGACTGGATAAAAGAAAACAGCTCTCTTACGGATGCGATTTTTGAATTTGCAAAAGGGCAGGATATTCCGCTCTTTATTCACACTGGACTAAGCGAGGACGACAGCCCTTATCTTTTTGAGCCTTGGTTCAAGCAATTCCCTGATGTAGAAGTTCATCTGGCTCATTGTAAGGATTCAGCTCCGATTATTGATTTGTTCACAAAATATAAAAATCTCTTTGGAGATACAGCATTTTGTCCAATTGACAGTTATGGAGAAATCTGTGATGCAGGTTTTAAGAATCGTATGTTTTTTGGAAGCGATTTTCCTATAACACATTTTGTAAACTTAAACGAAAGCGAGCGTGAAAAAAAAGAATTACAGCCATCGTTTAAGGAACTAAAAGATAATTACGAAATGTCTTTAGCAGAAAATGCAATTCTCTTGTCAGGATGAATAATATGTTTATAGGACTGATGTTGATATGAAAATAAGTAAAATATTAAATTTTTTAATCTTCTTTCTCATAATCTCAAACAGCCGTCTTTTCGCAAAAACTCTTATCCTGGAGCGCACCGTAAAAAACGAGGTCACAGGCTA
>JAEDGP010000115.1 GCA_016297405.1 Treponema sp.
AAAGCGGAAATTTTAAACCGGCAAAATCAGGAAATTTCTCGCCGGCATTGACACTTACACAAAGAGAAATAGATGAATTGCTTAAAATGGTAGAAAGTGAGGTTTAATATGGCATGTATGTATGGAAGAGATTTACAGTCTAAGTTTCCGAAAAAATATTCTGCTGAAAAAGATTTAAGCGGTGACATTGCTTTTTTCAGTTTTGTCTTGAAAATTATATTCATGAAAATAAGCTTGATATAGATCAGCTTTTTGAAAAAATGAATGATGACTCTTATTTCTGTTATGAATTAAAGGAAACTGTAATCGAATACTATAAAAAAAGAATCGCCGAATTTTCGCAGGAACCAAACAGGAGATTTTATTCACACATCCACTTATATGATTCAGACGAACTTGTAAAAAAAGCTCTTGATATTATCCTTAAGTTCAAAGATACCTTTGTTTCTTTTGAAGATTTGATTTCAGGAAAATATTTGAAATATGAATTTGATTTCTCTAATGATGAAGAGGATGAAGAATGGCTCCGGGAACATGAAGGTGAAATTTTTGGTGAAACGCTAAATGGCGATTGCACATATATAGATTGATTTTTTTAAGAAGTTTTTGAAAAAAATAATTTTTCAATTATGTAAATGATTATACAGGCGATTTATCTCTACTTGCAGCCTGGAAAAGCTAAACGGAGGTCTATTATGGTTCCAGAAAATTATGGTTATGTTGAATTTGAATTACCTGACGAAACCTGTGCAAACTGTGGTCATCGATGGGTGGCATTTCATATTGGAACAGGAACTAGCTTCTGTAATCTTCGCAATTACAGGACTCAAGTTTCAAGATTTCATACATGCGATGATTGGATAAAAGACATAAGGGAAAGGCCTACCTGGACTCAAGATTTAGGGCTGGCTTTTAGGATGAAAAAAATGGAGGAGTCTGAATTCATCAGGACTTTTTCAGTTGATGGTTATTGCCCTTCATGCAAAAATTGCAGCAAAGCATATAATATGTTTTACTGTGGAAAATATTTTGAGGAACTAAAGGGGGTGGAAAGAACGTGCAAAATGTGTGAGGTTGATATGTTTGGAAGATGCAAGTTTTATGAATAGGATTGTGAGAACTCTTCAAAAGGCCCTGTGTCAAAACATAGCAGTAAGGAATCATATATTGATAAAGAAGTTTTTAATTTGCTCGTCATTTAACGCAGTATTGTTTTCAAGACATTGTTTAATTGTGCTGCCAGAAAGAGGCATTTTTCTAGCAAGATTTTTAACTGCAAATTCCAATTCTTCTTTTGATAATTTTTTATCTACTTTCAATATTTTCTTGATTCTTAATACTGCTGTATGTTCTCCAACAATATGAAAGTGGTTGGCTTTTCGTCCGAATTTTGAAGTGTATTCCTGAAGCTTTACAAATTCTTTAAGCTTTTCTTTCCATTTATAACTAAACCTTCCCAATGGAGTAGAAAATCTTTTTTTCCCATCCGGGAGAACCATTTTATAGAAAATCCAGTAGTATTCATCATCCAGTCTTGGTTCATGCTCATACCGATTGTAATACTCACGGATGTATTGAATGTCTTCAGGTGTAAAAATATAGGAATTTCGTCTGGCCGTGCCATTCCGCTCAAGATTGTTTTCTCTGGCAAACTTTTTTAGAGAATATTCGCTTACACCTAGTTCTTTTGCAAGTGAGTGGATGGACATATATTTAGTATATTGATTATTTGTTGAATATAGAAGATGAAATATTGTAAAATTTATGTTGTAATTTAAATTTTTAATATTTTTCAATATATAATATAGAAAATTAGTTCTGCATCTATTTCCATGGTATATGGAAATTTTTCACTTTTATTTTAGGAGAATATTTATGAAAAAGATTTTTTTAATTTTGCTAACAATGTTTAGTTGTTTCTGTTGTTTTGCCGAAAGAGAATGCAATGACATACCGCAGGAATACAAGGAAACAAAAGTCTTTAAATGGTCAAAAGAAAAGCATGGCGTTGAGTATTTTAAAAAAGACAATTGGGAGTGGAAACTGCAACCTGGTACTACTTTTGCGAATCCACTTCGTATATGTCATACACATGACTCTCCTTGTATAGTAATTGGATATACATGTGTACACGGAGATATACTTAATAGTCGAAAAACAGAAATTGAAAGAGTAACAATTAGATATCGTGGTTCTGGCAGATTTGTACTTCAATTTGAAACAAAATATATAGACAAGCTCTACACACTTTTGTGTGAAACTGCAAATAAAGATCCAGATGTATTCTTTGGAAATCTAAAGAAAGAAATGGGTAATAATATGAAATGGTTCTACACATCTGGTTCTGGAGATGATAAAGTACCATACTATGAAATTATATTTGAGGATTAATTAATGAAAAAAATTCTTTTTATACTTTTTATGGTTTCTACTCTATATGCTCAGAATATACATGAATCCGAAGATTTCTATTTGTCTTATGATGAAGGCTATTATAAGACAAAGCTTAATGGAATCGATTTTTATGTGCTTGACTCAGAAGAAGCAAGAATTTTGGACAATCATGAATGTGAATATTTTGATGTTTCGTATGTTCTTAATGCTTTAAACAATAAGGATAAGGAAATATTAAAGGATTATACATATATTCTTGTTCATAGTAAAAAGTTTGAACTCCATAGAGTTAATAGAAAAGTTGGCAATTATATTGCTAATGGTTTCATTAAACTAGAACCAGAAAATATAATTTTTGTTGCAAATTCTAAAACAAAATGGTTCAAACTTACAGAAAAAGAAAGAATATTAATTCATGAAATGGCACATGCTTTAACAGCATATAAATATGGAGGAACAAATCACGATGAATATTGGGCTCTGGAAGTAAAAAGAATCATAAGGTGTCTTGTTAGTGAAGAAGAAGTAGATCAGTATGTAAAGAATATGCTGAAAGATTATGGCTTGAGGGGAACCTTTTGAAGTTGATTGATTAAAAGCTAAACGGTTTTATAAAAGGCTATGTCCGTAGAAAGTGTTGCTCAAATATCGAATCTGCATAGAGGATTTTGAATGTACTACCAGAAAACGCACGTCAATTGGACAAAGGGGCTGTCCAATAAGTATTTAGTGTAGCGCTCATTGAGCTTGTCGGAATGACTTCCGGTTCGGTTCAACTCTAAAATCAGTTCATCATTAATTATTGTGTAGATTAACAGCCAATCCGGTGTAATATGATATTCACGATATCCAGTTCCCAGTAAGCGCGGCAACAATGCCGCCAGTCATGCGTTACAACAACTATCCTTTCCATATCATCAGGCCTCTTTGCTATACGGATGAACAGACTATCATAGAACACGCCACGGAAATAGGATATATGGTTAGCATTTCAGGAAAGTGTAGAGCGCAAGATTGCCGCCTTTTGAGTGGCCCGTGATGGTATATTTTTTTCTCAGATTCTGATTCTCAAAATAGGAAAGGGCCTCCGTCTGTCCGGGAATTTCATCGCTGTAGGAAAGCATGCAGTCTTCTTTCCATCCGATGGCGCTTGTATCAGTTCCCCGGAAGGAAACCACACTGTGATTTTCATCAATGGAAAAAGTGATGGCCGCAAACTGAATGACACGGTCACGATCAAAAATATCTTTGAAATCGGTTACTGTTATGTTTTTGAACCTTTCTGTCTTTGAAACAGTATCAAGAAGAAACATGGCGGACTGGCTTGCTGTCATGGAGTTCTCGTAGGATTCTTTTGTCTTCAGTTTTGCATATTCTGCGATAAAGCCATGAAAAAATAAGGGCATCGATTTCGTTCAGCCTGTCCTATGAGAAGGTAAGGTCTCCTCTCCATGCAAGGTAATCGATCATGTTCATCTATTTTACTTCTCCGATTATATAGTCATACCAGTCTTCTGCTTCATTTTCATTTATGCCGTCGGTAATGCAGATTCCAGAATCCAAAGCAGAATCTGGCTTTCCTGTCACAAGAGGGTGCCATGAGGGTAATGGTTTGTTTTCAGAGAGCAGCCGGTATGCACAGGTTTCTGGAAGCCATTTGAAGGCTTTTAGTTTGTTTCTGTCGAGTTTTATGCATTCACCCTGTTTTGAAAAACGGTTTTCGTAATCCCTGCATCGGCAGGTCTGGCAGTCAAGAAGATTGCAGGCAACTCTTGTGTTCAATATTTTTTTCCAGAATAAATATCCGTCAATGATTTTTCTGTAGCAGCAAAGGGCGCAGCCATCACAAAGAGATTCCCATTCTTCCTGAGACATTTCCTCAAGTTTTT
>JAEDGP010000039.1 GCA_016297405.1 Treponema sp.
CCTGGTATATGATGAAAATTTTGAAAACAATAAAAAAAAGGGATGGGAAAAATAGTTCTATGAAAAAAGTTGGTTGTTTGGGTGTTTTGAAAATGATTGGTTTAGCAGCTTTTATTTTGCCGTTGTTTGCATGTAGTACGAAGGAGAAAAAAGCTGAATTTTCGGTTGTTGCAACTTCGTTCCCATGTTATGACGCAGCTAGAGCTTGTTTGAAAGGGCTGATTGATGATGAAAAAGTTTCCCTCAAGCTTATGATAAAGCCTGGCGCAGAAGTTCATTCTTTTGATCCTTCGCCGGCAGATATGATTAACGTAAATGACAGCGACGTATTCATCTTTGTTGGCGGAGAAAGCGATGAATGGGTAGAAAAAGTACTTGCCGGTACTGTTGGTAAAAAAAATCAGAAGTTTGTGAAACTTATTGATAGTGTTGAAACAGTAGCAGAAGACGACTTTGGCGAAGATGAAGAAATCGATTCAGAATTAATGGTTGATGAGGTTTCAGTGGAAGAAGATGAACATATATGGACATCGCCAAAAAATGAAGTTTTGATTGTAAGGCGAATTGCAGAAGAAATTTGCGCTGCGTATAAGGATTCTGGACTTAGTGAAAAATATGGCCTTGAATTTGAAGAGACTGTTTTGAAAAATTCTCAGGAATATATTTCTCAGATCATGGCCGTGGAACAAAAAACAAAAGCTGTTGTTGCAGAAATGAAACATCAGTTCATTGTAATGGCAGACAGGTTTCCTCTTAGATATTTTGCAGATTATTATGGATTGAAATATGATGCGGCATTTTCTGGTTGCAGTACAGCGGTAGAAGCAAGTCCATCTACAGTTTCCAGATTGATTGATGAAGTTGAAACGAAAAAATTGAAATCGGTTTATTATATTGAGCTTGGAAATCACAAGATTGCAGATTCTGTAGCGGAAAGTGCTGGAGTTGAGGCAAGAATTTTATATTCAGTTCAAAATGTATCTAAAGATGATTTTGATGCTGGTGAAACTTGGGTTTCGTTAATGGATAAAAATGCCGAAACATTAAGGAATAATTAATTTTTGGGAAAAGTATGGCATTAATTGAATGTGAAAACGTATCGGTTCAGTATGGATCCTATGTTGCCTGTGAAAATGTAAGTTTTACGGTAAATCCTGGGGATTACCTTTGTGTAGTGGGAGCTAATGGTTCTGGTAAGTCTACAATTGTAAAGACGGTTACTGGACTTTTGAAGGCAGAATCTGGGACTGTTGTAAGAAACGGACTTGAGTGTGGTTATCTTCCGCAAAAAAATAATATTCAAAGGGATTTTCCTGCATCTGTAAGGGAAGTGATAAGAAGCGGAACTTTTTGTAAGGGTGGCTTTTTTTTATCTAAAAGAGAAAAATTGAATGCGGAGTATCAGATTCAGCGCTTGGGACTGGAAAGCATTGCAGGCAAGTCCTTCGCTGAACTTTCTGGTGGTCAGCAGCAGCGAGTCCTTTTGGCCAGGGCGCTTTGTGCCGCAAAGAATATGATTATATTGGATGAACCTGTAACTGGTCTTGATCCTTTTGTTACGGACGAGCTGTATTCAATTATTCGCAGTTTGAATAAGGATAACGGACTTGCCGTAATTATGGTGAGCCATGATGTTCATCGCGCTGTGCAAAATGCTACGCATATTTTGCACATGAACAGGAAGCCTGAATTTTTTGGAACGGTGGATGAATACAAAAAAACTCCCCTTTATAGCCAAATGAGTAACGTAGAAGTTTGCGAAACGCATTTGTGTAATCATTGTGGCACTGATTGCAATGCCAGTCATATTCCGGGGCTTCATTTGGCTGGCGATGAAAGAAAAGGAGTAAAATGATGAACATTTCTCTGGCAGTTTTTTCGTATCCTTTTATTCAGCGGGCTTTGATCGCCGGCGGATTGATTTCTGTATGTGCGGCATTGCTTGGGGTAATTCTGGTTCTTAAGCGCTATTCGATGATTGGCGATGGATTAAGTCATGTTGGTTTTGGAACTATGGCAATCGCTTTGTCTATGAATTGGGCGCCCCTTGGATTTTCCATTCCGATTTGTGTGCTGGCCGCTTTTCTTTTGCTTAGAGTCAGTGGAGAATCCAGCTTAAAAGGAGATGCTGCCATTGCGTTGATTTCCAGCAGTTCGCTGGCAATTGGTATCATGGTAACATCTATTACAAGCGGATTGAATACGGATGTAACTTCATTCATGTTTGGCAGCATTCTAGCCATTCAAAAGATAGATGTAATGATCAGCATTGCGCTGGCAATTGTTGTGCTTGGTTTGTTTGTGCTACTTTATAATAGAATATTTCTTGTGACCTTTGATGAAAGCTTTGCTACCGCCAGCGGAATCCATTCTGGTATTTATAATGGAATAATTGCGG
Organism: Treponema sp.; assembly: GCA_016297405.1. Taxonomy (GTDB): domain Bacteria; phylum Spirochaetota; class Spirochaetia; order Treponematales; family Treponemataceae; genus Treponema_D. The sequence continues at coordinate 2,399 of JAEDGP010000039.1, forward strand.
TTCTTACGGCTTTGACAGTGGTAATCGGAATGCGCCTGATGGGTGCAATGATGATTTCAAGTCTTGTGGTCTTTCCTGCATTGAGTGCTATGCGCATTTTTAAAGGTTTTTTTAAAGTTGTGATAACTGCATCCTTTGTTTCACTATTGTGCTTTTTTGCAGGCATTCTTTCTTCAATAGCATGGTCTACTCCAGCAGGCGCAAGTATTGTATGCGCAAATCTTGTGGTTTTTCTGCTTTGTGCAATTGCTGGTAGGGTTTTTCGCTAATCTTTTAGTTTTGCGACTTAAAAACCGGGTGCCTGAAATAGACCCAAACCAGCTGGATTGTCATAGCTACCCAGATGAGCGGTTCGCACATGATTATGCCCCATTTTCCTGTGTATGGAATTATGAAAAGCGTAAAGAGAATTTTTCCCACTAATTCAATGATGCTGGAAAAAAGCGGAAGAATTTTGCTTCCAAGTCCTTGCAGCGAATTTCGGGTTACAAACAATACTCCCAACGCAAGATAAAACGGCTGCATGAAAGTTATGTATTTGGATCCATATGCAAGGACTTCCGGATTTGAAGAATCGCTTACTGCTTGAATCAGAGTTCTGGAGGCGAACGGAATTGTGGCGCAACACAAAATCGCCCAGCAGATGCATAAAAAATCTGCAATGATAACGCCTTTTTTTACTCTATCAATATGGCCAGCTCCAAGATTTTGGGAAACGAAAGTTGCGCTGGCAGTTCCCATCATCAGAAGCGGAATAATGGAAATTGCGAAAATCTTGCGCGCTGAAATATGGCCTGCCAAAACTAAAGTGCCAAATCCATTGATTGAAGATTGTAGAATTACGGACCCAGAGCTGACTAACGCGCTCATGAGGGCCATGGAAAGTCCCTGTCCAATAAGATTTCGGTAAATCGATCCTTCTATCTTAAAATGTTTTTTTTGTGGAATCAAAATTGTTGTGTTTTTTAGAATGTATGCGAAGCAAAGAATTGCACTGATTCCCTGGGCCAAAACTGTGGCGATGGCTGTACCGCGAATGCCAAGACCAAGTTGTGTTATCAAAAGAATGTCCAGACCAATGTTTAATAGTGAAGAAATTACAAGAAAAATCAGTGGCATCACGCTGTTACCAATGGCTCTTAATAATCCACTTAAAAGATTGTATGAAAACAAAACGCCACAAAAAATCGAAATCAAGTGGATGTAAGAATAGGCCTGGTCAATAATTTCTTTAGGGGTTCCCAAAAGCTGGAGCAACGGTTTTAGCGCAATCTGGCCTGTAAGCATTATAAAAATGGTGATGCAGCTGGTAATGATGAATGAAGCAGCTACGATTTTTTTTAACTGCTGCACATCGCAGGCACCGTATGCTCTGGCAGCTACAATTCCAAGACCGTTGCCAAAGCCGGTTCCAAATCCAACAAGAAGTTCGTAGATTGATGCGCAGGCGCCGATTGATGCGAGGCTATGTTCGCCTAAATAATGGCCGATTATTATTGTGTCGGTTGTGTTGTAAAGCTGCTGAAAAAGCTGACTGAACATAAGAGGCACTGCAAAAGCCAGAAGTGAGCTGAAAATATGGCCGCTAGTTAAATCCGGGCGAAAGAACTGCTGAATTCTCTGATTCATGATTTACGATTGTAATGAAAAACAGGCGATTAGTCCCAGTTTTTGCTTCGTGATTTTTTGATTTCAGAGCGGATTTTTTTAAGCTTAAGTTTGCGTTCTTTGCTTGCTTTTGTGGGTTTTGTTTTTATGCGTTTTTTGGGAATTTTCAGTGCCTGAATGATTCGATTTTCAAGTCGCGCAAACGCAATTGCACGATTTCTTTCCTGGAATCGTTCATCATCAACATCAAGAAAAATCTGGTCATTGCTATTTATTATTGAAGAAAGTTTAGAACGCAGGCGAGAACGCTCTTCGGTTGAAATGCCTTCGATGGAATTAATTGGCATTACAAGATGTACCTTTGTGTTTACTTTGTTGACGTTTTGCCCGCCTTTGCCACCGCTTCGGGTGAAGGTCTGAATAGAGAATTTTTGAATTGATTCGTGAATAAGTGTCTGGTTCATGTTTTTAATTATCAGAAAATCTCCTATTTTCGTTCTTTTACAACCAGGTCAGTGTAGCCTTTCCGTGCAAGTTCATCGATTTTACTGTTCAGATCTTTTGTTTTTATGTTTTTTACTGCAACTTTCACGCTTGTAGAAGTTATTTGCAAAACAACAGAAGAGATGCCTTGTTTTTTTGCTTGTTTTGCGAAATTTGTGGCATTTTCTTTAGATGAAAAGGCTCCAATCTGGATATCCCATTTTTTGTTTGAATCTCTGGGAACAGATTTTATTTGTTGAATGTGCGACAAAGCTTTGGTGTCTTCATTTTTTGGTATGGAAATTTCATAATACTTTATGCCCATTTTTGCGCAGGCTTTTTTTCCGGTTTGTTGGCTCAATTTGTTGTAAGGACCAAGACTCACGATTTCAAGACGTACTTTTGTAGTGCCGCTTTTTAGCATATCCAGCTGGATGGCCGCAGCTTTTGAAAGATCGATCTCGCGATTTTTTACAAATGGTCCTCTGTCATTGACTCGAACTTGAGCGGTTTTTCCGTTGGAAAGATTTGTAACTTTAATTACTGTATTGAAGGGAAGCATTTTGTGAGCGCAAGTCATGGAATACATGCTGAATAATTCCCCATTGGAAGTCTTTTTCCCGTGAAAAGCTTCGGCATAGAAAGAAGCCACAACATTATCTTTATAAACGAAAGCTGCGGCCATTGAATTGAAAGCGAGCAAAAAAGCCCAGAGTGCTAAAAACCTTTTCATATTAAAAATATCGGCAAAAATTGCTCTGGACTTTCTTGTTTGTGTTATTTTCTGGAACCTTTTAAGGATCGAATGCGTTCGATTAAAGTAGGATGAGAATAGTTCCAGAAAACGTAAAGCTTAGGTGGCAATAATTGAGACAGGTTTTCGCTGTTCAATTTGATAAGTCCAGAGATCAAAGCATCTGGTTTTTCAGTAAGTTTTGCAGAATAAGCGTCAGCTGCATATTCATCTTTACGAGATCCAAAATTGACGATGGGGGAAAGTATTTCTTCCACTGCGCCGGCTATCATGCTTGCTAAAAACAGTCCAATAAATTGGGCAGATGAAATGCTTTCTTTTGCAATCTGGAATCCAAACCCTGAGTACAAGTCAGGAGATTGTGCAATGAAGTAGAGCACATACATCACAACAAATTCAAGGGGAATCATTATAAACATCCGGCGCAATATGTGATGAAGTTTGCAGTGACCAAGCTCATGGCCCAAAACAGCTTCCAGTTCGTCGGTGGTCAGCTGTTTGATGAGAGTATCAAATAAAACTATGCGTTTTGATTTCCCCATTCCTCCAAAGTAAGCGTTGCTGTGGCCGCTTCTTTTTGAAGCATCCATAACAAAAATGCCGCTTGCCTTGAATCCGGTTTTTTCCATAAGTGAAGAAATCCTGTTTTTTAATTCGCCGTCTTCAAGGGGTGTGAATTTGTTGAAAAGTGGGGCAATTACAATTGGATATATTACTTGAAGTACAAAAGTAAGCAAGATTAAGACGGCGGTAAGGAAAATCCACCAGGTAGTTGGTGCAGCACATAATACACCGATCATGGCGGCCACAAGAATTGCGCTCATGATTGTAGAAACCAGAAAAGACTTTATTCCATCCAGAATCCATAGTTTTAATGTCATGTTTGAAAATCCGAATTTTTTTTCTACATGAAATTCAGAATAAAGGGAAAATGGAATTTCTACGATGCTTTCAGGAATTCCTGCAAGTACAAAGAATAGGAAGGCGCACCAATAGGTGTTTGCAAAGCCGTCAGGTTGTCCTGTCCAGCCGCAGATAATCTGATAGAGCCATGGATAGAATCCGAACCATACCAGGCACAAGGTCACTGCAAGGCCTGTTATAGATGAAGGAATGAAGGTTTTGTATTTTTCAGACTTATAAGCGGAAATATTTGCCAGTTTTTCTGTGTTAAAACATGATGCGGCTGGAATATCTGCCAATTCAGGAGGAAGCTTTCCGCCGGATTTTCGTTCGGCGCGCCAATCAAGAAATTCAAGAAGTTGGTTTATTAAAAAACTAACGACTGTTCCGGCCAAAAAAACAATTATAAATAGATTTGAAATAATAATTTGTTGCATAATGTAATTTTTACATATTGGATTTGTTTTGTAAATAAAGCATGTTCTGTATAATGTCAGAAAAGAAACAGGAAAATTATGATACATAGAAAATCGATGAAATGGATTATTCAGCTTTCGATTATGTTCTGGCAGAGTTTGTTTTTGGTAATTGCAGAAGAATCTGAAAAAATCCAGGGACCGAATTTTGCTAATTATCTAGCCAATGACATTAAGCTTAAAAAACTGGCACTGGAAGTTCAGAAAATTCAATTGGAATCTGAAAAGTCAGCTGTAAACAATGGCTTAACTTGTAAGCTTTCCACAGGGAATATCGTATTCAGAACCAATGGTGATGATTCGACTGTTACTTTTACACCAAATGCGTCAGTTTCGGTACCTCAGGCTGCAAATCTTTCGTTGAGCGCAAGTTCAGAAATTAAAATAGGCTCATTGACCGAAAACGAAAAAGAAAATAAAGCAGTCACTTTGAAAGTATCAGTTGATCTGCTTTCTGGTATAAGCGAAAAAAGAAAAGTGGCACTGCTGAAAGCCGAAAGAAATGTTTTAGAAGCAAAACGTGCTTTTCAAAATCGTGCACTAGAAGTGGAACAAGAGTATTTCAAGGAATTGCGGGAACTTTATTCTGCGGCCAGTTCGATTGTATCTGCACAAAAAGAGCTTTATGAGGACACCATAAAATTCGAAGAAATAAAGGCAAAAGGATACTCAGCTGGCTCTTCAAAATACCGGTCGGCTCAAATGGAAGTGCTTTCCGACGAGCATGATATAGAAACAAAAATCCGCAATCTGGACCATGACTGTGTTGTGTTTGCCAAAAAATGTGGCAGCGATTATAAACCAGAAATGCATCCGGAAGATTTCTTGCCGGCAGAGCTTCCGCTGGTTGTGCCAGTAGATGTGCTTTCGTTTGACAGGAACGATTTTACCAAAATTGAAAACGCCATTTGGGAACAAAAGATAAACGGGATGGAGCGTAAAACCCAGAAAGATTTAACATTATCTGCGAATGGGGGATATACATTTAATAATTCGAATACAACTACATCCGCTGATACCGTAAATGCTGGTCTTGATTTAGGATTTAAAGGCATAACTCTTGGGGGTGAAATTTCAATTCCAATTGGAGAAGAAAATACAAATCCTGTTTATACGATTTCTGCTTCTATAGAACCAAATCAGATTCGCCTGAGAAATATTGAAAAAAAACAAAATAACATTTCTGAAAAAGAGGAAGAACTTTCGGTAAAATCGGCAATGGATGATTATGAAACTGCGGTGGTTGATCAGCAAACATCCCTTGCTGATCTTCAATGGTCAAAGAAAACAACGGAAGAAACATATTTGATGTATGTGGATTTAGAGCAGGATATGGCGAAACTTTTGGAGCAGGGAGTTACTACCCGCTCAGAGTATCTGGCAGCAAAATCAAATTTGCGTTTGTATGAAATAAAAAAGCTTTTGAATGAAATTGATTTAATCCTCTATAACGATGGGACAAAGCTTTTGTTCTGTAGGGATGGAGAGATTCAGGAATAAATTATGAAAAAGAAACTAACAAAAAAACAAAAAAAATATCTGAAAATCACAATTGCTTTTGGTTTGGCAATTATTGTTGTTTCTGTCGGTCTTGCGGTAGCTAAAAAAATAATAGAAAGAAAACGCATGGATTTGCGCACTTATGTGGTTAGAGCTGAACAGTATCAGAATGTAATTGAAATTGCGGGAACAGTTTGTGCGGCCCAGGAGCAGGCTTTGCAGGCGTTGGGAGACGGAACTGTTCTGAAAGTCGCTGTAAAAAAAGGTGACAAAGTAAAAAAAGGTGATTTGATTTTGCAGCTTGATTCGACGGAACAGGAATACAATCTTGCAAAGCTTGATTATGAAATGGCTTCAACAAAGGTTTCCGGCTCAAAAAAGGAATATGAGTTGCAGGAGAAGCAGAGACTTTCGCTTTTGCGCAAAATAGAAGATCGTAGCGTAAAGGCTACTTTTGACGGATTTATTGCCGATTTGGATGTGGATGTTGGTGATTCTCTTGAAGCAAAAGATAAAGTTGGAACTCTTGTAAATACGGACTATCTGACTGCTGAAGTTGAGGTGACAGAAACTGATGTGGCAAAACTTAATGTTAATCAAAAAGTTTTGTTCTCTTTTCCAGCTTATAATGGAATTGTTGAAGGAAGGGTAATCAGCTGGCCTCAAATCGGCACTGTAACAAGCCGAGGGTCAACTGTGGTAAATGCAAAAATCAGAATTGATGATTATCCTGCACAGATTTTGCCAAATTATTCTTTTACCGGAAAAATTGAAATTACTGAGCCGGAAACCAATCTGATTGTTGAAAGATATGCGATTGGCTATGAGGACGGAAATTCGTTTGTTGTAACAACTGATGGAAAGCGAATTGAAGTAAAGGTGCGTCCGTATAATGCTGAGTTTGTAAAGATTTTGGAAGGGCTTTCTGGTGGCGAAGAATTGAAAGCTCAAAGTACACCAAAAACTTCTGGCTGGAATAAAAATGGTGGAGCAAGAAGTGGAGCTCCAGGCGGTGGTGCACGAGGTAGAATGGGCGCTCCAATGGGCATGCCCCCAATGTAAGGTTTAGCCTATGGAAGAGACTGTAATTCGAATGGAAAATGTCACGAAGGTTTATAAAATGGGCGATACAGAAGTTCATGCCCTTCGTGGAATAGATTTTAGCATCAAACAAGGTGAATTTGTTTCCATAATGGGGCCATCAGGCTCTGGTAAGTCCACATGCATGAATATGATTGGCTGTCTGGATCGCCCATCAGGCGGTATTGTTGAAATAGGCGGGAAAGAAACCGCAAAAATGAATGAAAAAGAATTGGCGCATCTTAGAAACAAAACGATAGGATTTGTTTTTCAGCAGTATCATCTTTTGGCCGAAATGACGGTGTTAGAAAACGTAATGTTGCCGCTCAGGTATCAGGGGCTGGATAAAGCCGAACGATTATCACTTGCAAAAGAGGCACTTAGAAAAGTAGGACTTGCAGACAGGATGCGGCACAGACCTCATGAACTTTCGGGCGGCCAAAAGCAAAGGGTTGCAATCGCAAGAGCCATGGTCACAAAGCCGTCAATAATTCTTGCTGATGAACCTACGGGAGCTTTGGACAGTAAAACTGGAAAACAGGTGATGCAGATGTTCAGGGACATTAACAAAGAAGGTACAACAATTGTAATTGTTACCCATGATGTGGGAATTGGAGAAAGCACAAACAGATGCATTCGTATACTTGACGGCGTCATTCAATCAGATAAGCAAAACAATTGTGCTGATGGTTGTGACGAAAATGGTGCAGGTAAGGTGGCGGAACATGTTTGAGGATTTTCTTAATGCCTTGCAGAATTTTCGAAGAAATAAAACTCGCACAATTCTATCGCTTTTGGGTGTTATTATTGGCGTTGCTTCTGTAATTGTAATCACAAGTATGGGTAGCAGCTCAACCCAGCAGGTAAAAGAGACTTTTGGTTCCGCCGGTTTGGATATGGTGCAGATGAATGCTGGTTTTATGCGCAGAAAAGCTGCAGCAGCTTCCATACAGTTCAATGATACATTTAGAGAAACGCTTTTTGAGAAAGTGGAGCACATAAAAAAAATCTGGTACAAGAATTCCTTAAGCGGAACCGTTTCGTTTGGAGAAACAAGTTCCACAACAACATGTTCAGCGGTGGAAGCTGGTTACATTGATACCTTTGGTTTGAGCTTTGAATATGGAAAATCTTTTACAGTAACAGATGATGTGGAAGGGGTCCAAAAAATAATTCTTGGCAGCACAATTGCAGATGCTCTTTTTCCTGCAAAAGACGGTGAAGGTAAAACCGTGATTCTTACAACTGATAAGATTTCTTTTTGTTTTGTGGTTGCCGGGGTTTTAAAAGAACAGACCTCAGGTATGGAACAAACTGCAAGCGCAGTTTATATTCCAAGAGGGTTTTATGCAAAAAAAATAAAGCCAAATCCTGATGCGCAAACGGTACTTGTTCAAGTGGATAATCCAAGCTATGCCACAAGCATGGTAAACGAATTGAAGAATTATTGCCAAAAAATTACAGGCTCGGAATATTCCGTAAGTGTAATGTCCATGCAGTCGATGATTGAACAGATGGACTCGATCACATCGATGATGAGTCTTCTTTTATCTGCAATTGCAGGCATTTCCTTGCTTGTAGGTGGAATTGGCATAATGAACATTATGATTGTAACTGTAACTGAACGAAAACAGGAAATTGGCATTAGAAAAGCTCTTGGTGCGAGTCCTGCAGATATTCGCCGGCAGTTTCTTGTGGAATCAGCATCCATTACGCTCATCGGTGGAATGCTAGGGATTTTTCTTGGAATTGCAATCAGTTTCGCTGTTCAATATGTAAAATCCACAGCATTTGTTATAAGCGTACCAGCCTGCATGATTGCGTTTTTGTTTTCGGTTTTTGTTGGAATCGTGTTTGGACTAAGCCCAGCAGCAAGAGCCGCAAAGCTTGATCCAGTTTTGGCTCTTGCCGGCGAATAGGGCTGGAATTATATCAATATCCGTCGCTCATAGCGCGGTTGTGGTCCTTGATACAAAGATCATCATAAACAAGACTGCGCTTTCTGAGGTCTTCTTTGAGTTCTTTAGGGAACGGCATGTTGCGCCAGAAAATTCCGCGAACTTCCTTGTCCAATCGCTGAACGCCGTTGGCTTCTTTTGTCATCCAAAGAACGTAGTCTTCGATGAAGAATGCCTTAAGGTCGCCTTTGAGTTTCTGTCGATCAATGAACTGGTAATATTGACCGGTAAGACCTTCTTCCATCCAATAGTAGGAAGCTTTTTCTTTGGCTACCTGCCATCTAAGGTCTGCAACGGCTGTGAGAACAGCAATCTTTAAATCTCTTGGATACATTGGAATAACAATGCGACCACGGCTTGTTACGCGGTTGTATCGATCAAATGGTTCCCAGCAGAAACCCCTGTCGCCATATGTTGGAATGAGCAAAACATATGGTGGTATGCGATTGGGAACGTTTTTATGAACACGACAAAACGCACCTGGATCAATTGATTCAACCCAACGCAAAATATCAAGTACATTTTCGCGAGTTCCAGTGCCTTTTTCTGTGCAGTGAAAGAATTCACGGGTAAACAATGGGAATTGGTTTCCTTGGCGGCCAACGGTCATTTTTGCCATCTGACGAACTGTTTCGAATTCGGTGTTAACAGCGCCTGTGTCCGCAGTGTGCTGCTGCGGACCATTTACAGAAAGTTTATTTTCAACGCTAGAGAATACGCCCTTTGCATCTTCATAATCTTTTAGACAACGTGAAAGTTCCTTGTCGTTTCTAGAAAGTCTATGAAGCTTATCTGTAATTTCGGTGAACAGTCGTTTTTGAGTTTCTGTATATGACTGCTTGTGTGGTTCCATACCCATAATCGGCATATGGTCGCACAAAATTTCGATTCGATCCTTAAGTTCGGCTTCAAGCATTGCGCGTTCGTTTTCTTTGATATTCAGAAGATTTTCTGCGCTTTGAAGCTTTCCAGAATTTTTTGATTGAAGTTGCATCAGGCGGGTTTGTTCCATTTGGGCAGCTTCTTCGGCATTCGCAGCTTTATGAGGGGTGCGCTTTTCATCGGTCATTGAGTTGGAAAGACGACCGGAAGCGATTTCCTTGAACCATTCATCTACGTACAAAACTGGTTCTCCAGTTTTGTTTTCAAAAAATATCTTGGAAAAAAATTCCTTTTGCTCTGGTTTGAAAAGTGAAGGCAAAAGCACTCCGAAACGAACTAACATGCGTTTACACATTGGAAGATTCATATCAGACATTTTTGGTGCCAAACCACGAATAAGTTCCCAATATGCAGAAGTAATCTGTTGTCTGTAAACAGTCCTGTCTTTTGAGTCGGTACAAACAAGATATTTTGAAAGAACCTGGTGAATGCGCTGTGCGTACTGATTTTCACCGGTAAGAGTTGTTTTATAGAATTTAGTGTCGTCGAAAATATCGCTCTTTTGATCATTAAGGAATACTTCGACTTTTGGGAATTCCTTTTTGCTCAGGTCGACTTCGTGAATAGACTTAGGGGAAGAAGCCTTGTTTTCTGATGATTTAGAGGAGCCGAACATTTTTGTCTTTTCGGCAAAAGCCTTCATAGAAAACTTTTCTCCTGACCCTGAATCGAATTCAGAAACGTCAACATTTTCGGAAATGTCATTTGCTTCAGCTTCTGCAAGCAAAGCTGCAATGGATGGGTCAAGATCTGAATTATCACTCATAATAACTCCGATGAAATACTTTAATTAAAAAATGAAAACTTCTTATCAATTATAACATAAGAAAAGCAGTTGTGCGTATTTATTGTATCAAGTTTTTGGAATGAATGGTGATTTCACCACTGTTAAGTGTTTTTGTTTCCCCATTTTCCATTTTTACAATGAGTGCAGCATCGTTGCTGATGTCAGTTACAATTGCATTGAAAGTGTTTTTTTCATCTCCTGCAACAGGAGAAAACTGGATTTTCTTTCCAATTAAAATGGAGCGGCTTCTGTATTCTTCCATCGCCAGGTGTTTCTGCTGATTTTCATTATCAAGCAAAAAGATAAGTTCATTTATGATTTGTGCAACAAATTTGCTTTTCTGCTGGTCTGAGCAAGGTTCTTCAAGAATTGAACCGACAATTTCCTTTATTTCTTCTGGAATGTCTGGATTTGGCTGAACATTAACCCCAATCCCGATGACGGCTGCTTCAATTTGTCCGGTTTCAAAATTTGTGATGCCTTCTGTGAGTATTCCGCAAATCTTTTTGCCGCGAACAAACACATCATTAACCCATTTGATGCCGCCGTCGATGCCGAATACTTGTTTTATTGCGCGACAGACTGCAACTGCTGCGGTGGCAGTGAAAAACGCCGGGTTTGCAATATTGCCGGAAGCATAAACAAGGGAAAGATAGACTCCGGTTTTGCCAGGGGAATAGAATTTTCGGCCAAGACGGCCTTTGCCTGCTGTTTGTGTGGCGGCTATGAAAGCTGTTTTATGTAGAGATGCTGGCTGCACATCAATCATTCTGCGTTTTGCTTCGCTGTTTGTAGAATCGATTTCATCAAAAAATACGATTTTTGCGCCATTTTCTGCAGTCAGATTTGAGGTAATTGTCTGGCCGTTATAGATGCCTTTTGCAGAAATTCTGTATCCATGATTTGTGGACGCTTCAATTTCATATCCGTCTTTGCGCAGAGAATCTACGGCTTTCCAGATTGCGGCTCGTGTAAAACCACTTCTCTTTGCCAGATCTTGTCCAGAGATGAACTCATCCTGAGAATCCGCTGCAAGAAGTTCCCTCAATATCAATTCTTTTGTGCTCATTTATTTTTTTCCGAGAATCGTAAAATCTTTTGCTGGTGTAGAAAATGCAATGCCGCTGCCAGGTTTTTTAAGACAGTCCAGATTCTGAACTGCTTCAAGTATTGCAGTGGCTTTTTCGTTTGGCGCAACGATTAAAAGCATATCTTTTTCTGGAACGATTTCTGCACCAAAAAAAGTTGCGTCACCTTCTTTTGCAGTTCCGTGAGCTTTTAGGATTGTTCCGCCAGTTGCTCCTGCTTTTCTGGCTGCAGACATGGCATCCTGGGCGAATCCACGATTTACGATTATGTTTATCAGCTGATGTGTCGAATTGTTTTCCATTTTGGTCTCCTGATCAAAAAAATTTCCCGCTTTATAAAAAGTTTCAACATCAATTGAAAGAAGAATGCCAAAAGGCGCTTTTTTTTGAGAGGTTGAATCAATTATGTGTTGTCTGATATTTTGAGAAACTGTCTGGTCTGCCAAAAAAATCACCATCTCTTTTGAAGTGTCACCAAGACCAAGAATCTGAAGGAATGCATTAGGGGCTGTTCCCTGTCCAGAGAATACAGTTCCTCCTGGAGAACCAGCGTCTCTTGCAGTCTTGACGATTTCATTTCCTGCGTCTTTTGGGACAATGCTGATTATCATTTTGTATGACAATTGTTTTGCCTCCTTTGAACATGATTATATAGGATTCCAAGAACTTGGATGGAAATCAGCGGTGTCATGGCAACCAAAGCGATAACGCCAAAAATATCAAAGCCATGGCAAGCTGCTTGAGCAGTTCCCAGAGTAAATGAAAGCACAAAGGTTGATGTAATTGGACCGGATGCAACTCCACCAGAGTCAAAGGCAATGGCTGTAAAAAGATTTGGGCAGAAGAGCATCAATGCCATTGCAATCAGATATCCGGGAACAAGTACATACAATAATCCGAAACCGTAGACGGCTCTGAGCAAAGCGATTCCAATGGCAGCAGCAGCTCCAAAAGCCAAAAATACTAGAATGATTTTTCTTTTTATTGTGCCGGCCGAAAGATTTTCAACTTGTTCTGTAAGTACCCATACAGCAGGTTCTGCGCAAACAACTATTGAACCAATTGCAAATCCGCTTGAAATTAAAAGAACAGTCCACCAGCCACCGCAGGAACAGGCTTTTTGGCCCAAGATTGAGCCCAGTTGATATCCGGCTTCTATGAAACCGCCGTTTACTCCTGTTAAAAATATGGAAAGACCGATGAAACTCCACACAAGACCAAAACAGATTCTGGCCAAACGGATTGGAGGCAGTTTTAGAAGAAAAATCTGGAAGGCTATCAAAAGAAAAATCAGCGGCAGAATAGATGAAAATGATTCCATCAAGACATCCGGAAGAATATGAACAAAAACCCAAAGGCCGGATGATTCTGCGGCAGTTTCACTGGCCACGGAACCTGCGGTTAATGTGCCCTTGGAATTCAATATAATTGAATAAAGCAAAATGGCAAGAACAGGCCCTATTGAAGTGATGCCGGTTAATCCAAAGTTGCTGCTGGAATCATCGTTGGATTTTGGGTTTTTAGATGATGAGCGAACGGACGAAACACCTATACCGATTGCCATGATGAAAGGAACGGTCATAGGGCCGGTAGTTGCGCCGCCGGAATCAAAAGCTATGCCGATGAATGGAGAGGGTGCAAAAAATGTCAGTACAAAAAGAATAGAATATAGCACAAATAGCAGGATTTTTACCGGAAAGTTAAGTATGGTGCGAAGAAGTCCTGCCATAAGAAAAAAACCGACTCCGGCGGCGATGAGCACAACCATGTAAAGTTTGTCTACATTTGTAAATACGGAATGAATCTGATCTCCAAAAACCTGAATGTCAGGTTCTGCGAGTGTTACAAGAAAGCCAATGGCAAAGGCAACTGTTAAAAGCAGAATAAGATTTTTTTTGCTTGTAAGTGCTGCGCCGGCCATTTCACCCATTGGCTGAATGCCCATTTCAACGCCCTGAAGAAAAAAAGTGAGGCCAATAATCAACAGAAGCCCACCCACAATAAATCTGAACAGCAGATTTGAGTCGATAGGCGCAACGGTAAGTCCCAATATCAGGACAATTACCATTATTGGAAGAACTGAAGAGGCAGTTTCTTTTATTTTTTGAAGTAAATTCAAGGGAAACCTCCAAAATTATTAGTTTGAAAGAATTTCCAGTATACCCAACAACAAATCAGAGCTTTCATTTGCTGCATCTGTATCGTTAAAAGAATAATTTACTTTGGCGTCATCATCTGCGCAGTCTGAAATGCAGCGAAGAATCAGATAAGGTGTTTTGTTCAGGTAACAGGCATGTGCGATTGCGCAACCTTCCATCTCTACACAGACAGGACTGCAAATTTCCTTGATATGAGCTTTTACTTTTGAATCAGTAATGAACTGATCTCCAGTTGCCACTCTTCCTGTTACAAACTTATGTTTTTCAAAAATTGAAGAATGGGCGTAGGCAAGTTTTGCAGCGTTGATTAATTTCTGGTCTGCAGGAAAGGCAGAAACTTCCATTTGTGGAATGACTGTTGGTTTGTAGCCAAAGGCAACAGCATCCATGTCATGATAAACAGCATCAGTTGAGGCAACCATATCAAAAATCGTAAGACCAGCGCCCATTGCACCGGCAATTCCGGTATTGATTACTGCTTCTGCTCCGAACTGCAGAATAAGGCGCTGGGCGCAAACGGCGGCGTTTACTTTTCCGATTCCACTTCTGACAAGAATGATATGCAAACCAAAAAGGCTTCCTTCGTAAAAAGTCAGATTGCCGGCAATTGTTTCATTTACAGAACCGGCCTGCTGCATTTTTTCGCGTAAAATGTTGATTTCAATTTCCATTGCACCGATAATTCCGATTTTTTTCATGGTAAGTCCTTTCTGGATATCGTAAGAATATTTTAATTTGAAGAATCTTGTTCAATAATTTTAGCGTGAGATTTGTTTTTTCCTTCCTTGGAAACTGTTATGAAAAAAGAAATGAACAGGATAATTCCGCAGACAACTACAGAAGAATCTGCCAAATTGAATGTTGGCCATCTTTGGAATCCAAAAAGTCCATAGAATTTTACGCTGATAAAGTCGATTACACCTTCAGGTCGAAAAATCCTGTCTATGATGTTTCCAAAACCACCGCCAAGGATTCCGGCGATGGACCATCTTTGTAGATTTGTAAATTCAGTGTTTCTGAAATAGACGCATATTACCAGAACAATTACTGCAAGAGGCACTGCAACAAAGCAAAGTTTGCGAAGTATGTATGGAAGGCTATCGCCGAAGCTAAAAGCAATACCAGGGTTTGCTACATGCCAGATTTCAAGAAAATCACCAAAGAAGCTAGGTCCTTTTGAATATAAAGGTATGTTTTTTACAATCAAAAATTTGGTGATTTGATCAAGAATGATGACTACAGCGGTAAGAATAAATGGCAACAATTTTTTCTTTTGAAAGTTCATAATGTAAATATAACCTCGATTTGTTTCTATTTAAAGTAAATTAAAGTAAATCGATATTCATTACAAGTTAGTGGGAATATCGATGAAAGTGGTCTGTATGCCTGTTTCTTTGGCAAGTTTTTTCATTACTTGCTGGACACCGATTGTTTCTGTTTGATAATGGCCACCAGCAATAACGTTGATGCAGCTTTCTTTCACAAAGTGGTAGGAGGAATGACCAATTTCCCCGGTTATGAATGCATCCAGTCCATCTCGAAGTGCTTCATCAATGTTGTCATCACCGCCGCCAGATACAATACCTACGGTAGAAATTGATTTTTGGCCGAATGGAAGGATGTGCATAGGGGTTTCACCCTTGGCAAGAACTTTTTCTGCCAGTTCCTGAATTGTCAAAGGAGATTCAAGCCGGCCCTTTACGCCAAAATACATGCCGCGCCACTGTCCAAATTTTTCTACATCCCTAAGATTCAACCTGGCGGCTAGTCCAAAGTTATTTCCGTAAGGATTGTTTGCATCCAAAGGGGCGTGACATCCGTAAAGTGCCATATCGTTTTGCAAAAAAACAGAAACTTTCTTATAAAGTGAGCCGGTTATTGTTTCCGGGTGTCCCCAAAAAATTCCATGGTGAACAAACAGAAGTTGGGCTCCCCATTCAGCAGCTTTTTTTGCTGATTCTTCGCATGCATCAACGGCAAATGCAACTTTTGTAATCTGTTTGCTTTCCGGCGCGCTGTTTTGGATTTGAACGCCGTTTAGTGAAATATCTGCCGTAAAATTTTCCAGATGCAGAAAATCATTGAAGTATTTTTCCAATTCTCTAAGCGTCATTAGATTCTCC
>JAEDGP010000005.1 GCA_016297405.1 Treponema sp.
GTAAAGATTCACGTCTTTCTTCTGAAGATGTTCTTGCAGCAGCTCAGAACCGGGGTATGATGATTGCTCCACTTCCTTTGGAAGAAGCTCAAAAAGTCGAAATCCTTCGCGGACCAAACATCAAGCCTTGTCCAAAGTGCAGAGACTACGAACCAAAGCTTACATTGCCAGTTCGTCTTAAAGCAGGAGACAACGTTTCTACAGATGACATCATGCCAGCTGGTGCAAAGGTTCTTCCATTGCGTTCTAACATTCCAGAAATCAGTAAGTTCACTCTTACCCGTCTTGATGAAACTTTTTACACAAGAAGCGAAGCTGAAAACTTTGCAAACTGTATTGTTGTAGGTGGCGAAAACTATGGTCAGGGTTCCAGCCGTGAACACGCTGCTCTTGGACCTATGTATCTTGGTGTACGTGCAATCCTTACAAAATCCTTTGCCCGCATTCATAAAGCTAACCTTATAAATTACGGAATTATTCCAATGAATTTCGTAAATCCGGCAGACTATGATATAATAAATCAGGGTGATATACTCGAACTTACAAACATCGAAGAAGCACTCAATACAGGTTGCGAATTCGAAGTTATATGTAACGGAAAAGTAATCAAAGCAACAAATGACCTTGCTGCCCGCTCTAGAGAGATTTTGAAACAAGGTGGTCTTGCCGCTTACACTCGTAACGGCGGAAATTAATTCATCTGGCAAAGGAAAATGATTCATTTTCCTTTGCCATTGATACAATGCGGGCTAGTTGTTCAGCTCGCATTTATCTGGCAACTTTAACTAAAAAAACAGTTGCCAGTTCTTCCTCTCAAACCACTTTCAGCTTATAACAGCTATCTGAATCTCGCACTACAACTTGTTTATGACGGAGGCCAAAAATGGAAGTGCACAATTTGATGGAAGACTATGTTCAGCAGCGAATCAAAGAGATTTATACTCAACTCACTGAAAAAAAAATCGAATGGTTAACATGTAACTGCGAAAGCTGCCAAATGGATGCCCTCTGCTATGTATTAAACCGAATAAAACCCTCATACATAATATCTGGCCGTGGCCATGTTTATGCCAATCAAAAAATGGAAAATCAGCAATTAAAAGCCGATGTTGACGCTGTTGCTATAGAAGCGATTCGCGTGATTTCGTCCATTCAACGACCATATCATAAAATAGTTGCTAAACAAAAAGAAATTTCGGGAAAACCTGAAAACATTCCATATTACAACTTTCCTGTATTCAGCGGTACTGTATATGACGGAACTACCTTCGAACCACTTATTGATGCAAAAATCACATTGAAAGATAAAAACGGAAACACTCCAATGCAAGATTTTTCATGGACAAATCCATCAAAAACTTACAAACCTACAAACGGTTCTTATACATTCTGGCCACAATCCCTGACTGCAGAAAACTTAGGTTCGACTAGAAAATTCAATTTTACCGTTGAAGTAACAGCTGAAGGTTACTACCCGGCAAGTTATGCGTTTGACATAATTTTGGAAAGTCAGGAAGGTATCAAGAATACAATTAACCAATCATTAACAGTAAAAATTCAAGATCTTTTCCTTTTTAAAGAATAGCCTTGATTGACCTAAAAATCCCCCTGCTATGATGAACAAAACTGATCAAATCCATTCTTCATTGTAGCAGGGGATTTTTTTGTCTGCAGAAATAGTATATAGATAAAAAAACATAATGAAGATCACCTGCAAATCAGAATGAAAATTATCTCGCAATTTTTGATACACGAATCAAATCTATATTGATTATCCTGAACAATGAGTTCATTCTCCACTCTGCTTAAAAGGCTTTTTTCCACCACATCGGGAAAAAGAAATCCCAGGGAAAGATCTATAGCATATGACATATCTCTTGTCCACGCAGTAGACCAATTCGCCCCTGCTGAAAAAACACCATCCTTATGTATGTTAAGCTTAACTTCTTCAAAGGCCATTTTTGTAAGGAAATCCAAAATCGGATCATTAAGTTGTACAAAAGGATATTCTCCGGGTGAAAGAGTTTTTTTACTTGCAATGCCATCAACAACCGATTTTACACTATTTGACTCCACAATCGCATTATCACCATTAACCTTCGACAAAGCTTTATTTGCTTTGATTACAAAACTCTCATTTTCATAATCATACGCAAAAACAGTTACCGCTTTCAAAAAAAACAAAAAAATGCTTCATATCAACATCCTTGCCAATAATATAACCTATAATTCACCATATGAAAACATTTTACAGAACCTTAGGCAAACTATAAACGCTTGTTGTATAACACGGACTAAGTTTTTCCCTGCGCAATAGCCACGGGCAGTTATCTTCGTTGCCATCTTCGCATACCATCGATGCTACACCAGGCTTTACGACATATCGACCAGAATTATCATTAACTTTTTCAACTGATTTCATGACAAGATTTTCACGATTTTCCATTTCATCCAAGCTGGTATAAAACAGAAGATTCTCGTTGTCAGATGATCTCAACCCGAACAGATTGATACCGATTTTTCTGTATGCAAAGCCAGGCCGGTAGATCTTTTCCAAAATTCGGAAAGCCGCATTTTGAATTTTTATTATCGATGAACTGTATGTTTCCAGAACACAGCTGTCACCCCCAAAATAATATTTTTCTTCAAGTTCCAAATTCTCAGTAAACGAAAAGGGTCTTACCGTCTGAACAATCACGTTGACTATACAGCATTGAAGTTTTTCCTTTCTTAACTTGGCGCAAGCATTCATAACAAAAACACTTAAAGCCTGCTTTAATCCGTCCAGTGCATAAACATTTTCCTTGAAACTCCTGCTGCAGGTTATTACGGTTTTTGACTTTTCCCGTTCTGTATAAGGAATTTGCGACAGCCCCTTCAATTCAAGAACAGTCCTGAAACCATTTACAGTCAACAACCTCTTTGCATCAGCCTCACTCATATTCGAAAGCTCATATGCTGACTCTATGCCCCTACGTTTCAGGATTTTTGCCTTCGCAGGTCCAATCCCCCAGACATCTTTTACAGCATAATTTTCAAGCTGCTCCCGCTGATTACATTCAAACCAATTGAATGTACCTCCATGTTTTTTTGCAAGCTTATTGCAAAGTTTTGCAAGCGTTTTTGTCGATGCAATTCCTATAGAAATGGGCACACCAATCTCACTGAATGCACGTTCACGTATAGTTCTTGCAATCCCTGAAGCCTCTTCCGGCTCCATCTGCGGCAAAAACAAAAAGCTTTCATCTATGGAATACATTTCTGATTCGATAGAATATTGGGCATACAACATATTCAATCTTGAGCTGATATCAGCATAAAGCGTATAATTTGACGAAAAGACAGCAACCCCCAACTGCTCACATTTTTCCCTAATTTTAAAAAAAGGATCTCCTCTGTGAAAACCAAGTTTTTTGCATTCAGCATTCAAAGCAATGATTATTCCATCATTATTAGACAACACAGCTACCGGTTTTCTCCGAAGATCCGGGCGAAAAAGAACTTCACAAGAGGCATAAAAACTGTTGGCATCAGCATGCAGAATCAGAAAATCCACCGTTTATTACATTCCTTATCTGATAAGTCACTATACCAAACAACTCCATGGCGATTTCTGTTCTACCTGAATAATCGTATGTATAGCATTTTTTTTCCCTGTTAAAAGTCAACTGTCTGCAGATAAATTCCCCATCCCTGCAAATGACAGCCATACACCCATCGTACGCAGATTTTCGCCTATCCACAATCACCATATCCTTATCCAGAATATGGTTACTCTCAAGAGCATTTCCATGTACATAAAATTCAAATTCAGATGCTGGGAAAGGTCTTAACATCCTGTTAAAATCAATTCGACTTTTTTCATAATCTCTAGCTGGACTTGGAAAACCGGTTGCGTTCATATATTACACCTTTTATTTTGTATAGTAACAACTATAAATATAATATATACTATCAATTTGTCAAGTATTTTTATGAATTGTGCAAAATATTTTTAAAAATAAAGAGCTGTCCCAATAAGTTTGCATTACGGTGGTTGAGTTTATCGAAACCACCACATTTAGTGTAGCAGTCATTTGACGAGAGGTTCCTGAGCCCTTCTACAGGCTCAATGAGCGCTACACTCATTACTTTTGGGACAGACGCCTTCAAAATAACACAAAAAGATTTAGCCTCTAGGAGCTTTCATCGGATCGATAGGATTTCCATTCTGAAATACCATAAACTTTATGGTTGATTCTGGCTTTTTTCCTGTTGTGCCAAGAGAGTCTCCACTAAGAACATAATCACCTTTTTTCACAGAAACAACGCTTAAGCCAGAATATGAATATATGAGACCTGTTTTAGATTGAACGAAAACAATTTCACCAAATCCTCGATAAAGTCCTGTGTACATCACAGTTCCTTCATGCACAACTCTTACAGATTCGTTGTCCACACCTGTAAGTTCAACTCCAGAAACCTTTCCTTTTATTTTCTTTACCGTGGGATTCTGCAAAGGCCAGACAATTCCTTTTGTCTTATACTCATTTGAAGCAACATTGTTTTTTTCTATGATTGTAGTTTTTACAGATGGTTTTTCAGTTTTTTCAGGTAAAACGACTTTTTTAGATTCATCGTTTTTTGTAGCACTGGCAATTGCAGGCTGAGAAACAAAGACTTTGAGTTTTTGACCAACCTTAATAGTCGCATTTGAATCGAGGGAATTCACAGAAAGAAGCTCAGGTAATTTCATGGAATATTTTCTTGCAATACCATAGAGGGTATCGCCTTTCTGAACAACATAAATCTGGGAAGAAAGTTTATCATAGGATTTATCCGAAGACATTCTTTTTGAAGAGGATAGAGCTGCCGCATTGCTTATATTGGCACTTGGAATCACTAGTTTTTGACCAGCCTTCAGAATATCAGATTCTGAAAGGTTATTCGCAGCCCTGAGTTCTGCCACCGTAATCTGATATTTACGACTTATCGAATAAAGAGTATCACCCTTCTGAACAGAATACGAAGAATCAGCGAAGGAAAGGGAAGACGCAAAAAGCATCGTGGATAAGGCGATAGATTTTTTTAAGACAGAAAAATTGCAATTTACCATATAGTCATTATCGGCATAAATGCACTTTTTTTGTAGTTTGATTTACGAAGTTTCACCAGTAATTTCGCGAAAAAGTTTTCCAACATGGATTCCATCAATAACTTTGTCAACGCCATAAGATTTCAGTATTCCATCCCTTCCATACTTAAGATGAGAGGATGTAATGCCATGTTTTATTGATATATCCGCTTCCATCAATGCAGAAAGATGATCGGCAATTCTTACAATTCTACCATCTACCGGCGAAAATTCGCTTGAATTGTATTTTTTGTTCAAATCAGTCCATTCCACTTGCACTGTCTTTCCATCAACAAAAATACGATCGGAAAATTCATCGCTAGTGTAATAAATCAACTCATTTGCATAAAAAGGTTCCATAAGAGGAACAAGTTCCTTGTTCACGATCTCGTCTTCAATTCTCTTAACGATAAATGGAAGTTCATCTGTAGCCTGCTTTACAGGAGAAATGATATCTCTGGTAACAGCTTCGGGAAGATCATGAAAAAGTGCGCTGAAAAAGTCATTCACCACACGACGTTCGCACATCTTTACAGGATTTGAGCGACAGAACAACAAAGTCATTATAGCAACGAAATAGCAGTGACCCAAAACACTTGTGCTAGGCACCCGGGGGGTTTGATTCCATCTCGTCTGAAAACGCAGCTGTTCTATCTTCATGATAAAATCAAATGAAATCTGTCTGGTCACAAGACTCTGCACCACAGGCAAATCCAAAAAAGGTTGAAGCTGTGCCTGAAGTTCTGTATTGATTTTATCCGTCCGTTCCCTTTCATTCACAGCTCGAAGCATATCAAGCTCTCTGATCGTAGAAAACTTATGGGCTGCCGACAACACTTTTGCAGCAGCTTTTGATTTAGCAGGAATCTCAAATGATCCGGACTTCTGGCCAATATAAATCGTGAACATGGAAAAAAGCTCATCATCATTCAAAATCGACTTATACTGGTTCAAAACCCATTCATTCAGTCTCATATATTCGGCAGGATATTCTTTCTTAAGCATCTGTTGTACAGGAGCCTTTATGTCGCAAAGTGCAATTTTTCTAAGGAGATCAAACAAAGAAGCATAAATCATCCACTTCCAGTCAATTTTTACTCCTCTAGCCTCTTCCCCTTTGCCGATAATATAGGCCAGCACCATTTTCTCAGCAGCTTTATCCATTTCCACAAATTCAAACGGACGAATCAAATCGTTCCATCGCTGAATAGAGAATCCTTCGAATATTTTTAAAGCCAGTTTCTGGTTGATCATTTTACTTGCTTGAACCTGCTTTCTGGTCTGCATCCATCTTGTCTTTCCAGACAATAGCTTTCTTTTTTACTTCTTCAGCATTCTTAGCATCATTCAAAGCAAGATAAAGCTTTTGTCTTGCAAGAAGGAATTTTATACCACTTCGCATATCATCAATTCTTCGAGTCGAAAGCTCATACTTATCACGATAAGAAGCAGCTGAGGCTTCGACCAGTTTACCAAGAAGACGCAGATACAAAACGGTGGTTTCATAATCAGGATCATTAGGGTTGAAATAGGATTTTGCTGCTTTTCTCATGTCGATAAGGTTTTTTGCGACCACAACATAGCGCCCTTTTAACTCTACAAAGGACCATTTCCATTTGCTGTTGTCACCGAAAGCAATTTCCAAAAGATTAATCGCAAGTCCAAGCTTTCGTACAATATAATAGCGTTTGTTTACATCCACCTTTATGATAGCTTCGTAATTTTTTGCAAGATCAGCATAAGGAATATCGATAATATTTGTTACCAATTCCTCAAGGTATATGATTGCCTTATATAAAATCTTTCGTGCATCATTCAAGGCATCATTATTCTTCACTTCCAGAATCTTGATTGAAAGGCTGTTTTGAGCCATATAAAGAGAAGCCACATAAATCATATCTTCGCAAAGCATGAGTTTTTTATATGCCGCATCAGGTGCATTGGCAATGGCATTCAGTACAGTCTTTTCTTTACCTAATGTTGCAGTTATTTTCGACTGATAGGGTTTTATTGCATCAGCAAATTCAAGTCTTGTCTGTTCCGAGATTTTAGCCATCAAAAGCCCCCACTAAATTTTTCTAGCATAGCCTTTGCATGTTCCAAAGACTGCGCTGTCTGATCGTCGCCAGAAAGCATTCGCGCAATTTCACGAATTCTTTCATTGCCCATAACAGGATGCACAGAAGAAGCTGTTCTGCCTCCTTCCGTTCCTTTTGAAATCTTTATTTGATTATCGGCATAAACTGCTATGCTGGCAAGATGAGTAATGCAAAAAATTTGTTTCGTTTGAGCCAGGCTTTTCATATGACTTCCAACCTGAACTGCAATCTCACCACCAATTCCTGTATCTATCTCATCAAATATCATGGTGCTTATAGGATCATGCTGGGCAAAAATTGATTTTAAGGCTAACATGACCCTTGAAAGTTCACCACCGGAGGCAAACTTTGCCAACGGAAGCATTGGCGAACCTAAATTTGCACTTATCATGAATTCCACATTGTCCATTCCGTAAGGGCCACATTTTTGTTCGATTTCAGTACCAGGCTTATCATTGATGCTTACAGCAAAATGGGCATTTTTCATGCCAAGCGCACCAAGCAATGCCTCAACTTCTTTACCAAGCTCCAGAGAAACTTCCTTTCTTCGAACAGAAATTTCTTTCGCACGGATATAAACCTGTTTTTCAAGTTCCAGAATTTCTTGCTCAAGCAAATCCTTGTTATGCTGCCCCACATCTAGTTTTTCAAGACTTTCACAAGCCTCTTTATAATACGAAATTACTTCACCAAGAGGAGCATTTATGGATGAAGCATATTTTTTCTTAAGATTATTTATTAATGAAAGCCTTTGCTGTACTTCATCCAAATGATTTGGATCATATACAAGATTAGAAAAATATGTATCAAATTCAGATGCAATGTCAGAAAGCTCATAGAACGAATTTTCCATTCTTGAATCCAAAGCATCAAGGCTTTTATCCATGGACGCAGCATGAGCACTTTCCCTTCTGGCTTTTTTCAGCAATGAAACGCATGAGTTTTCGCCACCATCCAAAAGCTGACGGACAGCATCTATATCTGAATAAAGTTTTTCATAGGAAGCAAGGCGGGATTCTTCTTCTTCCAAACTTACATCTTCATTTTCCTTTAGTTTTGCTTCCGAAATTTCTTGTACAGCAAACTTCAGCATATCTATTTTTCGTGCGCGTTCAGCATCAGAAGAATTTAGTTCAAGCAAAACCTTTCTTTTTTCAACGAGAGTTGTATAAAGCAAAGTAAAAGCCTGAACCTTATCGTTTAGCCCGGCGCGGGAATCAAGAAATTTCCGATGTTCACTGACTTTCATCAATGACTGATGCTCATGCTGTCCGTGAATATCAATCAGGAACGAAGAAAAATCTGCAAGATCTGCGCGTGTAACTGGGACACCTCCAATCCACGCACCACTTTTTCCGCTTTCCTTCAATACCCGTCGCAAAAGAATTCTGCCATTTTCAGATTCAATGCCATGTTCATTAAGCCAATTTGCCGCCTGGCTGTTGTCTGTACCAAGGAAAAAGGTTCCGGCAACGCTTGCTTCATGACTTCCAGAGCGAATTACAGAAACATCTGCTTTTCCACCAACAAGGAAAGACAATGCCCCTATCAATATGGATTTACCTGCACCGGTTTCACCAGAAAGAACTGTAAATCCACTATTAAATTCTATATTTTCAGATTCAATGATTGCAAAATCTTTTATGGAAAGATCTTCAAGCATGAGGACCTCCTGACCAGTTGAGCTTTGATCTTAACGCTTCATAAAATTTTTGATTAGAACAGCCAACAAGGCGAACCTTATCCTGGCTGATTTTTATCTTTATCACATCATTGGCAGTAAGCTCAAATGGCTTTTGACCATCTACAATCAAAAGCACATTATTTTCACGGCCATCAAGTATCTTGATTTTCAATTCCCCCCGGGGATTCAAAACCAAAGGTCTGCCCGAAAGGGAAAAAGAATTGAGCAGTGTCAAAACAAATGCATCCAGATCAGGGTCGATAATCGGACCACCTGCCGACGATGAATAGGCTGTAGATCCAGTTGCAGTACTTAGGATGACACCATCTGCCTTCATTCGACCTAAAGCTACTTCATTAAAAGAAACTTCAAACATAACAGTTCTTGCCGCAGTCTTGGCACAAACCACAATGTCGTTCAATCCTGAACCATAATATTCTTCTTTTTCAGAATCATGTTTTTTGCAATATGCAGATATAAGATTTCGTTCTGCAATATATGCCTTACCATCAAGGAAATTCTTAAGTTCTGACTTCCATTCATTTTTCTGGACACTGGCAATAAAGCCAAATTCTCCAAGATTTACTGAAAAAACAGGAATTCCATTCTTAGCACAGCCTCTGGCGGCAAATAATACTGTACCGTCTCCACCTAATGTAACAGCGAAATCGTAGCCATCAAATGGATTTTGAGTGCAAAAACCATCAAAACTGAAAAAATCGCAGATAACATTCCTGTCAAGCAACCAGCTGGCTATCTGCTTTCCGATTTCATGAGATTCATTTTTGTGTGTATTGAATACGATTATGCACTTCTTCATTTCAGACAGACTAAGGCAGCGTTCCCAGCACCTTCACGATTTTTGCGACTTGAGAATGAGAAAGTCTTGGATAAAGTGGAAAAACCGCAGCCCGAAGATAAAGTGACTTAGCCCTTATGCATGAAGAAGAAAGCTCCTCTTCCCTTAGAGCAATCACAGAATCTTCGAATGCCAGACGAATTTCAATATCCTTTTTAGAAGCATACTGCTTTACATCTTTAAAAGAACTTGAAAGAATAAGGGGAAAAGCACACATTGTTGAAGTACTCAACGGCGAATCTTTTTGAACATCTTCACCAGATTCAACGACTGGACCATTTTCAGTTGAAGCTCCGTTTCCCCTGACAAACATTTTATGGCGACTAGACATGCACGAACGCTGATACAATTCAAAAATCTCTTTTCTTGTAGTTTCATTCCGATTGAATTCCTTTAACTGAATCCACCCCAAAGCACAGTTGATATCCGGGAGCAGCGCGGTTTTTGCAACCTGATCAACATATCTTTTCAAAACAACCCATTCGCGACGGCTTGGTGCCATCAATACTGCACCCCCACCAGCGGTAATCACATCCTTTTCTTCAAGACCAAGAATAGAAAACACACCAAAAGAACCAGCTTTTCTAGCTTTGCCAGGCTTTCCGTTTTCTTCGATTCCAGGAAGAGCCGCACCTGCACTTTTTGAAATATCTTCTATAACAGGAATGCCAAGTTCAACAATACCGTCCACATCAGGCAATATCCCCATTGTTTCATGCAAAAGCAAAAGTCTTCCACCTTCAAGCATTCCCTGGTGAACTATTTCTGGGGTAACCAATCCTGTAGCTTCATCAACATCAAGGACAATGCTTTCATATCCAAGGCTTTCAATAGCCTGAATATGCCAGGCTGGAGCAAGAGCTGAAATCATGATTTTCTGGTCCTGCTGAAAATCCAAACATCGAAGCGCATATTTCAACGCATCCTCCGGTGTTCGCAAGGCAACCGCCCCGTCGCAACCAAAAAATTCCTTTACCAGAGCAATGAATCTATCGTTCAACTCGCCAGGTCCTATGCGTTCATCAACCATACATGTGAGAACGGCATCCATTTCTTTTCTTCTAATTGTTGTACTATATGTCTGAATCATATTTATTTAGCTGGAATAATTTTCTGCAGTTCTTTTGGGTCAAACAGTTTTATTGTATCAAGAACGATAAGATAATTGTCAGGGTTTCGAACGACCCCCTTGATATATTCATTTCCAATACCGCTCATCATCTGAGGAGGTTCCTGAATTTCATCAAAATTAACAGAAACTACACGGGAAACCTTATCAATGATGATGCCAATCTGAATATCAAGAATCTTAAGAATCACGAAGCCGCTTTCAAGTTCATCAAACTCAGGTTCTCCGTTATCCATATTGATATTGAATCTTCTATGAAGATCAATTATAGGAATAATGTCTCCTCGAAGATTGAGAATTCCTATCATGTAATCAGGAGCGTTTGGAATTGGACGAATCTTCTGAATCTTCACGATTTCCTTAACGTCCATAATATCAACGCCATACAATTCGTCACCCAATTTGAATGTTACCAACTGATACTGTGATTCTTCTGCTGCCATAAAAACTCCTGTATGCGGCGATTGAACTCAATACTTTCGTTAATGATAAAAATCTTAAGCACAATCTGACTATCTTACTATAATACACTTAATTTTTTCATTCTGCAATGATTTTCAAAATCAACCATATAAACATCCATTTTAATCCACCGAATACAGCGATATTCCATAAACCTCCTTAACGCCAGCTTCCTTCAACACTTTTGCGCAACTTTCCAAGGTTGCACCAGTTGTAATTATGTCATCCAGAACGACAACTTTTTGAGGAACATCATAAACTTCCTGTTTCAGGGAATAGGAAGTTCCTATCGTAGAAAGACGTTCCTGTCTGTGAAGTTTTTTCTGCTGCTTTGTAGAATTTCGCTGCAACAGACGCTGAACTTTTATGTTATATATATTTTCCAGTATGGACGCAATTTCTTCAACCTGGTCCCAACCCATTTTTTTTATTTTTCCGTTTCGAGGAGGAACCGGCACCACTACAAGGCCTGGATTTTTTTTCTGAAGAAAACTGATTTTTCGGGCCATCAACTTCGCAAAAAAGAATGAAAAGCACCTTTGTTCCTTCATTTTCCAGCTGCACAAAAGCTGGATGTTCCACAACCTGTAGCCAAAAAGCGGGAATGCTCTGTGGATTTCTTTAAAAACTGGATTTTCCCGGCATTTCAGGCATAAATCTTTTTCAGAAACCAAAATTCTGCCACATTTTTTGCAGCAACAATCTTCATCATCATTTACTACAAAATATGTGGATTCACAGTTTTTGCAAACAACATCCGAACCACACTTTTCATTGCATACAGGACAAATGTTTTCTGCTCCCATATAAAAAAGCATTTTCCTTGTAACAAAAGAAAGATAGTACAAAAACCTGAAAAGATATTTCTTCACATCATATATATCGCAGTTTTTTTAATAAAAAGGCAAATAGAATAAAAAAAACTATCTGCCGCTCAAAGATTTTTTCCATCTGGAAATCATTGACAACGCAGCCATGGGAGTAAGATTATCAGGATCAGCTGAAAGTATTTCATCAAGGACAATTTCTTCATCGCTAAAAAGACCTGGAGAGCTAAGCTCAAAACTCTGCTGAATCTTTGTCTCTGACTTAGGGATAGTTTCAATTTCCACCACAGGTTTATTTTCTGCCAGCTGCTGGATATGATCAAGAATAACACTGGCTCTATCTACCACAGTTTTGGGAACTCCGGCAAGACGTGCAACATGAATTCCGTAGGAATTCTTGGCTGCTCCTTTAATTACCTTACGAAGGAAGGTAATTTCGCCATTTGCTTCCAACACATCCATACAAAGAAGAACAAGACTTTCGTTCTGAAGTCTGGTAAGTTCATGATAATGAGTTGCAAAAAGTGTCCTGCATTTCACGCTATCAAGAAGATGCTCGGATACAGCCCAGGCGATTGCAAGTCCATCTTCAGTAGACGTACCCCGTCCAACTTCATCCATGATAACAAGGGATTTTTCCGTAGCAGAGCGAAGTATGTTAGCAGTTTCTGTCATTTCCACAAGGAAAGTCGACTCCCCTTTTGCAAGATTATCGCTTGCCCCAACCCTACAAAAAATTCTGTCCACAATGCCAATCACAGCGCTTTTTGCAGGTACAAAGGACCCGGTTTGGGCAAGCAGAGCGATAAGCGCATTCTGCCGTAAATATGTACTTTTGCCGGCCATATTAGGTCCTGTAATTAGTGCGAAAGAAGGAGCCTGTTTTCCTTCACAATCGATATGAATATCATTTGGAACAAATTCACCCCTTGGCAAATGCAATTCAACTACAGGATGGCGACCTTTTTCTATGTCAAAAGTACCGTCCAAAACCATTTTAGGACGAATCCAGCAATGAGTGATTGCAGCTTTCGCAAAAGATGAAGTGGCATCCACATAGGCAATTTCAGCGGAAACATCAATAAGATACGGAACAAAATCATGCAGTTTATCTCTGACCTGCAAAAACAAGTCTCGCTCAAGCTCAAGAATTCTTGTTCCAGCTTCATTCAACTCATGCTCAAGTTCCTGAAGCCTTGCAGTTGTATACCGGTCACCATTAACTAGTGCACGGCGCATTATGAAATGTGACGGTACGCAAGAAATCTTTCCTTTGCTTACTTCTATGAAATATCCTGCAGCATTATTGTACTTGATTTTGAGAGTCTGAATTCCAGTCTTTTCTTTTTCTTCATTTTCATATTCACCAAGAATTCTGTCAAAATTCTCATGAACATCACGCCAATGGTCAAGTTCCTCAGACCATCCTCTTTTGATGATACCTCCGTCAGTAAGAGAAACGCTTGGATCATCATCAATGGCATTTTCAATCAGGTCAATTATCGACAGGGCTTGTTCATCGTCGATCTTGGAAAAACCAAGATTTTGTAGAATTCGCCGTACATCAACATAACCTAAAAGGCTATTTTTTAATGCCTGCAGATCTTTTGCATGTGCCCTGTCCATTGCAATCCGTCCTGCAAGGCGTTCAATATCCAAAACAGATGACAGAATTGCCGAAACTTCCTCCAAAAGATCCTGATCCTTTACAAAAAGTTCCACATGGTCATGGCGAGAATTTATCTGCTTTATGTCAGTCAAAGGAAACAAAAGCCAATTACGAATCATTCTGTTTCCCATGGCGGTTTTTGCAAAATTAACACATTCAAGCAAAGAATACTGGGAAGATCCGTCACGCAAATTACTGATTATCTCCAGATTTCGTCTGGAAGAATCATCAATTACCAGATATTGACTGTCAGAATAAAGCTTGATTCCACTTACATGGGGAACGCTGGTATTTGTGTTTTTTTCCAGATAATCAAGAAGAAATCCTGCTGACGGTACTTCAGGGGAATCCTCATTCAAACCAAAGGATAAAAGGGAAGAGGTTTTAAACTGTTTAACAAGCTTCTTGTAGGCCAAATCACTGTTAAAATCCCAATCTGGATAATATGAAACAGAAATTGCACCTAATGTACCAATTGCCATCTGTATATCAGCATTATTCCGAAGGGATTGTGGTAAAAGCAACTCTCTGGGAGAGGCTCGTCCAAGTTCCTTTGCAAAATTTTCAGCCATTTTACTGGAATGCCAGCTTGTCGCAAAAAAACCTGATGTCGTAACATCAATAAAAGCAAAACCCGCCTTTCCTTTGTGAATGCACAAAGCTGCCAGATAATTGTTGGAATTTCCTTCCAGATATTCGGATTCAACTGCAGTGCCTGGGGTAATGATTTCTACAACTTTACGCTCTGTAAGTCCTTTTGCCTTTGGGTCACCTATTTGTTCACAGATGGCAATTTTCTTTCCAAGACGAAGAAGACGAGCAATATAGATTTTCGCAGCATGATAAGGGATTCCACACATTGGAGAGGCACCCCTATGTGTCAGCGTAAGGTTCAAAAGACGGGACACTTCCACCGCATCTTCATTGAACATTTCATAAAAATCCCCAAGACGAAAGAACAAAACGTCATTGGGATGCTCCTTCTTGATGTTAACATACTGCTGCATCACAGGAGTAAGAACAATTTCGTTTTCCATTATCAAGCCTTTGGAGAATTAAATTTAGTTGTTTCCAAGAGCAGCAATCACCTGCTCTGTTACGTCTACAGATGGTGAATACCACAAAATACCGTTACCCTGCTGAAGGCTCAATATCATACTGTAACCCCCGGTTTCGGCAATCTTTGAAAGAGTATCATAAAGCTTTCTGTAGAATGCATCATTATTCTTCATTGACTTCTGCATAGATTGAAGCTCAATATTTTTTGCATTGGTATATTCAACAAGAAAATCCGTTTTTTTAGTAATTTCACTTTGAGTTCTAAGGGCATTGCTTTCTTCGCCTTTTTTGGAATATTCAACCTGCTTCTTCTTGAGATTCTTCAATTCTTCTGTATATTTTTCAATTTCAGACTGAAATTCACTGCGCTTTCTGTCATATTCACGAACAGCTTCTGATTCACGGAAGTAAGAATTGTAAACTCTTGCAGTATCAACCACACCAAACTTGGTAATCTGTTCTGCATATGCGCAAAAACCAAAAGCAATCAAAAATAAAGCAAAAAATTTTTTCATAAGTCTAACCTCTTGAAAATTATCTGTTTGTCACGTTGAAAGACAGAACAAACTGCCAGGTTTTATCCCATTCAACATTACCATCAATAATTCTGAATTTATTTGCAAAAAGCAAATGAAGCGGGAACTGAGGAACAAGGAATCTAAGACCAGGACCAAAACTGAAGTAGAAATCTTCGATGGAAAGCCCATTGAAGATCTGCTCAGGTTCATCCTTAACGGCTACAGCATCAAAGAATCCATCCAATCCAAGTACGCCCTGGAACAAAGGAATGCGCACTTCAAGCTTATTGGAAAGCATTGCTTTTCCACGGGCATCATTGCTGATGCTTGTCCAACCACGCCCATTAAACATACCGTCGATATAAACTTTACTTGAATCGCCGAAGAGCGAGCCAGGCATAGGTACAATTGCAGAAAGTCCAGTATACGCTGCAAGAACAATCTTAAAATTCCAGAAGTTATTGAACAAAGGAATGTCTACCAGCTTAAGATATGCTTCAAGCTTGGTATCTGTTCTGAAATAGAATTCATGTTCTACACCAGGTATAAGACCATACCAGGCAATGCGCTCACTGGCAAACCAGCCTGTAGAAGGATCGTAGTTGATGTCGCGGTTATCAACAGAAAAAGAACCATAAACGGAATTTTTCAAGCCAAAACGATTTGCATATTTATTTACTCCCGAATCAAGGGGAGAATACAAGGATTCGTCATAAATGTTGTCAATCAAAGAGTTGGTCAGACCGCCTGACAAAGTAACAATGGCAAAATTTGGTGTCCATCGTCTGCCTAAAGATGTATTGAGAGATGCTCCCCAAGACTGATAATTAAAATAATAATAATCATCATTGAGGACACCATCAGAAAGCCAGTTCATGGCCAAAGCTGAACTGTCACCATGGGACAAAGACAAAGTCTCGCTCAATTGTATTGGCTGGTCTCCTATCCAGTTCTGGCTGTAATTGAAATTGATTTCCTGACCACTTGAAGAAATGTTGGCACCTATGCCTATTGTTTTTCCAAGTCCATTCAAGTTCGAATTCTGCCATTTAGCAAAAAGTGAAATTGGCAAATCATCAGGATCTTCGATACCAGAGAAAGTCATACCGAACTGGATGGAAGTTGTAGACTGTTCTTCAACAGTTACCACAAGATCTACAAGATTTGGTTCAGAACCCTGTTTTGGTTCTGGAACAATACTTGAAAAATACTGAAGATTATACAAGTTTCGAAGTCCAGCCATAATCTTGTCCCTGGAGAAAACATCACCTGGCTTAACAGGAAGTTCGCGAAGAATTACATAATCCTTTGTTTTTGTATTTCCCTTTATGATGATATTTTCTACATGAGCCCTTGAATACTCCGCAATTGTTAAGGTATAGCTTACAGTGTGCTGCTCAGCATCTTTGTTTTCAGACGGAATGAACTGGTTGGACATATATCCGTTTTCGTAATACAAGTTTGTAAGATTTGCAATTCCTTCCTGAAATTTCAGCTGATTGAAAACATCATCTTTCTTAAGTTTTATGAAAGAAAGAAGCTTTTCGGTTGAAAAAATGCTGTTTCCCCGAATGGTAAGTCCTTGATAAGTATACTGTGCACCTTCAGAAATGACAAAAGTCAAATCAATTTCTTCACGGCCTTTTTTTTCGTTAAAGGAGGAAACCTGAACTACGTCTTTTATGAATGCATCCACATAACCTTTGGTCATATAATATGCGACGATTTTCTGTTTATCCACTTCAAGAGCAGATTTTTGAAAAGCACCATTTCGCATGAAACCTTCTGATTTCAAAGAAATTTTACTCCTAAGAGTTCTGTCTGAAAAAACTGTATTTCCTTCAAATGATATGGTACGTACAACTGATTCGGAACCTTCGTTGATGTAAAAAACAACCTTCATGCCGTCTTCTGTTTCCACAACATTATTTGTGACAGTAGCATTCTGATAACCTTTCTTAATGTAAAGATCACGAAGGGATCTTTCATCCAGCAAGACTGCAGAATCAATGTACACGTCTCCAACCTTAACGGCAACAGTATCCCTCAGTTCGTTATTTCTGATTTTACGATTTCCTTTAAAATCAATGGAAAGAATCGTAGGATGTTCTTTTACCTGAAGCACAAGATGGATTTTATTGTAATCCTTTGAGTCCTTGTCTTTTGAATAATGTTTTGCAAAGGAGTCAATGTTAGTGAAGTATGCAAGGTTATAAAGGCGGTCAAGAATATCTGAATATACCTGATTAGTAAATTCCTTTCCGATGAAACTGTTGGTAACACCAGCAAGTTCAGATCGCTTTACGCTTCTTAAACCTTCAAAAGAAATGGAAGCAATAGGCTTATTCCAAAACCATTCTTCA
Source organism: Treponema sp. (assembly GCA_016297405.1). GTDB lineage: Bacteria > Spirochaetota > Spirochaetia > Treponematales > Treponemataceae > Treponema_D. The sequence continues at coordinate 17,783 of JAEDGP010000005.1, forward strand.
TCTTCTTCGGCAAATGAATATGCACTAAGCATAGAAAATGCAAAAACAAATGCAAAAACTTTTTTCAATATTTTTTTAGCAGAAAACATTATAAGGCTCCTGACCTTTTTAATTAGAAAGCGAACTTCCAGGAAAGCGTTACCGAGGTTGAAGAAACGATGCGGTTATTCATCAGCGCATCAATATCAGGGGCCATATTCCATCTGATATTTGCAAGAGGTGATTCAATTTCAATACCTAGTTCAGGTTTGAACACTAAACCACCAGTTGTAGTTTTGTCATCTACTCTATTTTCGTCGTATGACCAATGCAAAAGCGCATCTACATACAACGAGCTTCCGAAGTACTTACCTATGTAAACAGTCGAATTATCAAGAAAGTTACCAATTCCCAGATTATTTTTGTCTTTCTCTGAAGAAAGGCTTTGTTTCAAGGCATTCTGCAGAATCATAGTTCTTATTGACAATATATCAAAATTCAATAAATCACGCAACTTACCTTCAATCATTCGCCCAAAGGTGGACTGCAGGGCATAATCCCCTGTGGCAAGAAGGAACGAAGTCATATCGTCTGAATCGGCCCTTACAATCTGGCCAAGAATCTGTCTGATCTCCAGTTCGGATTTTGCCGGGATGGAAGATATGGACGGCTCAAAATCAGACAAGTACTGGTTATTTGCCGAAAGTACAATCAGCAGATTATCACCGTTTTCATCACGTTCGCGAGTTTCGGCTTGGACGGAAATGAGAGGATTCAATGCTGAATCGCTGCCGTTAAATCGTAAAGCTCCACTTTTTAAATAAAAGTTTCTGTTCAAATATGAAACATCACCTGTTTTAAACTTGATCAACCCATCCAGAGAATAACTGTTTTCCGCTTCATCATAACGGAATGAAACCACAGAATTCGGAACAAAAACAACCCTAAGAAGGGGGTCAAATGTAAAGTTCACATTGTTTCCCAAAGTAATCTTCAAGTCACAACGCACAAAACTTGACTTATGCCCATCATCATCTTCCGAAGCTGACGGAATAACAGCAAGCTCTGAAGTCTTAACCCAGGCATTGGTCTTGCGGACATTTACGGTTCCTGTCACGTCAAGATATTCATCCTGGAACAGAATATCAAGATCTATATTGGCATCGCCTTTGAATTCAGCAAGTCCTGCATCAAAATCGGCAGGACAATAGGAATTTTGTTCAGTCCATACCCTTCCCTTCACAAAATCCAGATCCCATCTGTCAAAAAAGATATTCATCTGTGCAAAGATAGGATGGTCCCCTTTGACAAGTCCTTGGGTTACAGGCATTATGATTTCCTTGTTATCTATGGTAAGAAGGGTTTTTCCCACAACAATATGGTAAGGAATCAGCTTTGGAAGGGAAAAATCGAAATTTGTAACTGACATGGCGCCTATGAATTCCGGATCTGCAAGAATGCCTCTAACCTTTACAGCACCCCGGGCATAACCTTTATAGATTGACAACGCATCCAGGTCCAGATTCGAAAACAATTTTCCAAAGTCTGCCTGAATATTCGAAACACTCAGATCCACTTCCGATTGAGAAACACTTCCGCTAATATCTGCCTGAACACTCATGGTACTTCTCACATGAAGATCAACATTGCCGCTGGTTTCTACACTTCCAGAAAGCCCAAGTTCATCAGATGAAAAAACCGAAAACCTGCCATCAGATTTTATCACCGTCATTTCAAAAGCCATGGGGTTTTTAATAAGTGAACCATGAATATCAGGAAGCTGCACTTTTGCAACAAATTCCTTAGGCACAAGAGCATCGTTGGAGGCAACAGAATTAAAAAGATCAAAAGTAAACGGCACTATAAGGCTTTGATTAGAAACATAAGTACTTACCGTTCCCTTGGCATGTCCGGTCCAGGACTGCAGATCAAAGATTGCACTTATATCTTTTGTTGAAACCTTGTTATATTCCACAAAAGCATTTTCTACAACGATTTTTTTATCTTCCAGATATGCATTCATTGAAGCCTTTATCAGTTTGCCAACCATCATGAATTCGATTTTTTCAATATCAAGACCAACATAAGGATCTTCCAGAGTGCCGGACATGGAAATCGTTCCTGTAAGTCCGTTATTCAAGCTGCGATCCCCACCAAGCCTGCTCAAATTAAAGTTTGAAGAATTGATTTGAGCACTGATAAACAGGGAACTACGAATGGTATCCAGGGAAATATCCTGAGACATAGGATTTGTCACATCGGCACAGATATTCAGCCTTTCCCTGTTATTTTCGCTTGCAATATCAAACAGGAAACTCGCTGAATCAAAGCGATTTGAATTTATGTTCCACAGAAGCTGGGATCTTCCCAACATGGAAGAAATTTTATCTGAATAAGAAATATTGTCAAAAACCGCCCCATACTTGGAAACTGAACCTGAAGCAACAAGTTTTGGCTTTATAGCCAGAGTATCCGAAACTTCTTCCACTTCCACTTTATGGATGGCAATTTGGAAATCCTGAATGTTGTTGATTCTAAATTCAGAATCCAAAGATAAACCGAAAATCGTCTGCTCCTTTTGAAGAGGAAACCCCACAACAGAAAGATACCCATTGAATCCCTCAGCAAAATTCATTTCAAAGGCAAAATCATAATCACCATAAACCGACACATAGTTTTCCATCAGGTTACCTGAAAAATGATATGGAATCGAAACAGAATTCACATCCACACTGAAAAACGCATCGTTTGAATCAGGAGATTTTTCAACCTGGGCATTGAGTGTAGTTACACTGGATCCAGAAATATATGAAAAGCGGGAAACATTCAGAGAATTGTTCGTGCCATCCAGAGAAAGAAAAAGATATTTATTTGCTTCAGTAGTGTCGGCCACAACAATATAGGGCACATTGAACGAAAGAGTATCGATATTGCTTGAAAAATAAACTTCAGCATTCATCATGAAATTTTTTACCAGCGATGACATGCCGTAATTACGGCTTTCAGTGAAGAAAAGTCCCTTCTGTGCCAGACTATCAAGAAAAACTGCATGAGTCGAAAGGTTTGCCTGCACATATCTATTGGCCTTAAGATAGCTGCCTTCAACAGAAATTTTTCCAGGCTCAGAAGAATCAGGATGAGAATAGTCGGAAACTTCAAAGGAAAAATCAAAAGATTCTTCTGTCGGCACCACTTCAAGCTGTACAGCGGTAAGAACCTGCTGATCGAACATCACCTGAGGTGCAAAACAAACAAATCCTTTTTCAAGGGAATCAAAATAGACTTCGGTAGATATTACACCACCATTTTCCATGGTGTAATTATAAAGGATTCCATCGCCCTGGATCTTGAATGTCTGGAACTCTATTCCCACTTTTGCCGACGCATTCAGGTTAGGTCCAGAAAGATCAAGCTTTGAAATTTCGATTTTTTCCAAATCTCCATAAAAATCATAATCAAAGTTAACACCTTCTGGAATCACCGAAGATGGAATGTAAACGTTGCCAAAGGACGAATACGAAAGCTCTTTCGTATTCAATCCGTAATCCACATCCGCCTGTATGCTTACAGTAAAATCATCAGCTTTTTCGCTTGTCTTCTTGTTTTTACCATGGAAAATATCGCCATAACGAAGATTGTCAGTTTTAAGCGATGCATGAACATCCCCGGTAACAGTGTGAAGGGTACCAATGAGCAAAAGCGGATATGAATTATGAATAGTTTGGAATGAAAGGGTCTGCTCATTGTACATAAGAAGCATATTAAGCCTTGACATGGAAAGAGAATTGTTTTCCAAATCTGAAACCGTAAGGATAACAGAACTTCCATCACCCAGTTGACTTATGTTACCGGAAGCTGAGAAACTGCACTTCACATATTTTTCATCCAGCGCCGAAAGATAGTTACAAAATCCGTCACAATCCACAAGCACCTGATCACGTTCAGGCTGAAAATCCAGCTGTATTTTTTCCAGAACACCACGAATCATTCCATGAGGATTCTTGTAATTGATGATGACATTTTTTACCATCAGGCGCATGGACAAAAGCCTTGCCATCTGCTTCATGTCTACGGAAATTTTTTGTTGATCTTCTTCCTGCTGCGGTTTCTGTGAAAATTCCTTGATTTTTTCAACAAGCAGACTGTTTCCAGTCTCGTCAAAATCCACAGTTATTCCGTCAATCGTTATGTCTTTAACAGCAGCGGCAGATTTTCCCAAAATCAAGTCCGCAATATCATATCCTATGACAGCGCTGCCAATGGTACATATTTCTTTTTTTGAAAAGGAATCTTTCACAGAAACCTTATTCAACCTGATACCAGTCAACAGGGATGGAGACATGGATTTGTATGAAAGTTCCAGACCTGTCTTTTCAGCCAAAAGAGCACAATAATCCTCAAGACTACCTCGAAGTGCACAGGAAACCCGGTTATAGACTGGCACTACGATGCCAAAAGAAACCAGGACAATGAGAAAAAAAATGATTTGCTGCAAATGCTCTTTCAACGAAAGTTTTTTCATTATATAATTTAAAAAACGGCAAAAAATTATACCAAATAAATCAATTTTTTTATATATCTTTCAATGTAGGGATTAAAAAATGGTAATAAAAAATTTCATTGTTTTCGAAGGAATCGACGGCGCTGGAACCACTACCCAGATCAAGGAACTGGCAAAAAGGTTCCACGAAGAAAAAGTTTTCGTTACTTGCGAACCCACACCCAATGAAACAGGCAGATTTTTAAGAAGAATGCTCAAAGGCGAATTTTCAGTATGCGAAAAAACAGCAGCATATCTTTTTGCGGCTGACAGATGCGAACATATTTTTGGAAAAGACGGAATTCTTGAAAAGACATCAAAAGGAATTACAGTATTAAGCGACAGATATTTCTTTTCCAGTCTTGCATACCAGTCCGTTTCCTGCGGAAAAGAGCTGCCAGAACTTCTGAACAGCCAGTTTCCTCTTCCTCAAATTCTCTTCTATTTCAAAATCGATCCAAAACTTTCCCTTTCCAGAGTCAATTCCAGAGGCGAATCAAAGGAAATTTATGAAAAAATCGATTTTCAGAAAAAAACAGCAACTCTTTACGATGCCGTGATAGAAGAATACAAAGGCAGCAAGGGAAACGGCATGGAAATCATAGAAGTTGATGCTTCAAAAGGCATCGATGAAATAAAAGACTTTATCTGGACCTGCGTGAAAGAAAAAATCAATTAACCAGAAGCAAAAAACAGTCGATAATGTGAATGTGAAAAGCACTTTCTTTCATCCAGTAAAAACACTCATCCTGATTGTAATGCTATTTGCCGTTTCTCCTCGTTTTTCAGATGCATATTCTGTAAAATACAAGGAAGACTGGTATAGACTTTACCATATTCACTATCAGCAAAACCCTGATGATTGCATGGAAAATATCTACTGGCTCGAAAAAGCAACAAAAGCTGACTTCTGCAATCCTCTTTATGCAAACGCAAAAATCGAAACAGAAAAGCAATGGGAAAAATATCGTTATATATTCCAAATGCACATAAACCTTAAGCTTATTGAACAACACATGAGGCTGGGAAGAATATATGACAAAAAAACAGCTTATTTCTATGATGCTCCATGGAAAGACGAATACCTGAGGAATCTTGAAAACACCTTAGCATGCTATAACGCAGGCCTTTACTACTGGGAAGAAGCTTCCAGATGGGCGGAAAAAGCAAACTCTAAGGAATTCGATTTTCTTTTCATCACGGATCTTCAGGGATTTGAAGATGAAAGGGAACGAATTAAAACCGGAGAGCTTGACTACAAGAAAATTCTTGAACGGGAAATCAAACGTGTAGAATCAGTCAGGGACGCTTTTCTTGCAATGGACTCAAAAAACTACTAAAATAAAGTCATGTTAATTAACACTGATTCCATAACAATTTCTTACACAGCCTTGAATCCAGGCACAGCACAGACAAAAATTCATTTTTATTCTGACACACCAGACTTGGTATCTTTATATCAGCCAGGAAAAAGCAACGGGCAAAGACGTTGTTTTGTTACAGATGGCACTGTTGCAACCCTAGATTGCATGAAAGATTTCATCTCATGTTTTGATGATGGAAAATGCGGAAACGACATTCTTTTAATCTTAGGATCAGGAGAACCATACAAAACAACAGAAAGCGTTCTTTCCATTGTCCAGACTGCCATTGATGCAGGGTTTTCCAGAAAGGATCTTTTTGTAGGAATTGGTGGAGGCGTAATTTGCGACATGACAGGTTTTGCAGCATCTATCTTCAAACGTGGTGCTCCATGTCAATTCGTACCAACCACTCTTCTAGCTATGGTGGACGCATCAATCGGTGGAAAAACCGGCTGCGATTTTCAGAATTACAAGAACATGATCGGAACTTTCTGGCCTGCACAGGAACTTCACATGTTCACAAAATTCGTCAATTCACTTTCAGAAGAACAATATCGTTCGGCCCTTGGGGAAGTATTAAAAACCGCCTTGCTCTTTGACAAGGAACTTTTTGACTTCATGAAAAACAACAGCGTTTTGATCAATAAAAGAGATCCAGAATCCGTTTTCTACATCATTAAAAAATGCGTGAAAGCAAAGAGTGCTGTTGTTGAAGAAGATTTGACTGAAAAAAACATCAGAATGTATCTGAATCTTGGACACACCTTTGGCCATGCCCTTGAAACAATTGCTGGCCTTGGTGCAATTCCTCACGGAGATGCTGTTGCATGGGGAATCGGGAGAGCAATTCAACTTTGCTATAACGAAGAATTCTGCACAAGCGCTTATAAAGACGATGTACTTAAGACCCTGGATTTTTACGGATGGGAAACACGACCAGTACACCCAATCGTTAAAGGCGGAGGCATAGGTGAACGTCTTCTAAGTGCAATGCACAAAGACAAAAAAAATGAATCCAGCAAAGTGAAACTTACATTGCAAAAAGGTTTGATGGAAAACTTCACTGCTGAAATCGATGATTCAAAAATACTTGCAGTATTGAAATAAAATGACAGAAACACAGAAAGAACATTATTTTGACTGGGCTTCCACAAGTCCTACAGACAAAGAAATTGTTGAAGAAGCTTTTAGCCGAACCTTAGCCGCATGGGGAAACCCTTCCAGCATCCATGCAGCAGGAAAAGAGGCTAAGGCATTGCTTGATGAAGCACGCCTTAGATGTGCAAAAGTGCTTTCAGTTCCTGAAGAAACGATTTACTTTACTTCAGGAGGAACTGAAAGTGATCATATACCTTTGCTTTCAGTTTTGAACAAACTAGGCAAAGGAACCGTGCTTTTCAGCTCAATTGAACATCCGGCCGTTCAGGAAATGGCCAGCGAATTAAAAAAATGCGGCTGGAATGCTGTCGCTATTCCATCAAACAGCGAAGGAATCGTCACAGCACAAGCTGTAAAAAATCTGCTTACAGCTGATACAGCCATGGTTTTTGTGATGGCGGTGAACAACGAAACTGGTGCAATCCAGCCAATTCGCGAAATTGCAGCTGCAATTACTGAATTTGCCGGAAACAAACGACGTCCAAAACTTCATGTTGACTGTGTCCAGGCCGCTGGAAAAATTCCTTTGAATCTTTGCGATATGGGAATCGACAGTGCAGCGTTCAGCGCCCACAAAATCTGCGGACCAAGAGGAATCGGCATTCTGTACATGAAAGACAAAACGGAACCGTTTTTAAGAGGTGGCGGGCAGGAAAAAGGCATTCGAAGTGGAACTGAAAATGTTTATGGTGCATTAAGTTTTGCAAAAGCCTTGGAAAAACATTACATCACACCATCAAGCAAGGCTTTTTGCCGTTATGAACTTCAAAAAAAGCTTGCACTGGATTTTTGTGAAAAAATTGCAGCAATTAAAGGTGCCACACTAATTCCACAAATCAGATTAGAAAAAAGCGAAAACTACTCTCCTTGGGTTGTGCAGGCTTCTTTCAAGAACATTCCAGGCCAGGTGATGCTCAGGGCATTGGACAGCGAAGGTTTTTACATTTCAACAGGAAGCGCCTGCTCAAGCCGCAAAAATTCAAGACCTATTCTTGAGGCGATGCACGTAACAAAAGAGCAAAGCGAAAATGCAGTAAGATTCAGCTTTGGTCCATCCACAACAGAAAAGGCAATGAATGAACTTTGCGATAAGGTAATTGAAATCTGTTCCAGATTCAATTAATTGACAACGAAAGCTTATTCATGATAGTTTAATTAATAAAATTACAAAGGAAGGCAAATTATGGGAGCACGCGGAGAACTTTTTACAACAGAAGTATATCTTGACAACCGTTCTTATTTTTTTAATGTAAAGGAGAACAGAACCGGAGACGCGTTTCTTCAGATAGTTGAAAGCAAAAACCGTGATGGCGCAGATGCAGACCGTCACCAGATTGCTATTTTCTCCGACGATATGCAGAAATTTTTGCAAGGTTTGGAGAAATCACTTGCTTACCTTGAAAAAGATTCAAAGGCTAGAGCCAAGGCTAAAGCTGAAAAAAAAGCGTTAAAAGCCGAAAAAGCAAAGAAAATTTACAGAATGAAAGAAGAAAAAATCGATGCACCTAAAAAATCCGGCAGAGTACACGTTGTTTCAAAAAGAACAAGCGTTACCGAGATGGCTGGATCTGTAAAAACCGACAGAGATATTTAATAAAATCAAATAAAATTAAAAAAGCGGTAAAAAGTGATTCATAACTTTTTACCGCTTTTTTTATGTTTTATTATAATTGAAGGAAAGACGCTGTATGGGCGACGGCCCAATTGTTCTGCAAATCTGCATGTGCTCCTTTGTTGGATACCCTTTATGCTTTTTGTAACCATATTCAGGATACAATGCATCCATTTTTTCCATAATGTTGTCCCGATAAACCTTTGCAAGTATGCTTGCTGCCATTACACAAGGATATTTTCCGTCAGCCTTTGGTTCTGCCTTCAAAAAATCAGCAGTCACATCCGGAATCTGATTTCCATCAGCGATGCAAGAAATTTTCCAGGAGCTGATGCCTTGCTTATGTGCCCATTCAGGAAGCTTTTCAATCATCTGATGGTATGCAATTTTCATGGCAAGAAGACTAGCGTTTAAAATATTTATCTGATCGATGGTTTTGTGGTCCACCACAGCAACAGAAAACAAAGCAGTTTGCCTTATAAGGCTATCGCAAAAAATACGCTTCTTAAGGGAAAGTTTTTTGGAATCATTCAGGCATTCCACTGGAAAAGAGGATGGCAATATGCAGCTTGCAGCAACTACAGGTCCTGCTAATGGACCTCTTCCAGCTTCATCAAAACCACATTCAAGCAAAGCTTCCATAATCAAAATCCTGAAGTAGAATTATCCTTGTCTTCAACAGTGAAATTTTTAGAATCGGAATATATCGCCTTGTTTTTACCATTCGAAGAAGATATTTCACTGGTAAATATATTTTTTACCACGGTGCTGTGAGTATCAAAAAGTTCTGCCACTCGGCCAAGATTTGCGCTCACAGTACATTCATTTTCAGCAAAATCAAAAATTCCGCCTGTGGAAGAGAACATTACACAAGTACTTCCCATAGTTGCAAGATGAGATTTTGAAACATAAATCTTGGACTGCACAGACGAAAGAATGGAAGCATAATCACTTGCGCTGCATGTAAACTGGCAGTTTCTTAATTGCACTACAGAACTATCAGCATTTACCACAGTTCCAGATTTTTCAAAGGAAGCGGACAAAAGGCAGTTTTTAAGCTCAAGAACACCGTGCTCCACATTGAACAGGCTTGAGTTATAAAGTTTTATCCCCTCCTTTTCCTGCTCTGAAAACAATGCAAATGCTATTGAATCCATGCCAAGACTTGCATTCTTTATCTCGATTACAGTCTTTCTGCCAAATAAAAGCCTTGCGTCCTTGTGGCCAGAAAACTGGCAGTTTGTATTTATGACTACTTTTGCATCAGGAAGACGAACCATTCCATCTATACGTACATTCAAAAACCTGCTTTTGGCAAGAAAAGGCTCTAGCTGTTCAAAACTGGTAAAAGGATTTTGTTTTGTTCCATCCCCAGCCATTTCATTTGCCATATTATTTTTATTGCCATCAATGTAAAAATTGCACTGGTCTATAACATAGGAATATGAAACATGTTCACTTTCGTTACCATTGGAATCCCTTGAAAATGCGCTTATTCTATAAGCTGCAGCTCCATCTGTAGAAGGTGTAAGCTTTATCACACCTCCCCGATATTCGCTGTATTTCTGGTTTTCAACTTCGAAAATTAGCGAGGAAAAATCCTTTGTATACTCATTTACGATAACCGGCCCTTCCACACTTACGAACACCTTATGGGAAGGTGAAGAAAAACGCACTTCTACAGGATGACGGGAAAATTCATTCGAACTTGAACTTTCAATCAAAGGTGGCGCAGGTCTTTTTTTATTGATATTAAAATCAAAATTTCTTGTGCCTACAAGAACTGAATCATGAAAAAAACCCACCTGTACGCTGGACTTGAATGCGTCTCCTTTGAAAGTATCAAAAACTAAATTATCAAAAAGAGCCTGGGCTTTGCCCTCAGAATCCAGAATCCCCATTTTATAATCAGAAGGCGTTTTAAAGAAAATTTTTTCAACCCCGTCTTTTTCTACAGAAGAAAGTACTTCTGGTTTTGGAGGCAATACAAAAAACTTCACAGGATTTTCCTGTGAATAGTCAACGCTTTGCCAGCTGATCATATGGCTTTCATACGGGTTTAACTTTACAGTTTGTCCTGATGGAGTCCACCATTGATCATCAATTTTGTATATATAGGAGCGATCCAAAAGCTGCAAGTTTTCCCAATCCTTAATCAAAAAGGGAACATCCTTCCGAGTAAGAATTCCGTCAAATGAATTGTGCACTTTCAGTATGAATCGCCACTTTCTGCTTCCGTCAGTCACTGTACAAGGAACATAGCGGGACAAATTCGCATTTGCTGGAATCGAAAGCTTTGTACCTTTTTCATAAGACCCAGTAAAAGATCCGAACTCATATTTCAATTCTGAAGGAATCTCAAAAACATCCCCCGCAACATAATCAACTACACCTTTTGTGACAGAAGACACAAAACTTGTGATTTCAGTCTCTTCCATTGTGGAAGTCTCACTGACATAATATGAAACAGACTGCATATTCGTTGTCCCGTCATCCATTACAAAGGCAACATTAACTTTCACTTCACCTGCCATTTCCAGCACCACAGGACCATCATAGGCAAGACCATTTACAAGAGGATCTTTGTCAACAAGAGAAAAATATGCATTGCATCCTTTTGGCAAATCAATTACCAGAGTCTGCATGTTATTCCATTCACCTGGCACAGGATTAAGTATTTCTTGAGAATAACTGGCAAAAGAAAGAGAAGCAAAAAATACAAGAAAAAACTTTTTGAAAAATCTATTTATCATTTTTTTCCCAAAACAGGTCCCAGAACCTTCTCCAGTTCCCTGTCATTTTTATAATAATTGTTTTCCAGTTCATCTTTTTCAAGGCCAATGAGTTCATGGCTCATGTAATGGATCCATCTGTCCTCCTGGGGATTATTGACTTCCAGAATGCGGCACCAGTAATCGGGAACCACAGGCAAAGGGTTACGATATGACACTTTTTTGTAGTCATGAACAACAACTTTAATGTTTTTTCGAGGTACTCCATAATCCATAAGGATGTTCACAAGGGCATTGATCGTATTTCCGCTGTCATAAATATCATCCACAAGCATAATCTGATCTCCTGGACGAAGATTTGCAGGTGGATAAGTCCAGCCGTCAACATAGACACGAGGCGTACTCTGTCTGATGTCAGTATAGGAACGTGCTACGACAGCAGCATAAAGGACTGGGTGGCCGTCTTTTCTGACCAGCTTATAATATTCGCTTATGACATTGGCCATGTAAGCACCGCCGCGAAGGGAACAATAGATTATATCAGGAACAAAATTATCTTCATTGTACATTTTATAAGCAAGCTTTAGCGCATCATTGCGAACAACATCATACGGAAGAAATTCTTTAGTCATATACACCACCTTACTCTATAACTTAATGATTATAAACGATAAAAGGTGGTTTTTCAACAAAAACGGCGAATTGTTTACATAAGGCTCAGACAAAATCAATCAAGGTAGAAGGACTGATCAACGGATTTATTAACAGTAAAAATCATCAGTGACTCATCCATAAGCTTTTTTGCTTCAGAAGAACGTGCAAACTGATAGCAATTATTCTTAAGGAATTCAAAAGCCTGATCATAATTAAAACCAAGCTGGAAAACCTTAAAAAAAGGAATAGAATGAGATGTCAGATCCTGATTTTCCTGAAAGTTTTTGGAATTCAAATAATTCTCGCTCAGGTTTTCCATTATCCGTTCATGAATTTCAGGATTTTCAACTGCAAATTCCTTTCTGACCATGATAACGGAAATCGGAATTTCCATATTTTTTCCTACAATGGCAGAATATTCCTTCTGCAAATCTATGGTTGAACGGATGGATAAAGATTTTCTGCATAATGCAAGATAGGCTGGATATGATACAACAACATTTTGATACGTATTATTCAAAAAACCATTCACCAGATCCGGTTCCGATGGAACTGGATCTATCTGAACACCATTCTTTGTTTTATCAAGGGAAATTTTCTTTTTGGAAAGTATGTTCTTAAAAAAATCCACCGAAAGGCTGTCTTTTGCACAAAAAACCTTTGCCCCAAGAAGATTCGATGTGCCCTTCAGATTCTGATTTGAGGAAACAAAATAAAAATTGCTATTGCCAGCCAGTGCGACACACATGATCTGTCCATTTGTTGACTGGAATATGTGATATCCTGCATCAATGGGAAAAACTGCATATTCGCATTCTTTGGAAAGAAGACTACGCAAAGCCTGTTCACCATCATTCACGATGCGAGCCTTTACCTGGCTGGATTCTGAAAGAAAAGGCAAAAAAGGCAATGAAAGCGGACCTTTCGTAACAGCAATAGTCCCTTCCCCACTATAACAGAAAGCTGAAAGGCACAGAAAAAGGGCACCGATAAGGAAAATCTTTCTAGTCATCGGATTTAACGTTTCCTGAAGTCTTCACGGATGAAGCCACAAGCAAATCATTGTTTTTGCTGGGGCTGTTCACAAGTTGGGAAATCTTTTTACTCTGGCTTTCTTTCTCAAAGTGAACGCAAAGTTTCCCTTTCTTGAAATCCACCAGGATATGGCTAAGATCCTTGTTCTTTGGATCGAGGATTTCAAGGGAAAGCGGATCTTCGATTTCCTTTTGAATAAGGCGGCGCATAGGCCTTGCTCCCATACTAGGCTCGTATCCATTATCCACAAGATACTTTCTGGCATTTTCGCAAATTGAAATGCTAAGATTTCTTTCTGAAAGTCTTGAAGAAAGCTCGGCAATCTGAATATCAAGAATCTGAGAAACCTGATCTTTGGAAAGTGCATTGAACACAATAATGTCATCGATTCTGTTTATGAGCTCAGGGCTCAAAAGCTTTTTGAGTTCGCTCATTGCGCCGCTTCTGATTTCTTCATAGGGAAGAGTTGCCATCTCTGAATTGAAAAAGCCTACCCTTCCTTCTGTTGTAATATGCCTTGAGCCTGCATTACTTGTCATGATCACAACAGTATTTCGGAAATTTACCGAATGTCCCAGATTATCCCTGAGTTCGCCTTCCTCTAAAAGCTGAAGAAGAAGATTGAACACATCGGGATGGGCTTTTTCAATTTCGTCAAGAAGCACCACCGAGTAAGGATGTTGGCGAACCTGTTCGGTCAAAACACCGCCGTCTTCATAACCAACATATCCTGGAGGCGCTCCCACAAGGCGACTTGCATTGTGCTTTTCCATAAAATCGGACATATCGATTCTTATAAGCTGGTCTTCGCTTCCAAAAAGGAATTTTGCAAGAGCTTTTGCAAGCTGAGTTTTTCCAACACCGGTAGGCCCAAGAAAAATGAAAGAACCGATCGGATGCTTTGGAGAAGAAATTCCTGAACGACTTCTTCGAACAGCACCAGCAATTAGATGAACCGCTTCATCCTGACCAATCACGATTTTGTGCATTTCCTCTTCCATCTTAACAAGACGCATAGATTCCGCCGAATCAAGCTGATCCACAGGAATGCCTGTCATTTCCCCAATAATTTCGCATATATCATGGATGGTCACATGCTGACAAGATCTGTTTCCGTTTTCCTTCCAGCTATCGCTGTAAAGCTGAAATTTTCGTTTGAGCTCAACCACCTTGTCACGAACGAAGGCAGCGCTTTCATAAGCCTGCTCTTTCACTAAATTTTCTTTTTCCACAATCAGATCATTTATCTGTTGTTCAAGCTCAAGCAATTCTGAAGGTTTCTCCTCTTCAAGAATCTTTTTTTGTGCACCAGCCTCATCCAAAATATCGATAGCCTTGTCTGGCAAAAATCTTTCTGGAATATAACGCCGGGAAAGCTTCACAATCGACGAAATGACACCTTTGTCATATACAACTTTATGGAAATCTTCATATTGTTTTTTAATTCCTTCCAATATTTCGATTGTATCCTGATCAGACGGTTCTTCCACCCTGATCATCTGAAAACGGCGGGCAAGAGCAGCATCTTTTTCGATATGTCTTGAATATTCCTTAGTTGTGGACGTGCCGATTATCTGAATTTCTCCACGGCTCAAAGCAGGCTTGAGCATATTGGAAGCATCCATTGTGCCTTCCGGGCCACCCGCTCCTATGATTGTATGCAGCTCATCGATAAAAAGGATGATTGAAGGATCGCTTTTTACTTCATTCATCATTTTTTTCATTCTTTCTTCAAATTCACCACGGTATTTTGTGCCGGCTACCAGGGCTGCAAGATCAAGGGAAAGAACACGTTTTTTCAAAAGACCTGAAGGAACCTTTCCTTTTGCAACAAACTGGGCAAAACCTTCAACAATTGCAGTTTTTCCAATTCCAGGTTCACCCACAAGCACAGGGTTGTTTTTTGTTCGTCTGGAAAGAATCTGTATAAGGCGGCGGATTTCCTTGTCCCTGCCGACCACAAGATCCATATCCCCTTCCAGCGCCATTTTTGTAAGGTCCCGGCTATATTCAGCAAGAAAAGACTGCTTTTCAGCTTTTGACGAAACCTTCTGAGTGTCACCTACTCCACTGGCTTCTTTATTTTCCTGAAAAACATCGTTTGTATTTTTCAATGATTCGGTAACACCAAAAATGTCTTTAAAAAGATCGTAAACCTGCTCGTGTTCCCTGCTTTCCTGAGCCGAAGATTTTTCTTCTCGCTGCACTTCCTTTACAGCGGCTCTAGCCTGGGAAGCTGTAACCTCGGCTTTCTGAAAAAAGCTTGATGTTACACTTGGCTGTTCACGCAGCAGTCCCAGAAGAACATGTTCTGTCCCCACATAAGAATTGCCCAAGGTCTGGGATTCAAGTTCACTAAGATCCAGTACATTGAGTGTTCTCAATCCAAGAGGAATGTTTTCAGGAAGAGAAGATTCATCCAGACCTTGGGAATTTGATACCACATTCTGTTCAAGGGAAAGCTTTAAGGTTTCCAGATTGATTCTAAGTTTTCGCAAGGTCAAGTAGCCAAGCCCTTCCCCCTTATTAATCATTGCAAGAAGCAGATGTTCTGGATAAATCTGGTCACAACCATATTTTCTTGCTTCATTCTGACAAAGACCGTTGATCAGACGGGATGCACGTGGCGAACGATTTTTCATAAATTCCCCAAAGAAATGGACTCGAATGCTTCCTGAAGTACAAGGGATCTTAAACGCTCAATCTTTAAATGACGATCTTTTTTCACATCCTGCTCAAACTCAAAAGATCCTGTTTCAAGCAGATATGAAAGATTTCCGTTTTGAATCCTGTACAAAAGGCCGCTCAGTTCTGTAGACGAAATTCCTGCAATCAAGTTCAATTTCAAGGCCAGCATCATGTGGGAAATAATATCCAGGGCTTCTTTTAAAGAAAGAAGCATGCTGAATTTTGCTGTTGAAAACGAGCGAATTATGGAATTGCGCAAAACTGTTGATTTATTATCGGCAAAAGTCTCGAAAATCTTTCGTTCTGCTTCAACAATATATTTGCATACGCTTTCTGCGGCGGCAACCTGATCGTATTCGGTTCCGCTGATTGCGTCCAATGAACTCAAAATAAAGAATGAACCTGCAGCAATTGCGTTGGACTGCCCTGGAAATGCGCTTTCAATGTTAAATCCTTTTTCCTTCACATAATCAAATACGGCAGAAAGCTTTCCAAATCTTACGCAGGATGGCAAATGAAGCCTTGCACTGAATTTATAGCCGCTCCCCACATCTTTTAAGTTTGAACAAAGATAGCCAAAATCATAAGTAGAAGCAAACTGAAGGCTGTTTTGAAGCTGATCGTCAACCACAACAAGACTGTTGTAACATTGTGCAAAATCAAGGCCTGAGGCAAAACTGAAGAGCCGCAGATGATCGTTTGCATTTACGGTTGCCGCAATTTTTCCGCTGGTATCCATAAGTATTGCTGAAGGCGCAAGCACATTGTCTTTCTGCCTCTGAACAAGATTTTTTAAAATACCCCGTTCCTCCAAAATCGCCTTGTTTACTGGTGAAAGGGAACTGTGCTCTATTGTCATGAAATTGCCGCAACCTGTGAGCTTAGAAAAAGCATCCAGAACCAATGACTGAACACGTTCCCCATCATCATTTTTAAAATACCTGGGAAAAGGAAAGTTTGCCAAATTTCTTATAGCCCGACATCTGGATGAAAGCACAACATCACAATCCTTTCCCTCTTCAAGATACCAGGCTATATTTTGATTGGATTTACTTTCTTTCATTTTCCACCTTCATCATCAAGTCCACAATCCTTATGGGAAAAAAACAGATTTTCCCTGTCTTCTTGTCCGTCTGTTACGCAACCTTTTTCCAAAGCACGCAGAAAATCCCTGTAAACAGCAGCTTTTTCATAATTTTCTTCCGCTACGGCCTGTTCCAGTTTGGACTGCAAATCGTTTCTGTCTGTGATGGAACTTCGAAATCCCCGAAGGCGCTTGGGAAGGCTTCCCTGCCATGAAACATCAATTCCTTTTCCTTTCAAAAAAGATTTGATTTCTTCGTCAAAAACACTGTAACATTCAGGGCAGCCTGCTTTCATGAATTTTTTTATATCGAACAGACTTCTGCCGCAAACAGGACATAACCTTTTTGATTCAGGATTCTTTTCCTCGCATTTTTCAATGAATTCGGTGAATATGGAATCCACATTCATCTTTCCCCCGCTTCCAGCCATGACACCACGGGCGGCTGCACAAGGAGGGCAAAGGTTTATTTTTCTTTTGCCACCATTATAAGACTGTTCTATGAATATGCAGGCATCATTTTTATTACACAAATCGCACAACACTTTTCTATCCTTTTCGAATTATATCAAGAGGTTTTTCTTTACCAGCTTTCACAGACGGAATTATGGAAACGATGGCAGAAAGCAAAATTACACAGAAACAAAGAAAAACAATCTGCTCAACCGGAATCCTTACTGGAATGGAAGAAAGATAATAAGCCTTGTCCATCAACACAATCTGATCCTGATTCCACTGCCCTGTGAAAAGACTTCTAAAGCTCATTCCTTTATTCAATACGAATTCCAATGCATTTATTATCTGATTGATATTCAGGGAAACCACAAGGCCCAAAGGAAGTCCCAAAGCAATTCCAAGAACACAGCTCAATATTCCAGCAAACAAAAAGGCAGCAACCACAAAAGAAGGAGAAGCTCCTACGCTTTTTATGATTGCTATTTCTTTCTTTCGTTCCATCACAAGCATTACCAGTGCCGAGGAAATGTTTACGCTGGCAATAAGCACAACAAAAAGCATGATCAGAACTAGCAAAAACTTTGTGGAAGTATAGCGTTCAAGTCTGGCTGCATGAATCTCTGACCAGTTTTCCACAACCACATGGCCTTTAGCGATTTTATCCACCTGCTGCTGCACAGCATATAAATTTGACGAAAAAGGATCTTCCAGGTCTATCAGCACAGAACTAGTACGGGTATCTTCTGAGGCAAACGAAATAGTTTCACCAATTGGAACGAAAATCCAAAGACTGTCTATTTCCTGATATCCGGAAGAAACCACCGCACCTACCTTAAAACCTGTCATTTTGGGCCGCAGATTTCCATCCTGACTAGAAGTTGTAACCAGTCTGAAGCTGTCTCCCAAATGAAGATCAAGCTTTTCTGCAATAACCTGGGACACCACACATTCCTTCGGATTCTTTCCAAAGTCTTCAAGGCTTCCTTGCAGAACTTCAATCATTGAAGAAAAAGCTTCATTATTTTTGAAGATATCATCCCTGACCCCACGAACAAGAGCTCCACTCCTATAGTTTTTTCCAGCCGCCAATGCCCAAACATTAATTTCAGGCCAGACAGCTTGTACATCAGGTATTTCTTCAATACTCCTGCAATATTCCTCAAACTGCCCATAATCTTTTGATAGTGGACTGGATTTTCGCACAAGTCCGTGAATACTGCCAGAGGAAAGGCCAATAAGTCTTTGGGTCATTGCAGAAACTAGAGATTCAGAAACAGACAAAACGCATACCAAAGGAACTATACTTACGGCTATACATAAAATGGCTCCTAGCATACTCTTTCGCGCACTTGAATTTTTGTTTGACTTGGGAAAGACAAGCCTGAATCCGAATGACAAGGAAGGCAAAAGATTCATTTAAGATTCTCTCCTTTCCTTAAGGGACTTTATTACACCGCCATTTTCCAGGGCAAAGATATTCTGCCCCATGGAAGCAATTGAAAAGTCATGTGTTACAAGCAAAAGAGTTTTTCTGTATTTTTCACTCATAGAAAAAAGAAGTTCACCGATTTTACCTGCATTCCCTGGATCCAGGTTTCCGGTAGGTTCATCAGCCAATATCAGGGAAGGGTCATTTATAAGTGCCCTGGCAACGGCAATTCTTTGGCGTTCTCCACCAGAAAGCTCTGACGGAAGGTGATCCATTCGCTTTTCAAGACCTACATCGCAGATAAGCTGTTTAGCCTTCAAAATCCCATCCCTTTTTTTGCCACCGGCCATGCAGTAAGGCAAATAAACGTTTTCCAAAGCTGTAAAATCTTTCAGAAGATAATGAAATTGAAACACAAATCCCACAAAAGAAAGCCTGTATTTGGCAAGTTCCTTTTCAGAAAGTTCGGTGACGTTCCATTTTCCTGCAACAATTTTTCCGCCGGTTGCATTATCAATCCCACCAATAATATTCAGCAAGGTGCTTTTTCCGCTGCCACTTGTGCCAACAATCACGTTGGAACTGCCTTCCTGAATTTGAAGATTCAGCTTGTTGAGCACTGTCAGCTTTTCGCTTTTCCCTTCGTATTTTTTCTCAAGATCGGTAATAGTCAATATATTACTCATTGTGAAGCACCTCCTGGATATTCATTTTCAAAACGTTGCAGCCAGCCCTTTCGCTTGCAATCAAAGGGGCCAAAAGCCCAAAGGCGCAAATCATAACCACTTCCTTCCAAAAAATTATTGCAGGAATCGAGGCATAAATGGCAAACATAGGATTTTCATACACATATTGGGCTGCCGAAGGATTGAAGACAACTGCATAATAGTAGTTGCAATAGAAAACGATTTTTGAAATCACCTCAAAAACAACATCTATATTCATGCTGAGCAAAAGTCCAAGAACCAGGCCTATCAAAGTTCCCTTCAGGCCAAGTAAGAAGCCCCGAAAAACAAATATGGATTTTATCTGCATTCTGGTTCCTCCAAGGGCCTGTAGCGTTGAAATTTCAGTTGCCCTTTCAAAAACCAGGCGGCGCATTCCATTGTAGATATTTATTCCCACTACCACAAAAATCAGGAGAACAAGGAAAAGCAGGATATTTTTTTCAATCTTCAGAGTATTGAAAAAACTCCTGTTGAACTGTCTCCACGAAACAGCTTTTGCTTTTGGAAAACGCTTTTGGATGTCAACAATCAAAGAAGCATCATCTTCATGATCGATAAGTTTTATGGAAAAGGTCACATTCTGGTCCTTGGCAAAATGATTTCGAGCAGTCTGAACCCCAACAAATGCGAAAGTCTGGTCTATATCCAGATAGCCTGAAGAAAAAACACCAGTTACATTCAGTTTACGATCATTCGAAACAAGGGAAACATCCTTCGATCCGCTTAAAGCAAAGAGATTTACCTGGCTGCCATTTTTTACGCCAAGGCCTTCAGCCGCAAGGGAATATCCAAGCACAACACTATCCTTTGAAGACAAATCAAAATCGCCCCAAACCATATGTATGTTCTTCGCAAACCCCGGATCTTTTTGCAGGATATCCTGGTCTACAGCTTTTATCAAAGCACAGGATTCCCGATTCTTTCCGGCTGTCATCAAGGCCTGTGCCTGATATGTTTGACTTGAGCAAAGTATGCGGGAATCCGATTCAATAAAATCAATAAAATCAACGATATCTTCTTCGCCTAAATCACTGACCTGTACATGAAAGGAATCCAACTCGATCAATGGTGAAATAGAAGTCATCTGAAAGCCGTTCATTACGCTCATTACAGTTATAAGGGTCATAACCCCAAATCCTATACCCAAAACTGCAAGGATTCCGGTTACTTTTGAATTTCCTTTTTTATCTACCGATGCAAAACGCTTTGAAACGAAAGCAACCCAAAGCCGCTTCTGAAAAAAATTGACGATTGCTGTGACAAGCCTATTCATAAGAAGCGCTCCTTCTTACAGCCCCATTTACCAGGAAAACATCTTTTTTGTGGATGCCCCCTTCGTAATATGATTCAACCGTAAAACCCGAATCGAAAATCGATGTGGTGATAAAATCCACATCGGAAGTATGTACAGTTGACAAGCGAAGCTTATCATCTTCAAAATAAAAATAATCAGGTTCCCAATCGTCGACTTTATATTCGTAAACTTCCTTTCTCTTTACACTATACTTGAGCTTTCTGCTTTCATTCCGGTAGGTAAAATTCCACGATTCCTTCTGGATGACCTTACCGTTTTCGTCATACACCCAATTGACGACTTCCTTCTTAAGCATATCCTCAATATCTTCCCCAACCTTTTCCTTTTCATACAGAACAGTAGAAATCACTTTTCCTTCACCGTTGTATTCAATCGTTTTTCTAAAACTTTCACCTTGAGAAACACAGGATAATGGGATGGATTTTTCCCCTTCATAGGAATATGAGTTCGTACAGTCAAGCACAAAACCTTTATCCGAATCCTTATGCCAGTTTTCCATTTTCGAAAGACGCATTCTGGAATCATAGAATCGCCGCACCCCGCTTTTATCATCAGCAGAAAGAACTATGGAATCTTCCTGGCCTTTATGACAGGCAATATACTGCTCATCTGCACCATAAAGCAAAAGGCTATGGTCAGAGCCGCGTACATATTTTTGATCCTGTCCATTTTGTCTGGAGGCAGCTTCCATGGTTTTCGAAACAAGCACATCCAGTTCCGAATCCTGATTCAACGCCATCACATCATCCAAATCCATAAGGGGCTGCGGCACATTCACCCCATCGCTATAATGAAATCCACTTATGGTCTTGGAAATCCAGGAAAGATTTCCGCTGTAGGGATTTTCTGCCCATTCATATTCAAAATAGCCTTTCAGAGCAGGATTTATGAGTTCAATCAAGGCCACTGTTCTTCCCTGGGGCAATGTGCATCTGGAAGTCAACACAGAAAGCAAAAACATATTTGGATTTGAAGACATATCAACCGAATCTTTGTTCTTCAGATACAATGCGTAGTCTTTTTTCAAAACCGTAAGATAATAATCCTGAAGCTTTGCCTGATCTTTATCCTCAGCCCATAACAGGACATTCAAGACAACTGAAATGAGAAAAAAAGATATTGCTTTCTTAAGAGGGAACATATTACAAATCAAGGAAACCGTTTACATACTCTTCTGCATTGAATTTTCGTATGTTCTGATACTTCTCTCCATCGCATACGAACGCTACCGGAATATTCAGCTCCTTGCCAATGGAAACGGCTACTCCACCTTTTGCGGTGGAATCATATTTAGTAAGGATGACTGCATCTATACCTACCGCTTCATTAAAAACCTCTGCCTGACGCAAAGCATTTTGCCCCGTAGTAGAATCGAGCACAAGAATTTTCCTGTAAAGCCCTTCGCTGGCCTTGCTTTTGCAGATGCGGTCGATTTTCTGAAGTTCCTGCACAAGATTTTCCTTATTGTGCAGACGTCCCGCTGTATCGGCAATGACAAGGCCAGACCCCTTTGCGCTGGCAGCATCCGCAGCATCAAAAACTACTGCCGAAGGGTCAGAGCCATGCTGATGGCTTACTACGCGCACATCAAGATTCTTGCCATGCATGGAAAGCTGTTCAATGGCGGCTGCACGGAAAGTATCTGCACTGGCAAGCACCAGATTGGAAACACTTCCTTTAAAATATGAAGCAAGCTTTGCAACACTTGTAGTCTTACCAACTCCATTCACTCCAAGCACCATCCAGATATTCAGTGACTTGTCGTCAATTACAGGGTGAATATCTATCTCTTTTACATATTCCAAAAGAATGCGTTTTAGTTCTTGCGTTATTTCATCTGAACCTTCTATCTTTTTCTTTTTGCAGCTTTCTTCCAGCATTTCGGCTATTTCAAACGAAGTTTTTGCCCCAATATCACCTTCTATAAGAGTATCCGTAAGTTCTTCAAAAAATTCCTCGTTTATTTTGCTTTTGCCAAAAAGGCCCTTCAATTTCTGGCCAAATGAAATCTTTCCCATTTATATTTCCTCTTCTTGATTATATCCTATTTCAAACAAATTCTCATGGATTTAATTCTTCCACGATATTTTCACCGTCCACCACGCTTTCATCAAAATTCCCAAGGCCTTTTTCCATATCAGTCTCGTTAAATTTTCCATCCGTGTCCAGTTTTTCTTCTTCATGATTCTGATTTTCACCATTTTTTTCTGCGCGAAGTTGGATTTTTGTAAGCTCTTTTGATGAAATTTTCTTTGCTTTTGTGGGAATCACGGAATTTGCAGCCTTCAGATACCTGAAAAGCTCAAACAAAAACAGCGCCCCGCAACCCGCTGAAATGCCAACGCATATATTCGAAGCGGTCTCCCACTTGCGGGCAGTTTCATATGACATTCCAGCCCCGTCATTATATGCTTTTGCACTGGAAACATGGTTTCCATAACAATAAAACGCCGGTACAAGGGAAACTATGAGGGCACTGTAGGAAGCGTACATCCATCTTCTGCGCACATCTATATACTTGCTTTTGTCAAAAGCCTTCAGATTCACCTTAAGATTTTCCATTGCCATAAGGTTTTGCGGAACATAAAAGTCTGCAGCCAGGCCTTCTTCGTCAATGAAGTGGCCCAGAATAAGCTTTCCGTCCAGCTTTATCTTTTCTATCTGGCTTTTAGGATCAATTTTTCCCCCAAGGACTCCATTAACAAAAAGAGAACCGGTAAGGTTTTTAAGCACAGCGATGTTGACTTCCCCATAGTTTTTCTTTTCCATCTTTACAGAAACATTGAACCGCCTGTTTCCGGTAAAAGAATAATCCATAGAAACGGACTTATATCCATCAGCAAAGAAAAGAATGCTGTGGGGACCGCTTTGAACCCTCACCTTTTGGGGAACTGTTTTATATATTACATCATCGATTGCCAGTGAAGTCGTGGACAAAGCATCATCGGACTCAACATTGAACTCAATCTCCACAGGCATCGATTGTGCGATTTTTGGAGTCAGCTGCATCGCAATGCTTTTTGAAATGAGGTCGATGTCATCACTCATACCTGTTTCCACAGCATACCCAATAACCCTGGCACCTGGATACTGATAGAGTTTTGCCTGAACGCTTATATATGAACCGTATACGGTAATATTTCCTGTAATAAGACCATTTATCCTGCTGTCTACGCAAGCCTTCTGAAACTGATAGGATTGAAATAAATCCTCCTCAGAGCTTTCAACATTGGACTGCACATCAGAAAAAACAAAAAGCTTGCCGCTGTCATTTCCGTAGAGCACGATTTTTTCCAGAGGAGCTGACTGAATCTCATCATCATCGCTCTTGAAAAACTGGGCAAATGTATTCTTTGACTCAGTTTCAACAACGGTCTTTCCCTCAAGGATATCCTTATCACGTTCTTCGTCTTTTTTGATGGCATCGGAAAACTTTTCAATCGCTTTTTTTTCCGCATCTAAGTTTTCGTCTATTTGCCTGTGAATTTTCGCTATTTTTGCGTCACTTTCCTTCAGTTTTCGTTTGAGACGGCCCTTTGAATAGTTTTGCAGAAAAATCGCATCCCGGTTCTTCACTTCCTTAGAAAGCTGCAGAAAAAGGGATAGCCTTTCTTTTCTGAAATCATAGGATTTACGGTCCAGGAGCTCCTGCGCCCTTGGCTTTCTGTGCAGGTTTTCCGCAATCTGCTCCAAAATCAAAGACGGTATGGAAATTGCCACGGAATCCGACATTTTTGAGGAAATATTCTTTTGTGTATAGGAAAACTTGTATCCGGCAAGGGACCAGTTATGTTCCTGTGCCACAGCAAAAAAGCCGCAGATGGCAGAAAGCCATGCGCAAACACAAATTTTCTTGAAATTACAGCTCTTCGTCCCTTTCATCTCCAGAATCCATAGGAAGACCTTTCCATTTGGCCACAAGATAGGCGTCCATGAACTGATCTATATCCCCATCCATTACTGCCTGAATATTTCCTGATTCACATTTTGTGCGATGGTCCTTTACCATGGTGTAAGGCTGGAAAACATAGGAACGAATCTGATTCCCCCAGGAAATATCCTTTTTTTCCCCGGCAAATTTAGCGTTTTCCTTTTCCTTTTGTTCCCTGTAATATTCGTACAGCTTTGCACGAAGCATGTTCATACAAGCCTGACGATTGAAAATCTGGCTTCGTTCGCTCTGGCAGGCAACAACTATTCCTGTAGGAATATGAGTAAAGCGAACTGCCGAATCCGTCTTATTTACATGCTGACCGCCTTTTCCGCCTGCACGATATGTATCAATTCTAAGGTCGTCAGGCTTAATCTCAACCTCTATGGAATCATCAAGAACAGGAAAAACATAAACGCTGGCAAAGGAAGTATGACGGCGTGCATTCGCATCAAATGGAGAAATTCGCACAAGGCGATGGATGCCGGCTTCACCTTTCAAATAGCCATATACGTAATCACCGTCAATTTGAAGCGTTACTGATTTGATTCCACCTTCAGCTTCAAGTATATCAACCACTTCTATCTTAAAATCATGTCGTTCAGCCCATCTGGTATACATTCTGTTCAGCATGTACGCCCAGTCTTCAGCTTCTGTTCCTCCAGCTCCAGAATGAATCGTGATGAAAGCAGATGAATCGTCCACTTCGCCGCTTAAAAGATTCAGCACATTAAGCTTTTCAAAAGTTTCCCGTCCGCTTTTGAGCATTGACGAAACTTCTTCCTCATCGGCAGCATCCTGGCTTTCTTCCGCCAGTTCATACATGGCCTGAATATCATCCATCTGGGCCAAAAGCTCTTTCCATGGCTCGATTCGCCCCTTAAGCTTTCGCACTCCTGCCATTATCTTTTCAGCTTTTTCATGATCGTCCCAAAAACCTGGTGCTTCTGTCAAAGCCATCTTCTCATCTATTTTTTTCTGAATGCTTTCTGAATCAAGCCGATTCCATACATTCATTATATCTTCCTTAAGCTGCGCAACAGGCATTTTTAAATCTTCCAGCATCTCATTCCTCTGAAACAACAATTATTCAGAATGAAGAATAAAATAAAGGCGATATATTGTCAAACTATGAAATGCCCCGGGTCATATCAATGGCACATAATTCTTTTACAGCAAAGTTATTCGTGTTATAATAGAATAATATGAATAAGCGCAAAAAACTCCCACTCCCTCATTTCGTTCTGCTTGTTTCCCTTGCTTTAATCGCCAGCGGATGTGCCACAAAGCCTGATGCACCACACAAAGAAAAAGAACAGGTTTCCTCAATCAAACTGCTTTTCGCCGGGGATATTATGGCTCACAAGCCAAACTATTCCATGAAAGACTTCCACAAAATCTGGCTTTCAGTAAAAGACCAGATCAGATCAGCCGACCTTTCATTTGGAAACATCGAATCTCCTGTTGATGACACAAGGGATTTTTCCACTTTTCCAAACTTCAACTTCAAGCACTCCTATGCAGATGCAATTATTGATGCCGGGTTCAACGTATTTTCCCTTGTAAACAACCATACCAACGACCAGGAACTTGAAGGCATGATGCATACTCTGGATTGGGCAGAAAGCATCGAACATCAGAGTGAACAATCCCAGCGGAAAATATTTTTTTCAGGGCTAAAAAGAACACCCCAAGAGCCTTTTTCCTACAGACTTATCGAAAAGAACGGCTTCAAGATTCTGTTCCTGGCAGTTTCAGAAATCTTAAACCGCCCTTCATACAGCAAATACATGAACTTTGTTCGTCCAACAGAAAAAGGCTGGGCCGACTTCATTCAATATGTAAAAGAACTTCAGAAAGAAAACCCTTGCGACCTTTTCATTCTTTCCGTACACAGCGACGATCCTGAATATGTCCATGAAGTTAGCACGAAGCGGAAAAATTATTTCAAAAGACTTCTTGATGCAGGCGTAGACATAATCTGGGCAAACCACCCTCATGTGGTTCGTGAGCACGACCTTTACATGGATGCTGAAGGAGGCTTCATAAAGAACGTAGTGATGTATGGAAACGGAAACACCATCAGCGCACAGCGTCATCGGCCACAGCTTTCCAAACCTGACACCCCCAGAGACGACACTGGTGATGGAGTTATGATTACCATAGAAGTCCAGAAAACAAAAGATTTGGTACCTGTAATCAAAAGTGTCAAATCCTCATATATCACCACCTACATAACTCCAAACTATGAATTTGTAATCGAAAACTTGAACGACGACTTTATAAAATGGCTTGAAGAAAACAGACCTCAATGGGCCCCTTACATCAAAGCCAGAAAAGAAATCACTGAAAAAACAAAGGAAAACATAATATGGCAATAGACTATCATTCACTTCCTGTCTATGAACAGAAAGACAGGATTCTGCAAGCATTAAAAGAAAACCAGGTAATCGTTGTGCAAAGTCCAACAGGCAGTGGAAAAACAACGCAACTGCCAGTGATTTTGCATGAAGCCGGATACGACTCCACAGGCATGATTGCCGTAACACAACCAAGACGTATCGCTGCCTTAAGCGTAAGCGAATTCATTGCGAAGCAGCTTGGAACAACATACCCGGGTCTTGTTGGCTACAAAATGCGTTTCGAAGACAAAACCGACCTTACAACAAAAATCAAGATTATGACCGACGGCATTCTGCTCCAGGAAATGAAACTTGATCCATGGCTTTCAAAGTATTCTGTAATCATGGTTGATGAAGCTCATGAACGAAGCTTAAACATAGATTTTGTGCTGGGACTTTTAAAACGTGTTCTGCAAGCCCGCAAGGAATTCAAGGTCATCGTAAGCTCTGCAACAATGAATGCACAAGCATTCAGCTCCTACTTTGGAGGATGCCCCATCGTAACCATAGACACAGTCACATATCCTGTCACAACTATATACGATCCACCTGCAACCACAGTCACAACACTCACGGAGGTGGGCTGTGATGCAATTCTTTCAAAAATAAACAATACCGTAGGACGCATTTTGGACAATGGAGATGAAGGTGGCATTCTGATTTTCCTTCCCGGGGAAAAAATCATCAAAGACTGCATGAAAATGCTTGATCATGCATATTATGCAAAACGCATCCACACTTTACCTCTTTACGGACGCCTTTCAAAAGAAGACCAGGAAAGAGTTTTTTTGCCACCCCCAAAAGGAAAGAAAAAAGTCATCATTTCCACAAACATCGCAGAAACTTCCGTTACCATTTCAGACATTACCACTGTAATCGATCTGGGACTTGCAAAACTCAATTTCTATAATCCTCATACCTTTACTTCCAGCCTGGTTGAAACACAGGTTTCAAAAGCCAGCTGCAACCAAAGAAAAGGTCGCGCCGGCCGTACACAGCCTGGAACATGCTACCGCCTTTACCCAAGAAAAGATTTTGAAACAAGGCCAATGTACACGACTGAAGAAATCTATAGGACTGACTTGAGCGAAGTCCTTTTGCAGATGGCTGACCTTGGAATCACCGACTTTCAAGGATTCGATTTCATTTCCCCACCAGGAAAGGAATCTATTGCAGGGGCAATTGACACCTTGAACATGCTTGGCGCATTAGACAAAGACAACAGTCTTTCCCCAATCGGAAAACTCATGACAGCTTTTCCACTGGAACCAAGAATCAGTCGTATCATCGTAGAATCAATCATGCGCTATCCTGCATCTCTTGACGATATCCTTATTGCAACATCGTTCCTAAGCACAAATTCTCCATACATTCTTCCACCAGGAGAAGAAATGGACGCACGCAAGGCCCATCACAGCTTCAAGGATCCATTGGGTGACTTCGTTTCCTACCTGAATCTTTACAAATCATACCAGGCCTATGATGATAAGGAAAAATTCTGCAAGAAATATTATCTTGACGAACGGGTCATGAGCGAAATACAGAACATAAACCTTCAGCTTCAGGACATCTGCTTCCACATGAACATTCCTGTAACAACAGGAGGCAGCAAGAGCGACTATCTTTGCTGTATTGCTGCTGGAATGATCCAATTCGTTTGCGTCAGAAGCGGCAGAGATAACTATAAAAGCCTTACGCAAGACCATATCTGCATACATCCAGGTTCTGTCATGTTCAAACAGGATCCTCTCTACATTGTTGCAGGTGAAATCGTCCGCACATCCCGTATGTTTGCAATGAGCGTTTCGCCCCTTACAAAAAACCTTCTTACACAGATTTCACCAGACCTGCTTTCAAGACTTGAAAACAGCAAAAACACAAAAAGTCTTGAAAACCAGGCTGACGCCTATGAAAACGAAAAAAGGCGGCATCTAGAGGAACGAGAAGCAAAAGCCAACGGCAAAAAGGTTTCAGATAAAAACTCTATTAAGGAAGAAAACAGATTCACTATAGGCAACCAGACCTTTGAGATCAAGAAAGTAAAAGGCAAAAGATTTGTGAATCTTGATTATCAAAGCTTCATGAAAGCAATTGATGAGGAACAGGACAAAAACCGTCTGCAAAACACAGGAAAACTCATGGGCCGCCTTACATTCAGCGGAGGATTCATGCTTATGGATGGGGAAAAAGTTTCGCTGATCGCAAAGGTCTGCAAAAACCTGAACATGAAAGTCCTCTCCGAAAAAGAATTCAACAGAAAGCTGAACATAAACATCAACGAAGAAGGCGGCAGCCAAAAGCTTATACAGGCAGCTCAAAACACTCTTCGCATTGCCATCGCAAAGCAGAAAAGCAAAGAATACG
Organism: Treponema sp.; assembly: GCA_016297405.1. Taxonomy (GTDB): domain Bacteria; phylum Spirochaetota; class Spirochaetia; order Treponematales; family Treponemataceae; genus Treponema_D. Next base: position 47,254 of record JAEDGP010000005.1, read on the forward strand.
GATTTGTCTGCCTTTTCACAGACGGCAAAGGAAATTTCTGGCACAAAGTTTCAAGGGGCTTTATGACTGCCTTAAACGAAAGCCTTTCCACACTTGAAACTCTGGCTGACATGGATCAAAACTTCACCCAGGAAGAAAAAGATACGTTGAACAAAATATATGCAACAATGAACGAGTTGTATAAATAAAAAGGAACAAGATGGATAGCCCACAAAAAGCCTGGCAAAAAAAAGCAGCTGTCCTGGAAAAAGCAAAACTTACAGGCTTACGCAAGCCGTCCTCAATTTATTTTGCCTGGCCGCTGCTTTTTTTTAGATTCTCATTTGCCTTCTTTTCTGAAGATTTTTCGCTTTTTTCGTTTGATTTGCCTTCTTCAGATTTTTCTTCTTCATCTTCTTCGGCAAGTCCCAAAAGCTTTCTGGCACGTTTTCTGTTAGAAGCATTGGCCTTCTTGTCTGTTGCAATTGCGTTCACATCATCCTTTGCCGAAGAATACTTGCTGTTTTTATACATTGTAAGTCCCTGACTTACAGTTGTGGCATCCTTTGACTTAAGGTAAAGGGAACATACTTCTGCCCAGGCATTTTTTGGATATTTTATGAAGATTTTTCCAAGTTCTGCACGAAGCTTCTTGAATTTATCGTCTTCAGCACATTTTTTTCCAAGTTCAACGATTTCCTTTTCACCTGCATCACCATTTTTAACAAGGTTTTCACAGATTATAGTTTTTGCGCCATCGCCAACTTTCTTGTCATTCAGCTGCTCCACCAGGAATTCATTTCCTTTTTTTGTATTCAGTTCGGCAATGGCAACATAACATTCATTTTTCACAACATTTTCAGAATCGTTTTTTGCCCTATAGATGAGAAAATCCATTGATTTATCGATCTTCAGTTTTTTTGCTGACTGAATCGCTTCCACACGAACTTTATAATGGTCATCACGAATGGCCTGAATGATAGCTTTATGGGCACGCTCTTCATCCTCATAGCAGGAAAAACCTTTTACACAATACTGCCTCATATTTGGATCACCTTGTGCATAAAGCCTTTCAAGAATTGGAATAGAATCCTTGTTTTTCATCTTACCTATAGCTTCTGCTGCATACATGCGCACAAAGCTGTTTTCATCTTCATCTTTTGCAATTTCAGAAAGCTGTTCCCAGGTTTCTGTGGCACACATCTGTCCAAGAGTGCGCATAAGGGCCTGTCTCTGAGGTACAGTCAGATCATCATGTTTTAGATAATTTGCAAGATACACAGCTTCTTTTTCAGTACCTGTCTTTCCAAGGGCCGCAAGCGCTCCGTTGAAATATTTTTCTTCGCCGCTTTCCAGAAGTTTTGCAAAGGCAGGTCCAGCTTCCTTGCACTTCACTTCCGACAAATAATTGAAGCACTTTTCAACAATGGATGAAGGAGTATCGTATGGATCGTCAACGATTTCCACAGCATAATCTTCCAGACACGGATCTTCCTGTTTTGCAAAATAATCTAAGATGCTGGCCTTGATTGCATTTCCAGATGAAGTTTGAAAAAGATCGTAAAGCTCATCCATATACCGCGGATCATCATCTTCAGTTACTTTATTTATGACATCAGAAATTTCTGCAGGAGTTCCAAAACGGATTGTATTTACATTTTTCTCAAAATCTTCACCATCCTCATCTTTTTCCTTTGCAAGGCGAAGCTTTTCCGCATCAGGCTTTTTTGGCCGCTTTGCTTCAGGAATCTTTACAGTCACATGAAGATAGTCAATTTCTTCCCCTTCATCTTCACCTTCTGCGGCAGAAACCGCATCCAATGCCATTTCCTCATCATCGGAAACAAAAGAATCATAATCCACTTCATCACTTTCCTGACTGAAAAAAGGAACAAACAGCAATGAAAGGATTGCAACAAATATCATTCTCTTCATATTATCCACCACATTCATGTTCGGCAAAAAAGCCTTCTATAATGAAAACTTTGCATCTCCAAAAGGTTACTGAATGTTTCCAGCCTCATAGCGGCTCAAGAATTGTTTTTTAAATTCCTCAAACCTGTCTTCGCTGATTGCAACCCTGATTTCCTTCATAAGATTGTTCAAAAAATACAAATTATGATAGGTTGCCAGCATGCAGCTAAGAATTTCCTGCTCTTTGAAAAGATGGCGCAAATAAGATCTGCTATATTTCCTGCATACTTTGCAGTTACATTCCCTGTCGATTGGGCCAAAATCATGAGTCCACCGTTCCTGTTTGATGGAAAGTTGACCGTCGTGAGTAAAATAAGCACCGTTTCTGGCATTTCTTGTTGGAAGAACGCAGTCGAACATATCAATTCCTGAGGCAACCGCATTTAGAATATACTCAGGAGTGCCAATTCCCATAACATACTTTGGCTTCTCTTCTGGCAAAAGAGATGAAGTATAGGCCATATATTCGCAGAAAACATCCCTTGGCTCACCCACGCTAAGACCTCCAATGGCAATTCCAGGAAAATCTAAGGAAGAAACGAATTGTGCACTTTGTTTGCGCAAATCTTCAAAAAAGTTTCCCTGGACAATAGGAAAAAGGATACCCTTATACCCATTTTCCATTTCCTTTTCCCATTCCTTTTTGGCGCGCAAAAGCCAGTCGCTTGTAATCTTAAGTGCACGCACAGCTTCTTTTTTTTCCACTCCATAACCTGAGCAAACATCCAGCTGCATCTGGATATCGGAATTAAATTTTGCCTGGGTTTGAACTACATTTTCAGGAGTAAAAATATGACGGGAACCATCGATATGACTTTGAAATTTTACGCCATCTTCTGTGATTTTTCGTAATCCTGAAAGGGAAAAAACCTGAAAACCCCCGGAATCTGTGAGAAAATTTCTGTTCCATTTTGAAAAGCCATGAAGTCCACCAGCCTCCTTGATCAGATCAGGACCTGGACGCAGAAAAAGATGATAAGTATTGGCAAGTATTATTTCAAAACCAATCTCTTCAAGATCATCTTGAGTAATTGACTTTACAGTTGCACAAGTTCCCACAGGCATGAATACTGGAGTCTGAACAGTTCCATGAGGCAAAGTCAGTACCCCATTTCTTGCTCTTGAATTTGCGTTTTTGTGAAGAATATTAAAAATGTTCATAAAACAAGGAATCTCCCAAAATAATTAATATGAAATTATGTTCTTGCGAACCTTAAAAGCATAATGCTTATACAAATAAAGAAAAAGACAGGAAACCATGCTCCCATAAATGGCGAAATATACGAAAACTTTGCCAAAAGCATTGTAAGCATTTGCATTACATAAAACAAAACCGCAGCACTTACTGAAAGAGACAGGCTTATGAGCAGAACGTTTTTACGAGATTTGCCAGAAAGACCAACAGAAAGAAACACAACGATAAAAACCACAAAGGGGTAGGAAAACTTCTTATAGTAAACCGAAAGTTCCTCGTTGTATGGGAAACCAACCTTTTTAAGATGCTCGATGTAGATTTTTGCCTGCCGCACGTCAATTTCTTCAATCGAAAGCGAGTTGCTTCTAAAAGTTTCACTAGGCTCAACAAGGCGGGAAAGCAGGTCCATCTGAACCGGTTCACATATCAACTGGCCATTCACATAGGACCATTGAACGGTATTGAAAAGCTTCCACTGTCCCACATCAAATTGCCAATAGGCGCTATCTGCATGCAAAATCGCATTCAAGGTTTTATCTTCATTTCTGAATACCAGAAAAAGGTCAAAAAGCCGCTGCTGACTGTCTTCATAAGACTGAGCCTTATAGATGATTTTTCCGTTGTCAGAAAGCACAACTACACTGTCGTTATCAAAGTTTTTTTCTTCAGCCAGCAGCTCGGACTGAAGTGCCTTCTTTTGTGCAAAAGTAGGAACTACAACCTTATCTTCAAACACGAACATTCCAAAAGAAAGAACAACGGAAAAAATCAGGAGCGGCAAAGTAAAACGAAACAACGAAACGCCAGAAGCGAAGACCGCCGTAAGTTCGTTACTGGCATAAAAATCACTTAATGAATATGAGACTGCAAAAAGAGTAGCCAGAGGCAAAGCATACCAGATTGTCTTTGGCGTATACAAAAGCATCAAGTTCAAAACCTGATTTACCGGCGCATCATTTTGAATGAATTTCTGAATATTCATCAAAAGATCCACCAAAACCAATACAAGCGAAAAGAAAGCAAGAGAACCTATGAAAATCGGGAAAAACTTCTTGAACAGATATAAAGTCAGTTTCATTTTCTTTTCAACACCACATAAAATATCAATGCGGCAAATCCGATGACAGAATCAGGAAGCCACATTGCCAAAACCCCATTCATAGTTCCCACCTTAATGGCAAAAATCTGGTTCATAATCATCATCGCCCAGTACAGGACGCTGATCAAAAGTCCAACTACAAGACCAATGGTCTGTCCGTTATGTTTTCCAAACAAAAAAGCCAGCGGCAATGCCAGCAAAGCAAAGAAAAACGAACCGAAAGGCTGGCTGAATTTTTTGTGAAATTCCGTAACAAATGCATTCAGCTGACTTTTGCTGTGCCCTGGAATCGATTTGAAATCATCAATTTTTTTCTTCAAATCATAAGAAGTCATTTCCGTTGGCGAAGTGGCAAAATTTCCTGCAAAAACAGCAGAATCGAATATGTTCATTGTAGCTATATCCGCTTTCAGTACATCGTAATCGGTGCGGTTTTTGTTATCCAGAAAAATTGAAACAGAATCCTTCATATTCATCTGCATAAGAATGCCAGCCTTCCTGGAACTTTTCAGATTAGATTCCCCAGCCACAATTATTCGCTGACTGTCATCATTTGACTTATCGATAATGACCAGGTCCTTCACCTGCCCTTCATCTCCATCACCAATGACAATGGTAGCATTATTCAGCCTCTTAACGCTGTTCGGCTCTATTTCAACACCAGGATTTGAGGCTACAATCTGACGCAAAAGCTTGTTATAGTTTAATTTTCCTACAGGCAAAAGATAATCGTTCACAAAGAACGAAACTACTGAAATGAAAAGCCCCATAATGATCACGGGAATAGCTACACTTCTATACCCCAAACCAGAAGCTCTGAAAATCAGCACCTCATTATCGCTCATAATTCGACCAAGGCACATCAGAAAACCTACAAGAGTTGCAAAAGGCGCAGATTGAGCAATAATCATAGGCAAACTGTAGGCAATAAGCTTCATAACATCATTAAAAGGAACCCTTTGCTTTAAAACATTCTCAACAACAAGAAGAATCTGGTTCACAAAAAACACAAGAAAAAAGAAAAGAAAGGCTACTGCAAAATAAAGTGTAAGTTCCTTCACCAGATAACGGGTAATCACATGATTGCCAAGATTTCTTGCCGTAACTCCAGCCCTGTTCGCCCTGAACAATTTCTTTAAAAATTCAGGACAAAACTTTCCGATCATACCAGAAATTCTGGAGCAAAAAGCCTTTACAGAGTCGAACATCACAGCAATTTTCTTTTCAAAAGAATCCAAAAACACTTTTAGACCAAAAAATAAGTAACTTGCGTGTTAAACGCCGGTGTGGCCAAATCCGCCTGAACCACGCTCAGTTTCATCCAGCGCATCCACACTCACAAAAACTCCCTGGGTAACAGGAGATACAACCAGCTGGGCAATTCTATCTCCATTATGCACTGTAAAAGGCTCATCACCAAGATTGATCAGTATCACGCATATTTCCCCACGATAATCGCTGTCAATAGTGCCGGGGGTATTCAGCACCGTAACACCGCTTTTTGCTGCAAGTCCAGAACGCGGGCGAACTTGAATCTCATATCCTTCAGGAATGGCTGTAAAAAGTCCAGTAGGAACAATAACCCTTTTTCCGCAAGGAATAACCAGATCTTTTTCAATATAGGCACAAACATCACATCCAGCAGCGCCAACCGTTTTGTACTCAGGAACCTGAACTCCAGGCTTTGAAACGCATTTAATTTCAATTTTGTTCATTCCTTAATTTTAACGTAATTCAACAAAATTTTCTACACAAACAATTTAAACAAAAAAAAGCTATAGCCTTGCACAACTTTAGAATATTCAGTTTCCCCCAAAGTCACCGGAAATCAGATACAAGGCTTTTTCCATATTACTTTTTTTAAGGGCGCCTGCCCTACGGCTCAAAGCTCCGCTTTTCACCTACCCCTCCTACGGGGACACCCCGTAACGCCCCGCTATGATAGCCAGAAAGCAAGTGCCTTTCGTAATAAAAGTCTTCAGACTTAATCCCTGGCGGCCACTGATTTTTTCCACCAGCGCAAGTTCAGCGGTATTAGTCACCACCCCGCCCATATCAAAAATACGAAGCATGAGATGATTATACTGATAAATGAAGATATTAAGAGTGCGGATAAAAAACTATATTTTAAGATTCCAAAGCATCGGGCTCTTGTCTTGTAGTTTTTTTTCGTAATATAGTATATCAAAATAAAAAAGGAGATTTTCTTTATGAAAAAAATTATCATTTCAGCTCTTTTGCTGGCTGGTATGGCTTGTGCCTTTGCAGAAAGCCATTTGAATTTTACTGTACCATTTAAATCTGGATGTTTATTACAGGCTGACGAAATCGAATATATTAATAGCCATGGTTTTATTGAAACAGATAATGTCAGCATAACATCGGGAGTATTTACTTTAGGTGCTACTGCTGAATACCTTTATACTTTTGGAGAAGGTGCTTTTGGTCTTGGTGCTAAAGTTGGAGGCGAACTTGGTTCAACTGTTTTAGGAACTGATGGATCAGGCAGTTCAGGCGGACTCTACGGCGGTACTGTAGCAGGATGGAATGTAGCTCCAGCCCTTGGATTTGTATTCAAGAATAAAACAATCACACAGATTACTATTTATCCTATCGGATATGCTTTTTATTCACTGAAAAACCTTAAGGAAATGTATGACGATTACGATATTTCGGATGTAACAATTGATACATTAAAAACCGGTGTTACTTTCTCATGGCAGTGGGGTTCTAACGTACATCACGGTTTTGAAATTGGTTTTGACTTTTTGTATAACACAACTATCAAATTTGACGGTGAAAAGTTTATTGATAAAGAAGGAGGCGGATTTAGCCTTCACACAGCTTACAAAGTATCCCTTGATTTCTAATAAATTGATTTAATATCATTAGATTTTTTAATGGG
>JAEDGP010000116.1 GCA_016297405.1 Treponema sp.
GCTCAACCACCGCGTTTTCCGCTACCCCCTCTCCTAGGGGCAAAGCCCCTAAAACTCGATAGTGAGCGCAAGCGAACGAACAACGCCCGGCTCACCCAAACCGTCCTTAATTTTGTAAACCGCAAGTTGTATCAACAACTGAGGATTTACAAAACCGTTCGCGGAAGCGAACACGTAAATAAAAGTTTTCAGAGAAAACTTTTAAGTTTGGTTGAAGCATAATATCTATATGCTTCAACCAAACCGTCCTGTTATATAATCTTCCGTCTTCTTCATTTTTGGCTTGCTGAACATTTGTTCTGTGTCGCCAGATTCAATAATTTCTCCAAGCAAAAAGAACACAGTCTTATCGCTGATTCTTACCGCCTGCTGCATATTGTGAGTAACAATCACGATGGTGTACTTTTCCTTAAGCTGCATTACGCAGTCCTCAATCTTTGAAGTAGAAATCGGGTCCAGGGCGGAAGTTGGCTCGTCCATCAAAAGCACGTCCGGCTGTACCGCCAATGCACGGGCAATACAAAGCCGCTGCTGCTGGCCGCCACTTAATTCCAGTGCGGATTTTTTAAGATTATCTTTAAACTCATCCCAGATAGCCGCATTGCGCAGGGAAGTTTCCACAATTCCATCCAGTTCAGAACGTTTTTTGATTCCGTGAGTACGAGGTCCGTAAGCAATGTTATCGTAAATGCTCATTGGAAAAGGGTTAGGTTTTTGAAAAACCATGCCTACATTTTTGCGCAGAAGATTCACATCTGTGGATTTAGAAAGGATGTTCACAGCACCAGAAAAATTTTCGGGGGCGTTGCGGGGGTGTCCACCGCTAGAGAGGATAGGACGCAACGAAGTGCGGCCGTAAGGGGAGACTTCCCCTCCTTTAATTAAAATTTCCCCTTCAATTCTGCAGCCTTCAACCATGTCGTTCATGCGATTGATAGACTTAAGCAATGTAGATTTGCCACATCCAGAAGGTCCAATAAACGCCGTAATCTGATGTTCAGGAATTTCAAGATTTATATTTTTAAGGGCATGAAAGTCGCCGTAATATAAGTCCAGGTTTTTAATTTCAATTTTGTTCATTTGTTACCTCTGTAATTTTTTTGCAGCCAGACTTGCCAGAATATTAATACCCACAACCATAACCAGCAAAACTACTGCTGTGGCAAAAGCCTGCCCGGTATGCAAACCTTCAGAACTTAAAACATACATATGAATTGCAAGAGTTCGACCTGAGCCAAAAAGGTTAGCTGGTACTTGAGCAACCGTTCCTGCTGTATAAATCAATGCCGCCGTTTCACCAACAACACGGCCTGTAGCCAGAATGATACCGCTTAAAATACCAGGAACTTCACTTGGCAGCACAACAGTAAACACCGTGCGCAGCTTTCCGGCGCCCAAACCAAAACAACCTTCCCGGAATGAATCAGGCACCGCCAGCAAACTTTCTTCCGTTGTCCGCATAATCGTTGGTAAAATCATAATCCCAACTGTAGCTGCGCCAGCCATCAGGGAATAACCCCACTTTAAAAATCCTACAAAAAGCAGCATTCCAAAAAGACCATATATAATAGAAGGTATGCCCGTTAAAGTTTCAGTCGTCATACGAACCACTTTCACAAAACGATTTCCCCTCTTAGCGTATTCCACAAGATAAATTGCCGAGCCAATCCCCAGCGGTGCCGCAATCGCCAGCGCCAGCAGCGTCATCACCAGAGTATTTACCAGCGCCGGCACTACAGAACAATTTTCCGAAGTATACTGCCACCTGAACAGCTCGCCACGTAAAAAAGGCAATCCCTTTACCAGAATATAGCTCATCATAAACAGCAGAACCGCCATCGTTAGCCCAGCACAAAGAAATACCGCATATTTTACAAAGGGGGCGCCTGCCCCTGGTTTCAGCCAGCTGCGCTGTCTTTCACTACCCCTCTGCGGGTGTGTAAGGTCGCCGGCGACCGGTGTTTTATAGCAAAGCGTTAAAAAAAATGCGATGCATTTTTTAGCTTTACAAATTTTCGCCGCCCGCAACGCCTGCTTATCTAAAAGAAAATCGCTCATTTACTACCTCTATTTTTCACCAGATTAAAACTAAGATTAATTAAAAGGATAAATACAAACAGCACAACACCAGTTGCAATCAACGATTCCCTGTGCAAATCTGTTGCATAACCCATTTCAATAACAATATTTGCAGTAAGAGTTCGCACACCTTTTAAAACTGAATCAGGAAGGCGAGCCTGGTTTCCTGCAACCATGATTACCGCCATGGTTTCGCCAATGGCTCGGCCTATTCCAAGAATTATTCCCGCCATAATTCCGCTTTTTGCAGCTGGCAGCATAGTCAAAAAAACACTTCGCTCGTGAGTAGCTCCCAAAGCCCGGCTTCCTTCGTAGTAACTTTGAGGTACCGCATTCAGCGCAGTTTCCGAAACAGAAATTATAGTTGGCAGAATCATCATTCCCAAAAGCAAACTTGCCGTCAGAATAGAAGAACCGTTTCCACCAAAAACATTCCGCACAAAAGGTACAATCACCATAAGTCCGAAAAAGCCGTAAACCACGCTTGGAATACCAGCAAGCAAATCAATTGCCGGCTTTAACATTTTGTGCAGCCACTTTGGACAAAACTTAGACAAAAAGATTGCAGTCATAAGACCAACAGGAACACCAGTAAGAATTGCACCAGCTGTAACGTAAAGACTTCCTGCAATCATTGGAAAGATGCCATACAGATCGTTTCCAGGTTTCCACTTTGTTCCAAACATAAAATTCGTAAGACCGATTTTATGCATAGCAGGAATTCCATTCGCAAACAAAAACAAACAGATAAGCAAAACAGCAAGAATACTAAATCCTGCCGCAACCAGGAAAATAATTTCCCAAAATTTTTCTTTAATTTTCATAGATTTAATTTAAATATTGTTTGTTAAGTTATTAAGAGTGTGTTGTTAAGTTTTTGTTAAATTAAAAAAGGGGCTGTCCAATAAGTTTGCATTACGGTGGTTGAGTTTATCGAAACCACCACATTTAGTGTAGCAGTCATTTCGACGAGTGGTTCCTGAGCCTGTCGAAGGGCTCAATGAGCGCTACACTCATTACTTATTGGACAGCCCCTTGCAATCAATAACTTTCTGTTATTTTACTTCATTCCACTTTGTAATTTTTCCAGTGAAAATCTGTTCAACCTGAACTTTTGTAAGATTTGCAGCAGGGTTTTCTTTGTTTACAACTACGGCAATGCCATCTATTGCAATTGTAATTTCTGCAACACCTTTTGCTTTTTCTGAATCTTTAAGGCCTCGGCTTGCCATACCAATATCGCAGGTTCCGTTGATTGCGTTTGTAACACCTGTTGTACTGTCAGAAGTCTGAAGTTCGATTTTTGCGTTAGGATTTACGGATTTGTAGCTTTCAATCAATTTTTCCATAACAGGAGAAACTGAAGAAGAACCGGCAATTACAATCTTTCCGCCAGCTTTGCTTGAAGAATAAGCCTTTGTATTCTGGATTTTAATGTATTTGTTTGCGGCGATGACTTTCTGACCTTCATCGCTTACAATAAAATTCACAAAATCCTGTGCAGCAGATGAAAGTTCATCTTTTACTGCAATATTGAACGGACGACTGATTTTGTAGGAACCATTGCTGATATTCGCCACGGTAGCTTCAGCACCATCGATTTTTACAGCTTTTACCGAATCATTCAGCGATCCAAGTGAAACATAGCCGATTGCGTATCTATCGCCGGCAACGCTTGTAAGCATTACTGCAGTGGAATTTGTAATGGCAGCTTCATCTGTTGTGTAGTCAACTTTTTTACCGCTGGCATCTTTCTTTTCAATGCCAAAAAGTTCGATGAAAGCTCCACGAGTTCCAGATCCGTCTTCACGGCTAAGTACAGAAATCTTTTCCTTTCTGTTGGAACATGACGAAAAAAAGGATGCAAAAATAATTGTACCCACCAAGATTTTTCGAACACCAATTTTCATATCAACTCCTGTGTAAGGCGCCCGGTCAGAGGCGCCGGTGGT
>JAEDGP010000040.1 GCA_016297405.1 Treponema sp.
AAATGCACCTCCTAAAATTGAACTTTATTTGTCCAACTTTAGGGGTGCACTTCACCACGTCTAAAACAAATAACAGAAAACAATACAGATTTGTAGTTACTGTCCACCAGACGTACAGGATAGCCTTTATTTTGCTTTTACAGCAAGAAAATTACAATCAGCGCAACCCACCAAGCTTGCTTGCCAAAGCCTGAAGATCGCCGCCGCCAAGCTGACTCATAAGTTTTCCCTGCAACCCTTTATTTCTGGAAATCTTTTTCATTGCAAGCTTAGTCTTTTCAAACTGCTTAATAAGTTTATTCACATCCTGAACACTTGTACCAGAACCTTGCGCAATACGTTTGCGGCGGCTTGGCCCGATAATTAAATGGTTAGCCCTTTCCTTTTTAGTCATAGACTGAATGATAGCTTCATTTTTTTTCATAGAAGACATATCTGGCATCTGACCGCCCATAGCGCTGGCTCCAGGAATCATCTGCAAAAGAGATTCCATAGATCCCATTTTTTTAACCTGCTGAAACTGGGCAAGCATATCTTCCAACGTAAACTCGTTACGAGCCATACGCTTTTGCAGACGTTCAGCCTCTTCTTGATCCACAGTTTCCTGAGCTTTTTCAACAAGGGAAACAACATCGCCCATGCCAAGAATGCGGCTAGCAATACGATCCGGATGGAAAACTTCAAAATCTTCAGTTTTTTCGCCAGTACCAATGAACAAAATTGGCTTTCCGGTAATGGTCTTAAGAGATAAAGCTGCACCACCACGGGCATCAGAGTCAAATTTTGTAAGAATAATGCCTGTTAAACCAAGCTGTTCATCAAAGGATTTAGCAATTTCAACAGCATTCTGACCAGTCATGGAATCAGCAACAAGAACAACTTCATCTGGAGTAACATTCTTCTTGATCTTCACAAGTTCAGCCATCATTTCTTCATCAATCTGAAGACGTCCGGCTGTATCGATAATCAAAGTATCATACTGGTTCTTCTTTGCAAACTTATACGCTTCTTCGGCATTCTTTACAGCATCTTTGGAGTTTTCCTTAAATACAGGTACTCCAATTTTTTCACCAAGAACAGAAAGCTGTTCAACCGCAGCCGGACGCACAAGGTCACAAGCCGCAAGAATTGGACGACGACCATCCTTCTTCAGCTTAGCCGCAAGTTTATGAGCAGCAGTTGTTTTACCAGCACCCTGCAAACCAAGCAAAAGAATTACGCTAGTCGTGTCAGGCCCTTTAAGATGAAGAGCATCTTTTTCATCCCCAAGCAAAGCAACGATCTTATCATGTATGATTTTTACGAACTGCTGCCCAGGATTTACGGCCCTCAGAACCTTTTCGCCCTTAGCTTCTTCAATTGTGCTGTTTACAAACCTTCGAACAACACGAAGATTAACATCGGCTTCAAGCAAAGCCATCTTAATCTGTTCAACTGTATCTTCAATATTTTTTTCAGTAATCTTTGAATTGCCGCTGATAGAACGAACAATATTACTGAAGGTTCCTGTCAATTTTTCAAGCATTTATACTTTTTCCAAAATTAATGATTTCATCAAGGAAGTCCATAGGACGAATTTCCTTATTCAAAATACGATAAAGTCCGTCAGAAATAGGAAGCTTAATTCCTTTCTGTTCGCAAATTTCATGAATATATTTGCACGCAACGGCACCTTCTGGCAAATAGCCGATTTTTGAGATATTTGCAATCAAGTCATCAAGATTCTTGAAATTGGAAAGGATATCTGTATTGATGATATCCTTTCCAAATCGACGATTGCGGCCAAAACGACTCTTACAAGTAACATCAAGGTCACCAACACCTGCAATTGAAGTAAAGGTTTCCGAATGAGTTGCTCCCATCGCCTTACCCAATTCCTGAATTTCATTCAAGCCGGCAGCCATCAAAAGACTTTCTGAATTGTCGCCAAAAGTCTGAGAATGCTCACTTACTGCATCAAGTGCACCATAAACAACCGCAATTACATTCTTTGCGGCAGAGCAAATCTGAACCCCAACAACATCAAAGCTTGAAAAAGCCACAATACCAGGCACGCGCAAAAGTTCACGAACTTTGATTGAATTCTTTGCATTTTCGCTGGCTGCAATAAGACCAGTGAGCTTACCTTCAGCCACTTCTTCAGCATGACTTGGACCGGCTACATAAACAGTTTTTCCTTTATAGATACCAGGAAGAACATTTTCGATTGTTTCAAGAACAAGCTTTGGACCGCCTTTAGAAGGAACAAAGCCCTTTGTCAAAGCACAAATTACAGATTCACCCTCTGCAATATTAGGCACACTTGTGATCTTTCTGATGGTGCTTGCAAGAAACAAAGAAGGTGATGCAATGATAATAAAATCCTTATCAGTTGCAACTTCAACGATATCATTCGAAACAGTCAGATTAGGCGAAAGCTTATAACCTGGCAAATATCTTTTATTTTCATGTTCATTGTTTACAGACTCTTTTACTTCAGGTTCCAAAGCCCACATTGAAACTTTATGGCCACCACGAGCAAGAGCCTGAGCAAGACCAGTACCCCAGGCACCACCGCCAAGCACACCAACAGTCTTAGATTCCATGACATACACCTTCTTTATTCTTTTGATATTTTTCAATGAAGTTAGATCAATTAAATCCAGCTGGAAAGATTATCTTCCCAATCAATGATTTCTTCATTTTTGAAGAACAAACCGATTTCACGAGCAGCACTTTCATCACTATCAGAAGCATGGATAACATTCATCTGAGTATGAGCGCAGAAATCACCACGAATTGTGCCTGGTTCAGATTCAGAAGGACTTGTTTTTCCAACAAGCTTACGAACAATCTGAACACAGTTATCACCCTGCCAAACCATTGCAACAACAGGAGCAGAAGTAATATAGCTAGTCAATTCACCAAAGAACGGCTTTTCCTTATGCTCCGCATAATGATTAGCTGCAAGTTCAGGAGAAATCAACATCATCTTAAGGCCAACAAGTTTAAGGCCTTTCCTTTCAAGACGAGAAATAACCTCGCCAACAAGCCTGCGATTCAAAACACCAGGCTTCAACATAGTAAAACATCTTGTCATAATTATTAAATTATATACGATAAAAACTTCTATTTCAACAAAAAACAAAGAGCGCCAAACAGGTGGCGAAAGGCGCCTTCCAAAGCCCGCCTAAGGCTCGGTGCGGGCACAAAATTGCGCCTGCACTTTTTTGCTTCGCAAAAAACTCTTCCACGCTTGGCGACATCTATTTCCCAAAAAGCCTTGCCTTTACCCCATCAATAACCACATCAGGCGTAGATGCTCCGGCTGTAATCCCAATCCTTTCAAGAGTTAAAAAATCGTCAGTAATTTGGCCCGCATTTTCAATGAGTAAAACTTTGGAACAATATTTGCATGCAATCTGATAAAGCCGCCTGGTATTTGCAGAATTTTTTCCGCCAACAACAAGCACCCCATCAACAGACGGACAAAGCTCCACCAACGCATCCTGTCTTTCCTTCGTTGCAGAGCAAATAGTATTCATCACTTTAAATTCACTGAATTTATGCTGAAATTCCTTCCCAATACACTCAAATTCAACAGGACTAAAAGTCGTCTGACTAAGCAAAAAAGCCTTACTCTTTCCATCAAAATTGTCCGCAAGTCTTTTGGCTTCATCACTGTTCTGAACAAGATAAAAATCTTTACCAGCATAACCTGCTATTCCAATAACTTCCCCATGATTTTTATCTCCAGCCAAAATAACCGTATATCCTAGTTCAGAATACTTTTGCACATTTCGCTGACTTGCAACAACTCTTGGGCAGGTTGCATCAATCACATTGCAATTTCGGTTCTTTAATGCATCCAGAACTTCAGGAGGAACACCATGAGCACGAATTATAACAGTGCTGTTCTCTTTCAATGAATCAATTTGGGATTCTTCAATAATTCCAAGCCCTTTTGATGACAGTAAATCAAGCACAGTTTGATTATGGATTAAAGGCCCTAAAGAATAAACATTTTCATTTTCCTCAAGAGCTTTCAGAGCTGCATCAACAGCACGCCGAACGCCCATACAATACCCCATAACTTTTGCACTTAACACAGTCATAACAATACTCTAGCACAAAAAAAAAGACTGTCCAATACGATTCCCATTGGACAGTCTTTTTTATATTGGCACAATGCCAATTCAATGAATTACACTACAACACCGGAATCCATCTGAAGTACGCCTTTATCACCTTTGTTAGAATGATGGATACCATATTCTGGCTTCCAGTTCTTTCTGCAAAGGGAGATAAAACCACTTGAAATGAACAACGAAGAATAACAACCACTCAAAAGACCAACCATTAAGGCGATTGAAAAATCCTTGATTGAAACAACACTTGTTGAAGCAGAAGGATTTGTTCCGATGTAGATTGAGAAAATAATGAACAATGGAAGAATTGCAACCAATGTTGTTAAAGTTGTAATGATAGATCTTCCCAAAGACTCTGAAAGAGACTTATCCAGAATGTCATTGAACTTTGTAAATTTTCCAAGCTTGATGTTTTGGCGAACACGGTCAAGAATAACAACTGTATCGTTGATTGAGTAACCGATAATCGTAAGGACAGCAGCAAGAACAGTTGTGTTGAAGCTCAAGTTCATGAACTTTCCAGCCCAAATGATAAATGTAAACATGAATGCAGCATCATGGAGCAACGCAACTATAGAACCTAAGGCAAAATCCCAATGAAAGCGAATTGTTGCATAAATCCAAATGAGCACAACAGTTACAAGAAGAAGCAAAACCGATTTCTTAGCAAGAGAATCAGAGAAACTCTTGCTGATATAATTTGTTGAAACAACAGTAACCTTATCTGCACCATACTTATCTTTCAAAGCCTGAACAACAACGGTTTCTGACTTTGCTTCATTTTCATCTGCACTCTGACCATCTGAACCGACAACAGGAACACTTAACTGAAAGCTTTTTCCGTCTTCACCTGTCTTTTTTACATCAACACCAGAAATGCCACTAAGAGAAACGCGAACATCTTCAACAGAAATGTTATCAGCATCAATCTTTACGGATTCAATAAGTCCAGGTGCAAAATCACCGCCAAAATTGATACCAACAGTAAAGAATCCAACTACACCCAAAGCAATGACTGCAATGCTGACAATTGCTGCTGGCAAGAAACCCTTGCTGAAATTAATTGTTTTTCTAATCATTATTTAACCCTCCAGCTGATGCTTACATTTTTGTGATGTATTACTTCAGTATTGAAGTCAAACATCAATCTGGATACGAACAAAGCAGTGAACACAGAAGAAACTACACCAACAGCAAGGCTGATTGCGAATCCCTGAATTGCACCTGTTCCAAGCTGAGAAAGGAAGATAGCTGCGATGAATGTTGTGATGTTAGAGTCCATAATAGCCCAGAAAGCATTGTCAAAACCTGCAGCAATTGCAGCAGCGCGACTCTTTCCAAGATAAAGCTCTTCCTTAATGCGTTCAAAGATAACTACGTTTGCATCTACCGCCATACCGATTGTAAGAATCATACCAGCAATTGATGAAAGTGAAAGTGTAAGATTGAAAGCCGAAAGAACACTGAACATGATATAAAGGTTCAAAACCTGTGCAACAACCGCATTGAAACCAGCACCCTTATAATAAACAAGCATAAATACCATTACGGCAAAAAGACCAAAAATAATTGCCTGCAAACCAAGCTTCTTTGCATCATCAGCAAGACTTGCTGAAATCTTTTCCTGACTTTCAATTTCAAGAGGAACATTGAGCCATGCAGACTGAAGAACCTTCTGCATAACAAGACAGTCATCATAAGAAAAACCTGTAACACGAACGTTATTTTCAATTTCCGAGTTGATATTTGCAACAAACTTGATGCGTCCATCACTTACAAGAGCCATTGGTTCATTTATGTGTGCACCGGTAAACGCCTTAAAAATCTTTCCACCATCAGAATCCAAGGTGAAGTCTACAGTTGGCTGACCAGTCATATCGGCAGCACCGATTTTTGCACCTGTTATGTAATTACCTTCAAGGGCAGGCTTTGATTCAACAACAAAATATGGGCAGCCAATATATTTACCGTCCTTGATGCGTTCTTCGCGAACATCAATTCCGTATGCATCCTTTACATAATGACCAAGAAGCTCGTGACCTTCTGGAATAAGAGCTTTAGCAGCTTCAACAAGGTTGCCATCTGCATCAAAAGTTCCGCTATCAAATCCATGAGTATCATAATAGTTCATGAATTTTGTAGTAGCTTCATTGTTTACAAGACGGAAGTTCAACATACCCTTACCGAGAATTACTGCGCGAACATCATTTGCTGCTTCTTCACCAGGAACTTCCATATAGATGCGATCATCACCCATCTGACGTACTACAGGCTCAGAAAGACCAAAGCGGTCAATGCCATTCTTTAGATTATCAAGAACCTGTTCCATTGCATTCTTTCTGAATGTTGAAGAATCAATTTTATTGTCGCCAACATTGAATTCAGATTCAGCTGCATCAAGATCTGCTTTGATGATGATATTTGTTCCACCGGCAAGATCAAGACCAAGCTTTACGGAATTCTGATTGTTCTTTTTTGCATCAAGATAAAGCTTACGATAACCAGCTTCCTTTTCGCTTACAAGAACTGCGCGATAATCGTTCATATCCTTAACAAGAAGATCCTTACCATCTGTCTTTGGATACACAGAAAGAATTGCCTTCACATTCATATCTGAAGGAACAGATTTTCCTGAATTTGAATATCTTTTTGCTGCAACTTCTTTTACCCAAGAAAGATCTGCATCTACTTCTTCAACAGAAACATCTTTGTTCTTGCTATAAGCGTCAATAAGTTTATCTACAGAAGCTGCAAAATCTTCTGTCTTAATGATTTCAGCTACATCTTCACGTGCGTTTTTCTGAGCTGTATCGCGAATGTTTTCCAATGATTTCACAGCATTGTCTTTTACATTTGCAGGTGTAAATCCATACCACTTAATAGATGGAAGAAGGAAAACAAAGCACAATGCAAGAACAGCAAGAAGAATGACAAAACGAGTGCGTTTATTCATCTTTTTTAACTCCGTTTATTTTTTTTCCTCAGCAGATTCTGCTGAAATATCTTTTTTAGCTTCGTTTGAAGCATTATTTTCTACGTTGGCAATCGCAGAACGAGAGAATTCAATCTTGCAGTTATCGTCTACCTTCACAACAACTGTCTTTTCTTTTGTTGAAGAAACAACGCCATGAATGCCACCAATTGTAACAACCTTATCACCCTTTTTAAGAGCTGCAATCATTTCTTCAGTCTTTTTTCTCTGTTTGTTCTGAGGTCGAATAAGGAAGAAATAAAAAATGAAAATGATGAGGATAAATGGAACAATCTGCATGAGCATTGCCATTGTGCCCGACTGGCTTTCACCCTCGAGAAATGAAATAAATGACATAAAAAAATCCTTTACTTATTAAATTGCCGACAAAAATCGGTTCTAATAGAATAACACACAACCGTTAAAATCGTCAAGAAAATGAATGAGCCTATAAGTAAAGCAAACCTATTTTAAATAGGCAGAAAGTTTTTCGTTTAGAGAGATGATCTCCGCATCATTTGGACGAAGAGCTACCACCTGCTTAAGATAATACTGGGCTTTTCTGTAATCCTGTTTTTTATAGTAAACTTCGTAAAGACTGAACAGAGCATCACTGTTTCGCGGATATGCAATGATGCTTGAACGCAAATCGGAAAGCTTGTCGCTTTCACGACTCTGAAGAATGCTTCTTCTATAATAGAGGTAACTTTTCATTTTTGAAGGAGCTGATGAAAGCAGCTCATTTATAAGACTCATCGCTTCAGATGTTTTCCCAATGCTTGAAAGCACGTTTATATATGCCTGAAGAACATCTTCGTTCTTTGCATCTTTTTTATAAATGGGAAGGACAGTATTCCAAGCTTCGTCGTTTTTACCTAACGCCAGACAAATTTCAATATGTTTTAAAAGCATTTCTCTGGAAATATTATCCTGTTTTACAAATGCCGAGCTGTATCCATAAGCTTTATCCCACATTTTTCTGCGAACTAGACCTTCGATAGCATACTGAACACCTTCCCTATCTCCAGGACTTTTAGCAAGAACCGCTTCAGCATATTCATCCGCAGACTTTCCATTTATATCCATACCGGTAACATTCGAAACTTTTGCAGCAAAAAGCAAAACATCTTTATCCCCAGGGTAATTTACCAGGGCCTGAGAAACAGTTTCCATTACCGCAGGTATATTATGACTCCAATCCAGCTGAAGGCGGGAGCGCAAAAGAAGATACTCTTTGGAAGAACTGTCCTGCCTTGCATACACATCAAGCAAAGATGCAGCATGGATGTAATCTTCTTTTTCCACAAGGATTCTGGCCCTAAAAAGAAAAGAATCCAGGTCATTAGGATCTTTTTGCAGAACGCGATTGATATTGTCCTCTGCAGTAACATAATCTCCTGCTGCAAAAGCAACCCTGGCTTTCAATTTATTAAATGATATTTCCTGAGGAAAGCGAATCATTGCAGTTCCCAAAAGGCTATTCGCTTCAGCATATCTGTCACATTCATAAAGACACGTCAAATATGCAAGATTCGTTTCTTTGTTTTCAGCTGCTCCTCTCCAGGCCCTTTCAAAGAACCCAAGAGCTTTTTTGGGCTCGCCATGTTTGGAGTACAAAACCCCTAAAAGGTAATTAACCAGAACAGAATCCGGTGCTTTCTCAAGGGCTTTTTTCAAAGCGCTTTGAGAATCGGCAAAAAAAGACGAAACATCAGATGTCTGAGTAACAACCAGCGACGGAAGCACTACGGCCAAAAAATCCCCATTACCTGTACTCATGTCATAAATCTGTTCACGGGCAGAATTTATGGCACCGCTGTAGGCATTCTGGCTTGACAACGCCGGAACTTCCACATCAAAACGTTCCGATGGCCAAACCATCTGCATGATTGAAGCTTCTATATAATAGAGAATTTTTGCCTGATCTTCAGAAGTGTCATCAATCGCTTTTATTTCCATGTAGGCTTTCTTCAGGGAATCAGGACTTCCATTTTCTATCAGATTCATTATCTGCTGGTCGATTTTGAAAAAAAACGGATAATCCTTATTCTTTTTCTGACCAGTATTATCAACAGCTATAGCAATCCCAGAATCTTCAGGTTCATAGATATCATGCACTTCTTTTGACAGAACAGTTTTGGGCGCACTGGCACAAGAAACGGCTAAGAGCGCTTCTGCAAGAAATGAGAAAATCCATAATTTTTTGCCCGCTAATCTAAAAATCAAATGTTTTCGTCCTGAAATTGTTCAGATTCACAGCTTTCTTCGATTCGCCTTTTCGCATCTTCTGGCAGCATCCTCATAATTGCTTTTCGCTGAAAATAAAGGACAACCAGAAAGAAACCGGCAAGAATCAGAATAACCGGAAAGATTTTTACCATAAGTTCACGAAGAGAAATCGTAATCACATCAAATGAATAAAACAAAAAAAGAACCCCAAGAAGGATCATGAACAGAGCAGAAAAGGAATAACCAATAGAAACACGCCTGACATTTATAAAACAGCAACAGCACAGGGAAATTCCTGCAAAAACCACAAGCATTGGCCACCACTCTTCCATGGACCATGGAATGATTTTCTGGGAAACAAGAAGGGAAAAAACACCGCTAAGGGTGAACATGACTCCAAGAAACAGCTTGAAAGCTGTCCTGGAAAAAACTATGAAACAGAAAAGAAAAATAAAGCCTGCAAGACAAAGAACCAATGGCCAAAGGGATAAAGCCAAAATACCCGAATCACCGGAAAATCCCACAATAATAAGAAATCCAATGAAAATAGCCAGCATTCCAAAAGCCAGCATAGTATTCAAAAATTTCAGATTTGTTGTTTTTTTGTCCATCAGAAACTTCCCGAAAAAAAATTTAAACCACAATTAATTTAATAGAATACTACATAAACGCCTATCTTGCCAATCGGTTATTATCATGGTAAATTCAAATACTATGCATAAGACAAAGTTTTTTTCATTGGTATTCGTGGCAGTCATTCCATTTTTTCTTACTGACTGCAAGACTTCATCAAAAAAAGACAGCAAACAGATTTTAATAGAGGACCAGGAAAAACTGGCTAATCTTTTGCAGAACGAAACCCTGGATCAGACACAGCGATACTCAATAGTAAATAAAATTGCATTGAACTACATGCTTCTTGAAAAGAATCAGGATTTGATTCTTTTCCTTACGAGTTGGGTAGAAGACCATCCGGACGACATATACAACGCGTACTGGCTTGGTCTTACAGCAGAAGCTTACAGAAAAACCGGCGCTGAACCTATTGCAGAATACTATTACGACAGAATCCTTAGAAACTACCCTGATCTTTCTGTTAAAGGTAAGTCGATTCACTTTGAATGCCTGCAACAACTTATCCGAATCAGTAAAAACTCTAAAGTAAGGATAAAATATTTCACAGATCTTTTAAACCGATTCCCTGCAAACGTAAGCATTACAGAACTTTATCTGCGCCTTGCCCTTGAATATGAAAAGGAGAATGAATGGGACGAAGCATTGAAAGCCTATACCATGTTTCTAGCCCAGCCAGATTCTTCCACAATTCAGATTTCCGGTGAGCCAAATGCATTCAAAAAAGCGCGGCAGATTGTGGGCTTCAGCAAATCCGATAAGGACTGGACGTTTGAAAGCCTTTCTGCATTGGAAAATGCGATCAAAAAAGCCATACGAAACTATGACTGGAGAGCACTGGACCGATATAAAGCCAAAGTCAACTTTTTTTCGATTTCATGGAAGCAGGACGAAATCGACTCCGATCAGGCCGAAGAATTTTCTTTGAAGAGCTACATGAGAGGAAACAAAGTAAGGTACAACGCCGAGCTTGACGAACTTTCAAATGCAAACGAAGCTTATTTACGAACCTGGGGATGGAGCCAGTATGTTTCCACCTGGTATCTGTACTTCAGAAAAGTGAATTACCCCCGAGACCCTGAAATCAACGGAAACTGGGAATGGGCAGGTATCTACCTGGGCGAAAAACTCTAATGAACTTCCAAAAGAAGATTCCATTTATCTTTCTGACGCTTTTTTTTCTGACAGCAAATCTTTTTGCCATCGACATAAACCTTGCCGAAAAAGAAAAAGTCCAGGTTCTGAAACAAAAATATCTGACAACCCACAGACAATGGCTTTACAACATTCTGGACAAAGCTACTCCTTACAGGATCTATGTTCGTAGCGAAATTGAAAAAAGAGGGCTACCTTCTTTCCTTGAATATCTGCCCATAGTTGAATCTGATTACAATCCAAAAGCCGTATCTCCTTCAAATGCCTGCGGAATGTGGCAATTTATGTTGAACAGCATTGCGCCAAATCTTCGATACAATGACTATATAGACGAAAGGTTCGATCCATGGAAATCAACGAACGCAGCCTTAATCAAACTCCAGGAAAACTACAATACATTCGGCGATTGGCTTTTGGCAATTACAGCCTACAACTGCGGTGCCGGAGCAATGGCCAGGGCCATTAAAAAAGGGCAAAGCCGGGATTTTTGGTATCTAAGCGAAAATGGATTCCTTTCAGATCAGGCATGTCTTTACGTTCCAAAATTATTGGCTATAGCCGAAGTTTGCGACAACCAGAAAAAATACGATATTACCTTTCCAACGGCAAAAGACGAATTTGGCGAAAAATTTTACTGCAACGCTAATGATTTCGACTACATTCGTGTAAAAGATGAAGTAAACATCATGGCCCTTGCAAAATACATGCGCATTGACGAAACAGAATTCCTTAGGCTAAATCTAGCACTCACAAAGCAGCTTACCCCACCCGACCAGGAATATGACATAAGATTACCTTCAGGAACAAAAGAATGCGCCAGATGGGCCCTTCAATCAATGGGATATTTGCCTTTAGACTGAAAGAGTAATTGCCGATAATAAAGCGGGAAATTATAAATATGAAAAAAATCATTGCAATGCTGTTTGGCACAGCAATTATGTTGCCTGGCATCTGTCAGCCAACAATCGAATCAAGAAGCAAAATCAATTGGATTAATGGAGATTTTCAGTCTGAACTTTCAATGGATCTGGAAAGCTCGGGACTTGAAATGCCGGCAGGAAAAAATTCAGCAGCCAGCATAATGAAAATCAAGACTCCAGCAATGATGAAAGACCCCCTGCTTTCACTTTTCGTTGATTCTACTGACAGTCTTGGCGACATAGTTGAAAACAATTTGATGACTCTTGAACAGCTTACAGACATAATCCAGAACGGCAAGCGCACTCCAGAATACATTTCCCGCGACTGCAAAACAATGAATACAAAAAATCTTGTAAACACAAAGCAGATCAGCACATATCTGGTAAAACATCAATATCCGTATACACCAGAAGTACCTATCGAAACCATTGCCACAAGAGGCTATACGGGTATCATCATCGACGCAAGGGGAAAACTTCCTGTCCACGGAGAATACATTTCTACTGAAGTTCAGCCATGTTTCTTTCCTGAAATCAGGGACGAAAACATGAATCTGATTTTTGAAAAAAACATGGTAGAAAATCCCATTGCAAAACAAAGAGGAATAATCCAATACCACTACTCAGACAACATCGACGATTACAAAGAGAGAGTTGGAATAGATCCCCTTTACATCCGGGCCTACAAAGTCTATGGTAGAAACAGAACAGACCCAGTCATTTCCCGTGATGAAGCACTTAAAATCATCGTAAACGAAAAAAATCGTGAACTGCTGAAACAAGGAAAAGTTGTGATTCTTTTAAACAAAGAACAACTTATCCATGATATCCAGTTACCATTAAAGGATGAAAATTACTACGCAAAACTTCGGGCAGTAAAACAATGGATATTTGACAAGAAGATTCCTGATGTAAGCGTAAAAAATGGAAAGGACGGTCTGGTATTTTCCGTTAATCTTAAATTTATTCCAGACAGCCCTTTACTTCTGCCAGAAGAGAAAAACAGAATCAAGAAGATTGCCGAAATTCTTGCAGAAACGGTAAAAAATGACGAATTCACTGTGCTTGTGGAAGGTCATACAGCAGATCTTGGAAAACCGATAGGTCAAATGAACTTGAGCATCGAACGAACGAAAACCGTGATGAATGCCCTTGTGGAAGAAGGAATACCTCAAAGTATTTTCTCGTACAAAGGTTACGGCGCTACAAAACCTGTGGCTCCAAATGACACGGAAACAGGACGGGCACAAAACCGACGCGTAGATATCACAGCAAGACCAAAAGCAACATACATTCAGAAAAACTAAAAAAGGCTGCCCCAAAAGCTTTCAGAACCAAAGCGCACCTGCTAAAATTGAACAGTTTTATCCAACTTTAGGGGTGCCCTTCCGAACTTAAAAAGGGCAGCCTTTATCATTTAATGAACTGATTTATTAGTGAGCAAATGTTGCAATGAATACACCTGCAGCAATTGCAGTTCCAATTACACCTGAAACGTTAGGACCCATAGCATGCATCAAAAGGAAGTTCATAGGATCGTTTTCCTGACCAACCTTATTTGCTACACGGGCAGCCATTGGAACAGCTGAAACACCTGCTGAACCAATAAGTGGATTGATTTTCTTTCCCTTTGGAAGGAATACATTCATAAGTTTTGCCATCAGCAAACCACCTGCAGTTGCAACACAGAATGCTACAAGACCTAGAACGATAATTCCAAATGAACGGCCATTAATGATCTTTTCTGGAGTCATCTGAGAACCAACACCAAGAGAAAGAAGAATTGAAACAATGTTCATCAATTCATTTTCCATTGTCTTTGAAAGACGTTCAACAACACCACACTGCTTAACGAAGTTACCGAATGCAAGCATACCGATAAGAGGAGCTGCAGTAGGAAGTAAGAGCAATGTTACTACAAGAAGCATAAGAGGGAAAAGCATCTTTTCAGTCTTTGAAACTTCACGAAGCTGTTCCATACGGATTTCACGCTCTTTCTGAGTTGTAAGAGCTTTCATGATTGGAGGCTGAATCATTGGAACCAAAGCCATATATGAATATGCGGCAACGGCAATTACAGCCATCAATTCTGGAGCAAGTTTTGCAGAAACATAGATTGATGTTGGACCATCTGCACCACCAATGATGGCAATAGCAGCAGCCTGAAGAATATTGTAATCAAATATGCCTTCAAAAAGATTAAGCAAAGATACTCCGAACAATGTAAAGAATACACCAAGCTGGGCAGCTCCACCAAGCAAAGCCATCTTTGGATTTGCAATAAGCGGACCAAAGTCTGTCATGGCACCAATACCCATAAAGATGAGCATTGGGAAGAATTCATTACCAACACCAGCGTTATAGATGATAGAAAGCATTCCATCTGGTGCATTGCCCATTCCAGCTCCAGGAATGTTTACAAGAATTGTTCCAAATCCGATTGGAATCAAAAGGAGAGGTTCAAATCCACGGCCTGCACCAAGATAAACGATAAGAAAACCAATGGCAATCATCAAAAGATACTGCCAGCCAGGAGCTGTAGCAGCAAAAACATCGTTTCCTTTTGCTTTTGATGCTTCAATTGCTTTTTCTTCAGCTTTTTCTGCAGCAAGTTCTTCTTCTGTTACTGTATGTGTCATCTTGTAGATGCCAGTAGTTTCCCAAATATTCTTAAAGAAAGAACCAACGGCAATATCATGCTTACCATTCCAGTCTTCTGTACCTGGAATTATTCTATCCATTCCTGTTTTTTCGCTAGCTTCAACAACAGCAGGCGAATCATTTGTATCCTGCGCGAAAACGCGGTTTCCAAAAGAAAGCACTGCAGCTGCAGCAAGAAGAAAAACAGAAATCAAAATAATATGTTTTGAAGTATTTTTCTGAACTAAGCTATTCATTAACCCACCTACTGAATTTCAGCCAATGACTGACCGTTAGAAACCTGAGTACCTGTGGCAGCTACAAAGTGAACTTTACCAGCTTTTGGAGCTTTTACTTCAAGTTCCATCTTCATAGATTCAAGTACGATAACTGTATCACCAGCATTTACAGAAGCACCTTCAGCTACAGCATAGCGAAGAAGTGTTCCAGCTACTGGTGAAGGAACTGGTGTACCATCACCTGTTGCAACAGGAGATGGTACAGGTGCTGCTTTTGCAGGTGCAGCTTTAGGAGCAGGAGCAGGAGCTGGAGCAGCAACAGCACCGCCAACTGAACCAAGAGCCTGACCTGCTGTTACCTGTGAACCTGGCTGAACGCTGAATGAAACTGTACCGTCACAAGGAGCCTTTACTTCAAGTTCCATCTTCATAGATTCAAGAACGATAACTGTGTCACCCTTCTTAACTGATGTTCCTGCAGCAACTGCATGACGCAAAAGTGTACCAGCAACTGGTGAAGGAATATCTGTACCACCTGTAACTACAGCAGCAGGTGCAGGAGCGGCAGCAGGTGCAGGAGCAGCCGAAGGAGCTCCAACTGCTACATTGTAAGCTTTACCGTTTACATTTACGTTACCCTTACCGTCAGATGTTACGTTATAAGCTGTACCATTAACTGTAATTGTGTATGAACCACCGTTAGAAGCTTTTGCACAAGCTGGAGCTTCTTTCTTAGCGAATGCTGTTGCAGCATCAACTGGTCCCTTAGCCCTTTCTGCAAAGAATTTTGGAGCTACGTTAGGGAACATTGCGTATGTAAGAACATCTTCGTCAGAACCGTTTCCACCGTTCTTCTTAGATTCTTCTACCATTTTGTCCCATTCAGGAGCAATTTCGTCAGCTGGACGGCAAGTCATAACTTTTTCCATGTTGTTCTGCTTAAGAGCTGCAGCAACAAGTTCTGGATCTGCATCTGTTGGAAGCTTACCGAACTTACCTGTAATCAAATTACGGAAGTCCTGTGTCATTACTTTGTATGGTCCCATAAGAACGTTCATAACAGCCTGTGTACCAACGATTTGTGATGTTGGAGTTACAAGTGGAACGTAACCTGCAGCCTTGTGAACCTTTGGAAGTTCAGCAAGAACAGCATCCATTTTGTCCCCTGCACCCTGCTGCTTAAGCTGAGATTCAAGATTAGAAAGCATTCCACCTGGAACCTGCGAAAGAAGGATACGAGTATCAGCTCCAAGGAACTTAGATTCAAGTGAAGAATAGTGTGTGCGAACTTCACGGAAGTAAGCAGCGATTTCAAGCAAAAGCTTTGTATCAAGGCCTGTATCCATGTCAGTACCTTTAAGCATTTCTACAATTGTTTCTGTAGGTGAATGTGAAGTACCCATAGACATAGAAGAAATTGCTGTATCAAGAATATCAGCACCAGCTTCTGCAGCCTTAAGGAGTGTTGCAACAGAAAGACCTGTTGTTGCGTGTGAGTGGATTTCTACTGGAAGGTCACAAACCTTCTTGATTTTTGTTACAAGGTCATAAGCTTCGTATGGCTTAAGAAGACCAGACATATCCTTAATACAGATAGAATCTGCACCAAAGTCTGCGTAAGTCTTAGCAAGCTCAGCATACTTTTCGTTTGTATGGAATGGAGTAACGGCATAAGAAATAGCCATCTGAACATCTACGCCAGACTTTTTAGCAGCCTTTGTAGCGCGTTCCATGTTACGTGGATCGTTACATGCATCAAAAATACGGAAACATCCGATACCATTCTTAGCAGCTGTTTCTACAAACTTGTCTACAACATCGTCTGCATAGTGCTTGTAACCAAGAAGGTTCTGAGCACGGAGCAACATCATGATCTTGTTGTTAGGAAGTGCTGCGTGAAGCTTGCGGAGACGTTCCCATGGATCTTCATTCAAAAAGCGGATACATGAGTCATATGTTGCTCCACCCCAACCTTCAATATATTTGTAACCAACTTTATCAAGCTTATCACAGATAGGAAGCATATCTGCAGTTGTCATACGTGTAGCGTGAAGACTCTGGTGAGCATCACGGATTACAAGTTCGGAAATTCCAACTTTTGCTTTTGCCATTTAATTTACCTCTTAAAATATTTTCCTAGTTAGATTCTTTTTCATGAATTGCAGCTACAATTGCAGCAATTATTGCTCCCTGATCAACTGCAGGTTTTGCAGCTGCCACAGGCGTTGAAGAAGTTTTAGGTTTAGTTGTAGCGGCACCGCCCTTATCAAGTTTTAAAGCATGAACGACAGCATGAAGCAGCTTCATACTAAAAATAAGTATGATAAGGAATCCGAATACAACACACATACCAAGCAGAGTAAGCAAGCCGCTCTGACCCAGCATTTCTGATATTGTCATATGTCCTCCAAAACAGACGCTTTTAGTTTAAAGTTTTTGGCTTATAAATTATAAATAAATAATTTAATATGTTCAACTAAACCAAG